>CAZSHR010000051.1:0-11040 GCA_964606725.1 uncultured Coxiella sp.
TATTAACGGCGTGTTGCGTAAAAATAAGCGACAATAGGCAGATTTGCGCATGAAAGTAACTATTTTCGGGTATTCAAGTTAGGTTTTCATCGAACGGGCGTTATTTATCTAAGTCACTTATACACAACCTCTTTTAATTGAGGCTTTTTCTTTTCGTTTTTATTTGCTACCCTACTTAATAGAAGTTTTCTTTATCTGAGTAGGGTTCATTGAATACAAAGCTAGAAAACATCCTTTACCAGCTTAATCCTTGGATTAAAAATGGGCAGAAGCGATTTCTTTTGAATGTGGATTACATTCCTAGGACTCTTAATAAGTTATTGATTGATCGTGAGTTTGATGATTTATGTTTAATTTTAACGGGTCCGCGCCGTGCAGGGAAAACAACTCTGGCATTGCATTTGAGTGAGCACCTTGTTTTCAAAGAGAAAAGATTTGATCAATTATTGTACTTAAACTGCGATTATCAGGAAATACGTAATCATTTAAAAGATACGGTTATTATTGAGGAGCTTATTAAGCTATTTGCTTTACAGTGTCCGGTGGTATTGGTGGATGAAGTGCAGCGGCTAACAAACCCAGGATTATTTCTTAAGACTTTGGTTGATTTGCAGTTGCCGATTAAAATTATAGCAACAGGGTCCTCAAGGTTAGAATTAAAAAGTAAGGTTCAAGAGTCTTTGACAGGGCGACAGTTAGAATCTGTTATTTTACCTTTGAGTATTGATGAAGGGATGGTTAATTGGGAAAGTCGTGTTCTTTTTGGCAGTTATCCTCGTATTTTGTTGTCCCAGCATAAGGAAATACTTGTTCAGCAATTATTTAATGATTATATCCAAAAAGACATAGTTAATTTTTTAAATATTAAAAATTCAGATATTATAGAAAAATTGCTAACGTTATTAGCACATAGTTCTGGCCAATTGGTTAATTATTCACAGCTTGCTGTGGATTGCCATGTTTCACAGCCGACAATTAAAGAGTATTTACGATTGTTGGAAGAAACTTTTATTATTAAGAAAGTGACTCCTTTTGTTGGTAATAAAAGGACAGAGATTACTCGAAATCCTATTTACTATTTTATTGACAATGGGTTTCGTAATCAGGCGTTAGGAAATTTCTCAGCACTTGAGCAACGAACAGATTTAGGGTTGCTTGTTGAATCTTTTGTTTACCAGGAGCTTTATAAATATTTAAAATCAGATAGTCAGTTAAAAATTCATTATTGGCGAACTAAATCAGGAGCAGAGGTTGATTTTGTAATCCACTCGACATCTGGTTTGACTATTCCGATAGAGGTAAAATATCGCCACTTCACAAAGCCTAGTCTTTCCAGAAGTTTTAAATCATTTATTGAGGCGTATTCCCCAAAAAAAGCTTTTGTTTTGACCAGAGATATAATTGCTACGCTGCAAGTGGCAACATGTGAAGTGTTTTTTATCCCACTGGATCAATTGCAAAAGTTGTTTAAATTGATTGGGTAAGCGTAACATTTTCTCATCTTAACCATCCCTAGGCTGATCTGTGCAAAACTCCTGCTTGTTTAGCATGATAAACATCAAAGCGATTGCGCTTACCTTGATAGCAAAAATCAGGTGTTAAATCGCTTAATGGCCTAGCAATTCTTGAGCGTTTGACAATAATTCTTTTTTTAGCAGACGATAATGCTAAATTGAGTAGTGTATTAGCATCGTTGTCTTGACCGACGACTTGTCTTAATAAGCGCATTTCTTTTTTGACTAAAGCCGATTGCTTGCGACAAGTAAACATGGGGTCGAGATAAATAATTTCAGGTTTTTGATCAGGATTGATTTTTTCAAGAAAATCTTTGGCTTCTTGTATAAGTAGCTCTAAATGAAATGCTTTGAACCATGATGTTGTTAAAGCGCGTTGTAAGCCATCTTCTAATAAAGCTGCAATAATAGGGGAGCGCTCCAACATAGTCACTTTACAACCTAAACTTGCTAAAACAAAAGCATCTTGACCAAGGCCAGCAGTTAAATCTAAAACAACGGGTTTTGCACCACGATGCAAGCCGAATGCTTTTGCGATTAATTGATTTTTCCCGCCACCATAAAGTAAGCGATGTCGCAGTTTTCCTTTAGTAAAATCCACATAAAGTGGACTAAAGTTTTCTGAGGTTGAAATTAGCTCAAGATGCTCTGTTGTTAATTGCAATAAAAGAGGAAATGTGTTGTCTCTTGTTTTTACAAAAGGAATTCCTAGCTTTTTACTCAATTGCTCCCCTTGTGTTATTAGCACATCGTTTGTAATGGTAACGGCAATAGAAGGTGATGGCATATTCACTCTCTGTACTATGGTAATAGTATTATGATAAACTTACAGGTGCTATCCTATTACTGTTTTTTTGGGGAGTAAAGCATGACTGCTCAATCAGGTAAAAAAAATATTCATTCAGACGATGTGATGCATGAGAAGCCTCGTATTGATAAAAAACGTCTATTGGCTCTACAGAAAGTAAGGAAAAATTATGAGGTTGATGACCCCATTGCCACTGTGTTGTTGGTTGAAGATCAACCGCTTGCAGCGCATGTGGCAAGACAGTTACTGCAAGATCATCAATGTGCTTCTGATCTTGCAGAAACTGGAAAAGAAGCGTTAGCGAAAGTAAAGCAAAAACATTATGACTTGATTTTAATGGATATTGGTTTGCCAGACGTTGATGGCATAGCGGTTACTCGTTCTATTCGCTTAGACATTGATGCAGAAACAACACCGATTGTTGCCTTAACCGCCCATGCAGCGGCTGAACAGAGAGAGTGCTGTCTACAAGCAGGAATGCAGGATATCTTCACAAAACCGTTAAATGCTGCTGGTCTTAAAAGAGCATTGCGCATTTATGTTTTTTTACTAGAAGATGTTGATCAGGAGCCTTCTGTTACTACTTGGAATTTTAGCCCAGAAATACTTCCACCCAAGACAATTGATCTTGAAGAGGGAGCTAGGTTAGTTGGTCAAGGTATCGAAGATGCTAAGGAAATGATTTTTGTTATTGCTGAGAAACTTTCTTTGGATATACAAAAAATCAAACAAGTCGCTAGTTTAGGAAACAAAAAGGAGCTTTACGAGTTAGTGCATGGTTTATATGGTGCGTTGTGTTACTGTGGTTTGCCGCGCTTGCGTGCACTAATAGCTCAGCTTAAAGAAAAATTATTGGATAAAGAGGTTGAGCTTATTGATAATCAGCTTGTTGAGCAGATAGCTATTGAGGTCGAACATGTTATTTCTGAAAGCAAGCAGCTCTGAGGTCAAAATAAATCTTCAGATGTCGCTATTGACCAAATCAGTCCTTCTCTATAAGGTGACTCTTCTAAGCCGTTAGCTGTTATCATTGATAAGCATAGCTGTTTATTAGTCTTCGTTACTTTTTTATAGATATCTAATTTATTTTTAAGTGCTTGCGCGTATTCTTTATTAATCTTGAAAGGTTTTGATGAATATTTGATTTCACAAATACTAGTAATTCCATCACTACGGTCAAAGAGTAAATCAATTTGAGCGCCGGATAATTCGTCTTTTTTTGCTGTGTGACGCCATGTTGCTGCTTCTGAGTCATCAGGGATAGCCAGTGCTTTCCTAATAGGTTTTAGATGTTTGAAACAAATGGCTTCAAAAGCATAGCCTGCCCAAGCTCTCCAGCTTGCAGACTGACTTTTAATCTGCCAAAATTTTTCACTAATTCCATTAATAAGTCGAGTTTTTGACTGAGGTGAAATCCAGTTTAAGTAGAATAAACTGTATTCATCAATTAGTTTATAGAATAACCCTTTTTGTTGTTTCCAGGGCAAAAATTTTTCTATAAAACCGGCTTGTTCAAGTTCATTTAGAACACGAGTTAGTCCACCTCCTTTAAGCTGGGTGGCCAGTTCAATCACTTGTCTGGCAACACCATTTCTCTTGCTAGCTAGTAAGTTTATAATAGCCTCATGAATGTCTGAATGCTGGAATAAAGAGGAGAAAAGATTATTAAACTCGTTTGCTAATCCGCCGTGTCGATTAAAGCAAATATCATTGATATTTTGAACGGCTGATAACCCTTCTTTGACAAGTTTTAAATAGAAAGGGATGCCACCGATGCAAAGATATAATTGTAAAATTTGTTGGTGATCCAAGTAGATTTTTCGATGGGTTAAATACGCTTTTGTTTCAGCTAAGGTGAAAGGCTGTATAGGTAGACGTAATGTAACACGGTTATGCAAACCGCCTTTGTTATTTAAGATATTATCAATTATCCAAGAAGCGGCTGAGCCACAAATGATTAATTTAAGATGAGGGTTATCGACCCAATGACGATTCCAATAGTAATCTACGGCTTCTAGTAATTGTGATTTTTTACTTGCCATCCAAGGAAATTCATCGAAAAATAGCACAATTTTTTGATTGGTGTGTTTAATTGCTTCGTTGAGCATCTCAAAGGCATTAAGCCAGGATACCGGTGGTTTAATGGTAACGTTAATGTTTATTTTAGCGTAGAAGTTTTGCAGTTCTTTAGTGAACTCATTAAGTTGGGTGCTAATAGATGCATTATGTATGCCAGCAAGTTGAAAAAATAATCCTTTCTTTTGGTTAAAAAAAGATCGAATTAGAAAAGTCTTCCCGACTCGTCGTCGCCCATAAACAGCGATAAATTCGGCTTCTTTGGAGTCGTATATGCGGTTAAGTATAGCAATTTCTCTTTCTCTTGCAACGATATGATTTTTCAACACTTTCTCCTAGGGGCAGCGATAAAGGAGTTATATTTGTCCCTAATATAGCAAAATCTCATATTAGGGACAAGTATAATTAGATTATACCTGTCCCTAATATGACAATTATCTGTTTTAGGGACAGATATAATGTCTTTATTATTAGTTAGTTTTTCCAGTAAGAAGGTGTCAATAGAATAATGATGGTGAAAATTTCCAAGCGCCCTGCAATCATTGAGAAAATTAATAGCCATTTAATTCCCACACTCAATCCCGAGAAGCCATCAGCTACTTGACCAATACCAACGCCGGTATTGGATAGACAAGCAACCAACGCGCCAAATGCTGTTCGCATATCTAACCCCATCCCTATCAAAACCAGGTAAAGTATGACAAACAGAGCAATGTAAGCAGCGACAAATCCCCACACCGCTTGCAGTGTTCGGTCAGATAGTGGTTGTTTTCCTAGCTTTACAGCATATACCGCTTTAGGATGAATTAAGCGGTAGAGTTCTCGCTTTGCTTGCTCATATAAAACTAATACTCTTACCATTTTCATAACACCACTGGTGGAGCCGGCTGACCCACCAATAATGGCGATGAACATTAATAAAAAAGGAGTAAAGCTTGGCCATAAATTAAAGTTGGTGGTAGTCAGCCCTGTGGTGGTTCCAATAGAAACCACGGTGAATAGCGCGTTTAAAAAGTTTTTTCCAGTATGATAATAATCATGTAACGATAACGCCGAACCAATGATTAATGTGGCAACTAAGTAGAAAATAATATACAGCCTAAACTCGGCATCACGAAAATACAAAAGCGGGTTATGTCGTCTTGCTAGCTGAAAATGTAATGAAAAATTAGCTGCTCCCAATAGCATAAAAACAATGCCGATTAAATCAATAGCAGTGCTATTATAGTAGGCAAAACTTGATTCATGTAAACTGAAACCACCGGTAGAAACAGTGGTGAAGCTGGCGCTGATCGATTGAAACCAATCCATTCCTGCTAAGCGATAAGACAAGGCGCAACAAAGTGTTAGGCCAAAGTATAAATACCAAAGTGCTTTAGCAGTATGTGTTAGTCGTGGTGTTAATTTGTCAGAATCCATTGGTCCTGCAACTTCTGCACGATATAGTTGCATCCCACCTACACCTAGCATAGGAAGTACTGCAACGGCTAATACAATAATTCCCATGCCGCCTAAAAAGTGTAATTGTTGGCGATAATAGAGAATAGCGTGTGGAATACTGGTTAAGTGTGGCATCGCACTTGCGCCAGTTGTGGTTAAACCTGACACTGCTTCAAAAATCGCTTCGGTTATCGTAAGTTTAGGGTATAATGTGACGATAAGTGGGATGGCACTAAAAAAAGATAGTACGATCCATAGCAAAGAAACCACTAAAAAACCATCACGTGCTTTGAGTTCCCGAGCAGATCGCTTTGAAAAAAGCCATAGAAGATAACCGAAAATAAAGCTGGTTATAAAGCTAAAAACAAAAGCAGGGATGGCACCATCACCGTAGAGATAGCCTACAAGAATAGGTGGCAACTGACTTAGACTGAGAATCATCAGCATAGTGCCTAACACTTTAAATACAGCAAGAAATCTCATGAAATTTCCCTAGAAGAAACCACTGTCAACTTGTAAAAATTTCTCAAATTCATTAATTTTTCGTTTGTCTTTGACATAAAAAATAACATGATCTTTTTCACACAGCACAAAGTCATGCAGTGGTCGGTAATACAAACCTTCACGAATAATACCGGCAATAATGGTTTGTTCAGGAAGTTTAAGCTTTTCAATGCTGCGATCAACCAGTTTTGAGGTTTTGCGGTCGCCGTGAATAACGGCTTCTATTAACTCACCGTGGCCGCGGTTAACCGAGTAGACGCCTTTTATATCTCCTCGTCGTACATGGGTTAAGATAGAACCGATAGTCGCTAGTGGCGGCGATACACGAACATTAATGGAACTGCTTTCAATAATATCAAAGTAATCGCTGCGATTAATCAAAGCAAAGGTTTGCCTTGCTCCCATTTGCTTCGCTTGAATTGACGCGATAATATTTGCTTCATCGTCATTCATCAGTGCAAGAAAGGCATCAGCGTTTTCAATGTTCTCATCGCGTAATAGGGCACTGTCATTTCCATTACCACATAGTACTGTGACATGGCGTAATGAGTTGGCGAGTCTGTCACAAGTATCGCGGTTGTGATCAATTAATTTGACCTCATAGTCATCTTGTAATACGCGCGCTAGACTACCGCCAATGTTTCCGCCTCCAGCAATGATGATTTTTCGTAATGGCGCCTCTTCTCGTCGAAATGCGGCAATAATCTTGTTAATATCCTCAGTCGCTGCACTTATCATAAGGGTGTCACCTACTTCCACTTCGGTCTCTTGCGAGAGTGTTAATGGGAGATGGTCACGGTAAATGGTAACAATATGAAAGTGAACATCAGATAAATATTCATAAATTTGTGCCACCGTTTTCCCAATTAATGCGCCACCATAGTAGGGCTTCATGGTAAATACTTTCACTTGACCATCAGCAAAATCTAGCATGCTCAGCGCGCCGATAAACGCAAGTAATTCTGTAATCAAGTGCGTCACAATAATTTCTGGACTGACGATAAAATCAATGGGAATATGATCTAGCGCAAATAATTCTTTTTTGACAAAATAATGGCGTGAGCGGATACGTGCCATTTTAACAGGAACATTAAATAGCGTATAGGCGACTTGGCAAGCGACGATGTTTGCTTCATCGTTATCGGTTACGGCAATTAACATATCGGCATTATCGGCTCCGGCTTGTCTTAAAATTCCTGGGTAAGAGCCATGTCCTCTGAGTGTGTGAATATCCAATCGGTCTGCAAAGTATTGTAGACGGTGTTCATCTAAATCCACTAGGGTAATGTCATGATTTTCACTGAGTAGCGTCTCAGCTAATGAGCCGCCTACTTGACCGGCACCTAGAATAATAATTTTCATGACTTAACTTCCTAGTTTACCTGTTTACTTAGATGTCAAGATTTTCCACAGCCAGTGCATTATTTTCAATAAAATGACGGCGTGGCTCGACTTGATCCCCCATTAAGGTAGTAAACATCTCATCGGCAAGGATAACATCCTCTACTTTGACTTTAAGCAAACGGCGGGTTTCAGGGTCCATGGTAGTCTCCCATAATTGATCAGGGTTCATTTCACCCAGCCCTTTATAACGTTGTATTCCTAAGCCGCGTTTTGCTTCATTGATTAACCAATCCAGTGCTTGGCCAAAATGGTTAACGTGTTGCTTTTTGTCAGCACGCATAACGTAAGCACCCGATTGAATAAGACCATTAATTTCATTGTATAAGCTAGCAATATTTTCATAATCATGACAATTAAAGAAATCAACGGGTAAAACATACTGCTGTTGAATGCCATGTTTAATTAAAGTAATAGCAGGTAAATAACTTTCTTTTTCTGCATCATGCTGAATATTCACCTGGTATATACTATTGTTTTGGTTAAGGTTGAGCTGCTTTTCTAGCTGTTCTGCCCATGCTTGCATTTGCGTTTCTGATTGCATGGTGTCACTGCTAACGGGAGTAACGTGCCACAGTTGTGCAATAATATCCAATGGAAAGCGTTTACCTAGTCGTTTCATGCTACGATCAGCGCGACGATAATGTTGCGATAATTGTTTCAATTGCTCTCCTGCAATAGGAGCTACACCCTCTTTGCCGAAGAGTTGCGCGTCTTCTAGTGCGAGCTCTAGTAAATAGTCATCCAGTGAGCTATCATCTTTGATGTAACGTTCTTGTTTATTCTTTTTGACTTTATACAAAGGTGGTTGCGCAATAAAGATGTTGCCCCGTTCGATTAGCTCTGGCATTTGGCGATAGAAAAAAGTTAACAACAAAGTACGGATATGAGAGCCGTCGACATCGGCATCTGTCATAATCACAATGCTATGATAGCGTAATTTATTGGGGTCATACTCTTCGCGACCAATGCCGCATCCCATAGCCGTAATTAGCGTACCTACTTCTGCCGAGGCCAGCATTTTATCAAAACGGGATTTTTCAACATTAAGAATTTTACCTTTGAGCGGTAATATGGCTTGATATTTGCGATCACGCGCTTGTTTTGCAGAACCACCAGCCGAATCTCCCTCAACAATAAATAATTCGCATAATGCAGGGTCTTTTTCTTGACAGTCGGCGAGTTTCCCAGGTAATCCAGCTACATCAAGCACGTTTTTACGTCGTGTCATCTCTCGAGCTTTACGCGCTGCATCTCGTGCACGTGCGGCATCAACAATTTTTGCAGCAATGGCTTTCGCTTGTTTGGGATTTTCTAGGAAAAAATCACGTAATTCATTGGCGACGCTGGATTCAACAACTGGTCTGACTTCGGATGATACTAGCTTGTCTTTTGTTTGTGAGGAGAATTTAGGATCAGGGACTTTAACGGATAACACGGTCGTGAGTCCTTCACGACAATCTTCACCAGCAATGTTAACTTTCGCATTTTTTGCCGCCCCTTCTTTATCGATATACTGATTTAAGGTACGGGTTAAGCCTGCGCGAAATCCTGCTAAGTGTGTACCACCATCGCGCTGTGGAATGTTATTGGTGAAACAAAAAATGGCTTCCTGAAAACTATCGTTCCATTGCATGGCAGCTTCTACTATCATGCCATTAACTTTTTTTGAAAAATAAATCACATCAGAATGCAAAGGTGTTTTTTTACTATTAAGGTGTTCAACAAAGGCTTTAATGCCTCCTTCGTATTTAAAAACGTCTTTTTCTCCAGAGCGTTCATCAGATAAAGTAATACATAAGCCGGAATTTAGAAACGAAAGCTCGCGTAATCGTTTCGCAAGAATATCGTAGTGAAAGGTGGTATCGCTAAAAATCTCATTACTAGGGGTAAAACGAATTTCTGTACCGTGCTTATCGGTTGTGTCAATGGTGCCAAGCGGCGCTTGTGGCTCACCCATTTTGTAGTGCTGATGATGCACTTGACCGTTTTGTCGAATATAAAGTTCTAGGTTTTCCGATAATGCGTTAACAACAGATACCCCAACGCCGTGTAGACCACCTGATACTTTATATGAATTCTGGTCAAATTTACCGCCAGCGTGTAGTACGGTCATAATCACTTCAGCCGCAGAGCGCCCCTCTTCCTCGTGAATGTCCGTAGGAATACCGCGACCATTGTCTCTTACGGATGCCGAGCCGTCGCTGTGTAATGTGACCCATATTTGGTCACAATGGCCAGCTAATGCTTCGTCCACGGAATTATCAACTACCTCGAATACCATGTGGTGTAAACCAGAACCGTCATCAGTATCACCGATATACATGCCAGGTCTTTTCCTTACGGCGTCTAAGCCTTTAAGAACCTTGATGGAAGAAGAATCATAATTATTGCTCATGAAGTGCTCTCTAACGTTATGCTATCGCGCTGTTAGGCGATACTTAGCGGTGGCGAACGAAAAGAAGCCATTATACCATGCTTAAAGCGTAATTATACCATCTTGTCGGCTCATAAGGTGCAAGAGACTGTGGGAGTTGCTTGTTCAACTTGTATTCCATGCGTTTGCAAAGTTTGCATCACCCAGCTTTCTAGTTGCTTTTTATTTTTGCCAATGTCCTCAACGCTTAGGCGAATAATCTGGTAGTTCTTGTAGTGCTTGCTTTTCAAAATACTACTATGCAAGCGATCTTTTACATGAGAGCTAAAACCCTGCTCTTTTGAGTACAGTTTATGCTCGGGGCCATCCACCTCAATAATTGCATTGTCAATTACAATGTCCGCGGGCAGTCCATTGATATAATACTCCTTCTTGGCGTTTGGAAAATGCTTTTGAATAATACAAAATATCTTTCTCTGTATATGTGATTCTTTAACTGTCAAAGACGGTTTAGGTAATAAGGGAATTAGCTCTTTTAGTTGTTGTGTTTCTCCTTGTTTTTTGTAACGTTGCTCATCGACTAGCACTGGTAGTAACAAATTGATTTGTGATAGCTGAATATTGTTAAAAAGTTTAGGAAATTTTTTACTACTTAGTACGTTCGTGGCTTTGAAAATTTTTATAGCGTTGGCGAAACTAATTTTTTGGTCATTAGGGTTAGTCGATAACCTAACATTATTAACCGTAATTGCTTCTTCTTGCCCTAGAAATTTTACTTCAATTTTTTTTCCTTTGTTATTTTTCTCTACTTGTTGCTTAATGTATAAAGTTCCAGATGTCATTTTTTCTGGAAATTTATCAAGTACGATTGAAAACAGGTAATGAGCTAGTATTTTCTCTAATAATTTTTTAAGTAAATG
>CAZSHR010000052.1:0-10898 GCA_964606725.1 uncultured Coxiella sp.
AAAGCAAGCAGGCGCAAGGTGAGCAAAGCGGGCGAACTCGGCTTAACCGACCTGCACTGAGAAGCGTGAAATACCGGCAGAGTTAGGAGATGAACAAATTTTGCATTCAATAGGGTCAAAATATGGAAATTCCCAAGGGGTGCTGAGCAATCACCCTGACTTGATTTCCTGGTACCCAGTCATTACCCTAATAGAATGATCAAGCAAGAAATTCCTTACCAAGCACCTACCACACTGCTTAATTGCCTGCCCCTAAAAAACCTGGTTTTTTTAGATAGCTCTATCACCACCAATAACACCCTCGGACGCTACAGTTATCTTGCTGTAGACCCTTTCGATATTTTACAAGCCACAACGGTAAATAGCGATTCGCCGCTACATGCTATTAGTGCTTTTCTACAACGATTTTCATTACCCAAAGACCCTGATCTACCCCCTTTTCAAGGAGGGTTGGCGGGCTATTTTGCCTATGAATTAGCTTTCACACTAGAGACTTGCAAAAGCAAGCACATAAGCAAAAAAAGCTTCCCTTATCATCCTTATCAACTCGGGTGCTTTGACCTATTAATCAGTTTCGATCATTATTTAAAAAAAGCTTGGATTGTTTCGACTGGCTTTCCAGAAACAAAAACCTCACAACGATTGTTACGCGCAGAAAAAAGAAGGCAGTGGCTTGATGGCATGCTCAGTCAACCACTTCAGCACACAACAAGCACTATAACCCATATTCCCACACCTCGTTGCCAAATGTCGCATGGTAATTATATTGATGCGGTAAAGCGTATCATTAACTATATTAAAGCCGGTGATATTTTCCAAGCAAACCTCGCTCGCTGTTATCAAAGCACGTTAAATAAGCCACTAGATGTCATTGCTTTATATAAAAAACTGCGCCATGCTAATCCGGCGCCTTTTGCTGCCTTATTAAACTTTTCACCTTGTTGCGTTCTGTCTTCTTCACCGGAGCGCTTTTTACAATTATCCAATCAAACCGTTGAAACAAGACCAATTAAAGGAACAATTCATCGCAGCGAAAATCCTAGTGAAGACCGCCAATTAGAAAAACAATTGATGCAAAGTGAAAAAGACCGCGCGGAAAATATTATGATTGTTGACTTAATGCGTAACGACCTATCCAAAGTGTGTGAACCAGATTCCATTGCTGTCAAGCAACTGTGCCAACCAGAATCCTATGAGAAAGTGCATCACCTAGTATCGGTGATTCACGGTAAGCTAAAACCCAATCAATCAATACCTGATTTATTAGCTGCCGCTTTCCCTGGAGGGTCTATCACCGGCGCTCCAAAAATTCGCGCTATTGAGATTATTGATGAGTTAGAAAACACACAGCGCGGCCCTTATTGCGGTGCCATTGGTTACCTGGGTTTTAATCAAGAAATGGATACTTCTATTACTATTAGAACCTTGTTACTCACTGAGAAGGAATTATTATTTCACAGCGGTAGTGCCATTACACTCGCTTCTGATCCTGAAAAGGAATATCAAGAGACACAAGTGAAAGCAGAAGCGCTAAAGGATGCGATTCGGTAACTGTTTTCAACTGTCGTGGCAAAGTGCTGATGGTAACGCTAAGTTGTTGATACAATACAATTCGCACCGCCCAAGGCTGATCCATGCGAAAACTCTATCTAACGTCAGGTCGATGAAAACCTAACTTGAATACCCGAAAATAGTTACTTTCATGCGCAAATCTGCCTATTGTCGCTTATTTTTAAAGCAACCGTTAGCCGCAGGATGCGGCGCTCGAGCCTACAGGGACGTATTAACGGCGTGTTGCGTAAAAATAAGCGACAATAGGCAGATAGCTAGGTGAAATTAAAAGAAATAACTGTCGAACTGACGTTAATTAACGTGAGTTCGATGAAAGAATTGTTAAAGGTCGCGACTGAATAACCTTTTTCATCGGTTGGCAATTAATCTCTTCAACCACACAATTATTCTCTAACGACAATAGCATCTCTACCATACTGGCTACTTGAGCAGCAGTGATTGCATTTTCCTTATCTTTTCCTGGACAAAACGCAAGACGATCAAAAAAAGGAGTTGCCACCATGCCTGGATTCACCATGGAAACAGCCACCTCACGCTGGCGACACTCTTCTCTTAAACTATGAACAAAGCCACGCAAAGCATGCTTACTGGCGCAATACAGTGTTCCTTTTTTCTGACCCGACAAGGCACACTCAGAACCAATCACAATAATTTTAGCACCTTGGCGCTTCTTTAATTCCGGCAAAAAAGTTTTAATCAGCAAGGCTTGACTTAAAAAATTCACATTCATCATGGATTGCATTGCCTCAAAAGAAAATTCCTCCAAGGAGACAAAATGCCCATAACCGGCACAACAAATGATGGCATCAATATCTGAATGCGTGACAAGCAGCGATTGATAAAACGCTTGCAAAGTAGATACAGCGTTAAAATCTACAGAATAACCTTGGTAGTTCTCTGCTTGGTAAGGATGATGACGACACAAACCCACTACGGTTTTCCCTTGCGTTAGTAGTGCTTGCGTAATCGCTGCACCAATACCACTACTGCTTCCTGTTACTAGTATTTTTTTCATGATGGTTGACACTCAAAAATCAAAGATTCTGGCAAATAATTTTTTAAATGCGTTAATACAATTGCTTTCATTTGATTCTCATAAGTTTCAGAATACGTTACCTGCTGACCTCGACGCTCCAAAGGATGTGCCAACAAGGTTTCTTCTGGATAGAGCTTTACCAATTTTTGATACATCTTAGTGGGAAAACGCAAAGGACCAACACTCACTGAATGAATAGCATCAGGAGAAATTTTACTAAAAATCGTATCAATTAAATCAACATAAAGTTCACGGAAATTACTGGCATAAATCAGCGGATCAAAACGTAAACCAATTGGCCATCCTTGCTCAGCAAGCTGCGCTATGCGTGCAATGCGCTTTACAACGCTTGGCACTTTGTGTTCAACTTTTCGAGAAATAGTCTCGGGCGTTACACTAAACGCCACCACAACATTGTCTTGTGCTGGAAAACGCAACAAAGCGTTCACATTGGCTGACTTAGTTCTTAACTCAAAAATAGCCGCCTGATTTCTTGCAAAAAAAGGCAAAAACTCTGCCAAAAAACCACTGACCGGCTCATAGGCAATCGAATCTGAATCATAGCCTGAAAAGAAGTAACGTGGCGATTGTGTAGGAGTTTGCAAACACTGCTCAATATCTTGCATAAAATCTTCATAATTGACAAACAACACATAATGAGCGCTTTGATACATGGCTTGCAAAAAGCAATAACGACAATCATAAGGACAATTTAACAGGTGTGAAAAATAATAATTTTCAACCCCACCAATACCAAAACCTTCTGGTGTCGGCAACACGCGTGGACTGGGTTTGGCTGCCAATATTAACGCTGGATTTTTTTTCTGTAAGCGGAAATTTTGCTGCTTAGGATTAAACACTTCACGATAGTGGGAACACTCTATCACGTGACTTTCACCTTGAAAACGCTCTAAAATTCTCTCAACTCTAGGGTGCTCACGCAAGGCTTTTTCAACATAAATGACTTGCATAAGTTATCTACCATCGATAATCAACAGCGGCTAAGTGCTGCATCAGTAAGACCAAAACCCCTTGTGCAGACTGCTCATGACAACAAAATTCCAACGGATCATCCTTTTTTATCAAAACATGCCAGCGTCTTAACAGTCCTTTTAAGCGATTTTTCTGATAATCAGTAAAATGCCAACGCTGCAAAAATGCGTCAGTGCTATGGTCAAGCATTGCAACTATTCCATCTTCACAAGAGAACTTAGCAAAAATTTTCTGTACAAACCCATCAATTAAATCGAGCCTATCATTAATCAAGCCAATAATCTTCGCTTTATTTAAAGTGTGCCAAGTCGCCAACGGTGTATCTGACACTATTTTAACACATAATAAATGTTCTTGAGTTAAAAAAAGACTAGCGCTAGCAAAAAAAGCTGATGCCTCCATATCAACTAGGCCTTGTTCAGGATAATCTGATACGGCTTTATCATAGGTAGTTACACTTGCCAAGTGTTTAAAACGCTGATCATTAATAAAAGGAAAATACACACGATTAGTCGCTTGGTCAATAATCTTGTCAGCAATTATTAACTGACCCAATGGCAACGCAGCACTACCTGCAATACCTAGATTGATATAGCAAGACCCAGCATCTAAGCGTAAATATTGATAAACATAAGCTACAGCAGCCGCCATTTTAACCTTACCCACCCCAGTAACAATCAGCGCTAAAGGTAATTCTTGATGGATATATAAAGCAAAAGCAGCAGATTGCTTGTCTTTTTTCATCTGATAAGCATCAATAAACGGCCTGGCTTCACAGTCTAAAGCAACACAAATAATCAATTCACTTGACAAGTGTCTTCACCTATTTTGCAGCGTCATAGAAGTCCTCATTTGCTCAGTAAAGCTAACAAATGATTGATAACTGGTTCGTTTAACATTATGTGGTAATTTAACATGAGTACTTACCGAAGAAGACTGGGTTACTGTCGCACTATCAAAAACTAATACCCCTTGGTGTACTACTGCCGTCTTTTTAGAAAAAGGATTGGCAAAACTCGATTTTTCTGCTGCATGAGAGAGCACCTCACTCTCTATGCCTAGCTCACCAATCATATCCTTAAATTGTCGCTCCACGGTGAACGCATCCACCAAACCTGGATTGTAGCGTTCAGCAAATATGGTAAATACACCGGTTTGTAGAAAAATCCCCATCTCTGTCACATGAATCGGTGCACCAGGAATATTAACTGAGAGGCTATTATCGTCTAACCCATTAATTAACCACTCAAGAAAAGCATCTGCATGCTCTGTTGCCGGAGAATCAAAAATCTCAATATCAAGCGGTAACTCATCAATAAGATTATCTTCACCACGACGATAAATTTTCATGGCATATTGCAGACGACTCAAGCCCCCCTCTTCTTCCTCTAGCAAAGCCTGCCACCATTCCATTAACAAACGGGTATCACTGGCCAGTGACAAAAACGCTTCATCGCCCAACAACGACTTAGCCAAAGTAACACGTGCCGGTTTTTCCATGCGGTGATAAATAGCCCTAAGAGGAATAATTTTATAAAAACTTGCATCAGAGTCTTGCACCAAGGAATGAGAAAAAGGCTGCCAAAGTTTAATCGTTGCACCGGCTTTATTAACAATTAATAATTTATTGCGACTGACTACTCGCTCAACTTTTTGCAATAAACATGCACTGAACAAAGCAAAGCGCTCTAGCGGAGTTGCATCAGAAAACTCTTTCACGAAAATATTCAAGGTATTAATCGCACGAAGCAAAGCATTTGTTAATAAACTACCTAACGGCTCTTGCGCATCTTCGGGAATAAGCTGAACAAAATCAACATAACGTTGTAGTAGAGTCTGATAAAAGCGATCAAAATGCTCCTCTGGTAAATGAGCAAGCTCCTTTACTTTGCCAAGATAATGATGATAGCGTTGTTCAAGCAATAGTGTGTGCGCTGGCTCAACTGCCAAACGTTGCCCAATTCGATAATGCTTATCTTTTTTTAGCTCTCTTCTAACCTTAGTAAACATCCACTACTCCCTCCTATTAGTATCACGGCGTTTCAAGTGAGTCAGCAATCACTTGTAACATCGCCAAAGGATTTTTTGCTTGCGTAATGGGGCGCCCTATCACCAAGTAAGATGCCCCCGCTGCACGCGCTTGACAAGGGGTTAATACACGCCGCTGATCATCAGCCATCTTTTCTGGACGTATACCAGGAGTCACCAATAAAAATTTATCGCCTAAATGCTGTCGCAACAAACTGGCTTCCTGCGAAGAACATACCACACCATCTAAACCACAAGTTTGCGCCTGCTTAGCTAAATCAAGCACTAAATCGGCAAGAGGACGCTGATTACCTAACTTTTCTAGGTCGCTGGATTGCAAGCTAGTCAACACTGTCACCCCAATTAACAAAGGGTTGTTAGAGGACTGATCAACTGCTTCACGCGCAGCCTGCATTGCAGCAAAACCACTGCTAACGTGCAGGTTAATCATCCAAACGCCTAAATCGGCCGCAGCACGACAACTTTGTGCCACTGTTTGTGGAATATCATGAAATTTTAAATCGAGAAAAACCTCAAACCCCTGCTGCATCAACTCTTCCACCAAAGCAGGACCGTAGCGAGTAAATAAAATATTGCCAATCTTCAAACGACACAATCTTGGTGATAATTGCGCGACAAAAGCCCGTAAGGGCGCTAGGCTTGGATAATCCAATGCCACAATAATCAAAGGATCATTGTCATTCATCACTTAAGCCTCCTCATTCGTTTGTACTGGCTTGATTGTCTCCCATTGATGGCAACTAGGACAAAGCCAGAATAAACGTTTACTAGAAAAACCGCAGCAAGTACAGCGATAAGCAAGATTATCACGTAATAATTGATCGATAAGGTAACTTACTAAATGCAATTGGTCACCTGCTCCTTGCAAGCAGTTAGCAATTAAGTACTTTAAGCCCGATAAAGACGGACAGTTTTTAACATTATCGGTTACAAATCGAATCGCTTCTTGATGACTATTTTTCTTCTTTAAGTAATCAGCAATCGCTAGAACCAAGGAAATATGTGGGTGTTTTTGCAAACATTTGCTAAAATAGGAGAACATCTCATCCTCAGCACCAATGCGATGATAGCAATCCATCAAAGAATTAATAAACTCTGGCAGAAAAACAGGTTCCTGGTGAATAACTTTTTGATAATAATGAATCGCATTTTTATAATTGTCTTGCTCAAACTCAAGACGCGCACGAATTAAATGGGCACGAATACAGCCAAAATTATAATTTTGTGCTTTTTTCAACAATGGCAGAACTTGATAAATATCCCCTTGATCCCAATATCGCTCAGCTAATTCACAACAATATTGCGCAATCACCAAACCCATAGGTTTTCCCAATCCTTGTAATTTTTTCGCAATATCAATAGCTTTTACCCAATCTTTTTCTTGTTGATAAATAGCCAACAAAAATTGATAACTGGACAAACCTGTCTCACCTAACTCAATCAACTCAACAAAAAGACGCTCAGCACGATCCAAAACACCGGCTCTTAAATAATCCTGACCCAGCTCTGACAGTGCCTGGAGACGATGCTCAGAAGCTAAATTAGGACGGGCAATAATATTCTGATGAATGCGAATAGCCCGCTCAGCCTCACCACGACGACGGAATAAATTACCCAATGCTAAATGTGTCTCTACGGTATCGCTATCGACTTCCAGAAGCTTGATAAATACATCTACTGCCTTATCTGGCTGCTCATTAATCAGATAATTCAAGCCTTTAAAATAATCATGGCGCATCCTAAACGCACTACGTTTGTTATCCTTATTATCCGCTGACCTATTGCCAAAATACCAGCCACAACCGGCAGCCACTGGCAATAAGGCAAATAAATATTGCAACATGGTTAGTGAGTTTCCTTAATCGGTATGGCACGCAGATTATCCACCTCTTGCTCTACCTGGCGAATGCGCTGGCGCAAACGCCGGTTGGCACTTTTTCTTCTGATTAACGTCGGCAGTAAAGCAACAAACCCCAGTAATACGCCAAACACCAAGGCGATCAATAGCAAAAATGGCAAATACAACTCAGCTTCACCCAGGTAATAGTTAACCGTTATTGCCGTTGCATTTAAGGCAGCAAAAGTCACCCCAATGGCCATCACCAGCAGCCAGAAAGCACAAAAAATATACTTCATAAATCACCCCATCTCGCAAAATCGCATTGTAGCGTATTAGCTTGACAAGGTTAAAGAAAACTCGATATTGCGAGAGTCTGATAGACGTTTCGCCAGGATGAGGCTGGGGCGCGGTTAAGACGAGAGAGCGTTACGCTTGCGCAACCTGAGCTGCGCCGCGTGCTAACGGGCAAAACAACACGAAGTTGTTTTGAGCCGACCTGAGACAGGATGTCGAATGGAGGCGACCGTTACAAAGCAAGCAGGCGCAAGGTGAGCAAAGCGGGCGAAATCGTCTTAACCGCGCCCCAGCCTCATCCTGGCGAAACGCCTGCATAAACCATTTCATAGTAGTGAGGTTGCCAACAAATCTCATCAATTCTCCTAACCAATTCATCACTTGAGTTAGGCTGCGCTAAACCCTGACGCTGCGCTTCTTTGGCAACAGCAAGAGCAATGTGCTTGCTGACAGAACGAATATCACTCAAACAAGGCAACAAACGACCCGATGATGAATTAAGCGACATCGATAATTCGCTCAACGCAAGACTCGCCGCCATAAACATCTCATCGGTAACGCGTAAGGCAGCACTGGCTAAGACTCCCAACCCCATGCCTGGAAACACATAGCAATTATTGCACTGCGTAATCGGAAATAATTGCTCATTAAAGCTGACTGGTTCAAAAGGACTGCCTGTTGCAATTAGTGCTTTGCCCGCTGTCCAACGAATTAAATCACTGGGGTTGGCTTCGCAACGTGAAGTCGGATTGGACATGGGAAAAATAATCGGCCTATTAACACGAGCTGCCATTGAGGTGACAATGGCCTCGGTAAACTGCTGTGGCTGCCCTGAAACACCCAACAAGATACTGATATTTGCATTGTTTATCACATCCTGCAAACTAATGTGGTTAGAATTTGTTAATTTCCAATCGCAAACCGCTGCTCGTGACTGCAATAAACCTCGCTGAAATGGCCGCAGATTTGGGCTATCTTGCAACAACAAGCCATCACGATCCACCATAAAAAAACAGCGACGAGCCGCTTTTTCTGGCAAACCCGCCAACACCATCGCTTTTACCAACTGCTCACTAATACCGCAACCGGCTGAACCTGCTCCCAAAACCGCAATGCGATGCTCGCCCAGTGGACGACCTGTTAACTTAACCGCTGCCAATACTGCCCCCACACAAACCGAAGCAGTTCCTTGAATATCATCGTTAAAACAGCATAAACGATCACGATACTTCTCTAACAAAGGATAGGCATGCGGCTGAGCAAAGTCTTCAAACTGCAACAAAATATTAGGAAATTTTTCAATTACAGCAGTAACAAAGTCATCAACAAAATCAAAATAGGCATCATCACGAATGCGGTCATGTCGCCAACCGATATAGTTAGCATGATCACGCAATTCTTTGTTATTTGTTCCCACATCCAGTAACACCGGCAAGGTCTGGTGCGGTGGAATACCACCACAAGCTGAATACAATGACAACTTACCAATGGGTATGCCCATGCCTCCAACTCCCTGATCTCCCAAACCTAGTATGCGCTCACCGTCAGTGACCACCATCACTTTAACGTCATTCAATGGTGAATTATCCAATATCTGTCGCATATCTTGTCGTTGCGGATAAGCCACAAATAAGCCACGTGGTCTGCGATAAATACGACTAAAATGCTGACACGCCAGACCCACTGTGGGCGTGTAAATCAATGGCATGATCTCTTCTAGATGATCTACTACCAAGCGATAAAATAAGGTTTCATTTTCATCTTGCAATTGCCGCAAATAAATGTGCTTTTGAATCGCTTGATCTTTTTCTTGCAGGGCTTGGTAACAGCGTGCTACTTGTTGTGCCAAGGTTTCCACATGAGGAGGCAATAAGCCTTCTAACTGGAAGGTTTCTCTTTCTGCCAAAGAAAAAGCGGTTCCCTTGTTTAGCAAGGGTAAGTTTAGCAACTCAATGTTGCTGCGATTAGTAAACAATTTATTGCCATCCAAGGAGTAGGCTTGCTCTTTTTTTGTCTTCATATGTCAATACACCATTACTAGTGTGGGGCTTACTGTATAAGCGCGTTACATGATTACTCATTATAGATAATCGGTTGACTTATGTCTCGATAGGGCAGTAAATCTTTGCATCTTTACAAATTAGGAGTTATACTCCTAATTTGTAAAGATGCAAAGATTTTCATTATGTATCAAAGAGATATAGCGGCTTTTTTTTCGAAACTGGCGACAAATTACCCTGTTGTGACCATGACAGGGCCACGACAAGCTGGAAAAACCACACTATGTCGCCACACATTTCCTAGACATCATTATGTCAACCTAGAAGACATTGAGCTACGTCTCTTTGCTAACCAAGACCCTAAAGCGTTTCTCAAGCAAAGTCAGCACGGCATGATTATTGATGAAATTCAACATGCACCCAACCTACCCTCATACGTACAAGTCATAGTGGATGAAAATCCAAAACACGGCCAGTTTATACTGACCGGCTCACAGCAGTTTGAAGTAACCAACAGCATTAATCAATCTTTAGCCGGACGTACCGCACTACTGCGATTGTTACCACTGTCTTATCATGAGGCATATCAAAAAACCTCCGCTGCTAACTTACAAACAGTATTGTACAAAGGCTTTTATCCACGCATTTTAGCCAACAATTTAGAGCCAACAGAAGCGTTGTCATTTTATCTAAATACCTATATAGAACGCGATCTACGGCAGTTAGCCAATTTAAAAGATTTACAAACCTTTGAGAAATTTTTAAAACTGTGCGCTCATCAAATTGGGCAACTGATTAACTATTCACGATTAGCTAACGATTGCGGCATGGATCAAAAAACCATTAAATCTTGGCTTTCTTTACTCAATGCTAGTTATATTCTCTATTTTGTACCGCCTCACTTTGAAAATTTTAGAAAGAGGCTCACTAAATCCAGCAAACTTTATTTTTTTGATGTTGGTTTAGCCAGCTACTTACTTGGACTCACTAAAGCAGAATATATCGAGCACCATCCGTTAAAGGGCGCATTATTTGAAAATTTTATCGTCAGTGAGGTACTAAAAAACTGTTATAATCGAGCAAAGCCAGCTAATCTATATTTTTTTCGTGACCA
>CAZSHR010000053.1:0-10886 GCA_964606725.1 uncultured Coxiella sp.
CGGTTGCGACTTGAGATAAGTCTGCTTTTTTCAGGTCTTTTGGCACTTCATCGAAGAGTTGTTGAATATCATTGATGCCAATGGTATCCAACATGGCATCAATATCGGCTGGGGTATGTGGAATAAACGGCATTGTTTAAGACTCATTAATGGAAGTTTCATAAGCTTTTGCATCCATCAAGTGCTCGAGTTCACTGGAGTTGTTAATGCGAATCCGTATTAACCAGGCTTGATTGTAAGGGTCTGTATTAATAAGTGCTGGATTTTCAGCTAGTTGTTCATTAATGCTAATTACTTCACCTGAAACCGGAGCATAGACGTCGGCTGCTGTTTTAACTGATTCGACAACGATAATTTCATCACCTGCATCGATGGTTTTACCAACATCAGGCAGCTCGACAAAAACAATATCGCCTAATTGTGATTGGGCAAAATCCGTGATTCCTAGCACATAAATATCATCTGATTCATGGCGCAACCACTCATGGCTTTTGCTATAAATTAATTCATTTGGAATGGGTGTCATGCTTGCCTCCAATAAATGGTGGGTTAATAATTGTTGCTGTCAGTGTTTTACCACGAGAATCTATGGTCACGCTTTTATCATCGGTGTTTGGGATACGGGCTAGTGCAATGGAATGCCCTAAATGAGGCGAAAACCCCCCGCTAGTAATTTCACCTTCCCCTTGAGAGGTCATGACTTTCTGATGCGCACGCATCATGCCACGTGTGCTTAATATGAGTCCGACTAATTGTCGTGCGATACCCGCTTTTAACTGCTGCTGCAACGCAGCTTTACCAATAAATTCACGATTTTCATCGGTCCAAGATACCGTCCAAGCTAAGTTTGACTCTAAAGGGGTAACGCTCTCATCCATATCTGATCCATAAAGATTAAAGCCCGCTTCCAGTCGTAGCGAATCTCTTGCTCCTAGCCCACAAGGATGAACCCCTTGTGCTAGTAAATTTTGCCATAATTCCAGTGCTGATGCGGCAGGTAGCATAACTTCTAGTCCGTTTCTCTCTCCTGTATAGCCAGTACGTGCGATAAGTGCTTCTCCTTGTTGGATAAAGGAGAAAGGACGCATGGCTTGCAGGGTTTCTGCAGTCAACGATGGCCATGCTAAAGCCATTTTTGCCAAACTATCGGGTCCTTGTACTGCAATAATCGACCAATTTTCAAAAAGTGTTAATGTAACTTGATAACTTTCTTTTTGCTGATTCAGCCATTGCCACACTGACTCACGTGAACCTGCATTGGCAACAATGCGATAATGATTTTCCTGTAAATAGTAGACAATCATATCATCAACCACTCCACCTTTATGATTTAGCAGGCAGGTGTAAAGTGCTCGTCCAGGCTTTAATTTTTTAGCATCGTTAGCTAATAAGTATCGTAAATAGTTTAAGCTATCAACGCCGGTCAAATCGATAATTGCCATATGTGAGACATCAAACATACCGGCAGTTGAGCGCACAGCCTGATGCTCTTCAAGCTGGGATCCGTAGTGAAGAGGCATTTGCCAGCCACAAAAATCAACTATGTGCGCATTAAGTGCGGTGTGCTGTGAGTATAACGGGGTATTTTGCGACATCTCTTACGCTCTTTGATCATAAAAAAGATCATATTACCGTAAGTATAATGTTGAAATCAAGCAGTATACTTGCCTGAAAGCGGTCATGATGACTGATGTTGCAACTCAGCGTGATTTTTAGAACTCCTCTGCTGCTGCTTCATCCACTTATCATGAATCGCTTTGGCTGTTTGAAACTCATTGGCTAATAAATGTTCTTTAACAAGGGTTTTTAATGCCTCAGGCAGATCAGCAAACATGGTATTCTCTCCGTGTTGTATCGCTTAAAGACTGTGCTGTTACTCCGTAATTGGCGCACCGTCATTGATTTAATTTCCAGAAAATCTCTAATTGAGATCATATGCAAGTGTAAACAGCATAGGGCTGAAAATTCTCACTGCAAATAGCTGATTTCTTACAAAATTGTGAGTGTTGCGACAAAATCGCCTCTTTTCGAATAAAAAAGAAACAAATTAAACTGTCTCAAAGACTTAGCGTTGACAATAATCGTCTATCGTATGATCATAAGCAAAATGCCAAGCGCATTTGATCTTATCCTTGTCTATAGCAGGTAGTAGACTATTATGTTGTTCAAGCATCGATTCCTAGTCATTTGCTTAGGGCTGATTCTCTCCATTACAGCGCTCTCCTATACAAATATCTCGCATGAACAGGTAAAGGCTCAAACTATTAGGGAATTGACATTTCAGAATGCTACTGAGATAAAGCAACTCAAAGAAGCAAAGAGTTACTTAAAAACATTACAGCAACGCCATGAAAAACGGTTATTTGAAAGTGATGTATCGACTACACAAATCGGTGCAGCTTTAGTTGCTAGTGAAAATGCAAAAGCCTATTTAGGGAGCACAGAAATTGCTATTGCTGATGTCTCTCAAGCTATAAAGATAATGAATTCGCGAATTGAGAAAATAAAAGCACGCCAGCAAGCGGCTGAAATTCAAACTCAGCAAGATACAGCACTCAGATTAAAAAAGGAGCTAGAAAATAAAATACAAATGCTAGTTCTACAACGAACCAGACTAAAAACTCTAAACAGTTTAGCTGAAACTTGGCAGCAAATTGTGGCAGTCAGTGAAAATTGGTACGAGACACTGTTAGCAGCACAAGAAAAACAAGAGCGTAATCAGTCGATTACAGTGCTGTTATCTAAAGTGAGGCGCTTACAAAGCGAACAAAATAAACTCTTCAATGAGTTAGGACAAGTGAAAAATCAGGCTAACCAAATAAGTGCCAACAAGCAACTAGCTGCGCTTTACCAATTTCAAATATACACTATTCAAGAAAAGATTACTCTAAACCGCTTGGTGCTTTTTTTAACCCAGTTACAAGTACGAGCGCAAGATTTTTTGCTCACAAAAAACCGCATAGAGTTTGATAAAACTGAATTAGATCACTTAATCGAGCAAATGAAAGCCATGCAAGTGGTTGTTAGTGATCGAATACAATACATCGATAAGCATATTAGCCTACTAACAAATATAGAACAAAAAAATAGTGCTATGAAAAATCAATATCAAGCAATAAGCAATGATTTGGTATTAATTAAAGAAAAATATAATGACTATTTAAAGCAATTATCTGGATTTGAAAATACGGTCACTGTTTTTATAAAAAATTTGCGCCAACAATACAGAGAAAACCTGTATCAGCGCGAATCTTTGCCAGGATTGACTTGGTCGGCATGGAAAAACTTTGCTAGCAAATTAGTTGAAATTCCTCAGTTAGCTGTTAAATATATTAAAACTACTGCTGATCATATTATTTTCTCTGTTAAAAATATAGATAATTCTCTTGGTATCTCGCTGCTAATGTTTACGTTAGCAGTAATTGTTATAGGGTTTTATATACTTCGTTATTTAAAACGAGTTATTCGTTATTTAAATACTGTAACCAAGCGATTTTCTCAAGGGCTTTTTAAGATTTTTTTTAAACTTATTAAGAAGAACTTTCTGCTTTTCATCATAGCAGGTTATTTTGTCATTGTGCAGTTCTTGTTGCAAGTTGATTTGATGTTGATTATCAACATTTTACTAGTGATTATTTTAACCAATATGATTATTAATGTGGTACGTAGTTTATTGGTGAAAGGAATTTCCGAGGTTATCCCAAAAAATAAAAATGCTTATTATCGCTTGCGAGCTTTCTTTATTGCCAGTGCTATTTTACTCACTTTGGTTATAATGACGCACCAATTACCCGTTGATGAAATGATTCGTGGTATTGCTAATCGTTTGTCTATGCTTATCTTGTTATTTTTATCTTTGTTTTTATTCAAGGGCTGGGTCATCTTACCCTTATTTTTACAACGAGCATTTTGTGTTAAAAAGAACTATGTATTAAACGTTATTCGCTTGTTTTGCCGCATACTTCCTGTAACGTTATTTTCAAATGCGCTTGTTGGTTTGCTCGGATATGTGCAATTAGCTTGGCTGATTGGTGTGGCGCAGTTTATTGCACTGGTTATTTTGTTTAGCTATTTACTGGTTCGTGGATTGGCTTTTGATTTCATGGAACTATGTTATGAGTTAACTTTACGTTATGTCGGCAATGGCTGGATATGGACGCAGGTTATTTTAAAACCTTTAGATAAAATTTTAAGATTAGCTATTTTAGCTGCGGCTATTTGGGCATTGATTCTTGCTTACCATTTAAATGAAAATCAAGCATTTATTGCTTTGGTTAGTAAAATTTTAACTGCTCCACTCATAAAGCTTGGCGATAATTTGATTAATATAAAACTGTTGATTAAAGCAGTTATATTTGTTGCTATTTTATATTGGGTTGCTAAATGGTCGCGTGAGTTTTGTTTTCGCTCACTTTATGTTCGCGCCAGAGATATTGGAGTGCGCAATAGCTTGTCAGTTTTTACCCAATACAGTGTTGTTATATTGGGGGTTGTAGTAGGTTTAAAATTTTTAGGCGTTGACTTAAAAGGGGTAGCAGTAATTGCAGCAGCTTTTGCAGCTGGTATTGGATTTGGCTTACGTGATTTATTAAATAACTTTTTTAGTGGAATATTATTACTATTTGAGAGACCTTTTCGCAGTGGAGATTTTGTGACACTAGGTCAATATGAAGGTGAAATTATGAGTACAGGAATGCGTTCGATGAAAATTCGCACTTGGGATCATATGGAGGTGATTGTTCCTAATGCCGATTTATTTACTAAGCCTTTTGTCAATTGGACACATCAGGATAGCATTGTTAGGACAGTTGTGATGATTCGGCTTGACAGGGTAGAAGACCCACATTTTGTTCAAGAATTAATTTATAAAGTGCTGAATGATTTTCCTTTAGTGGTTGATGATCCTGAACCTGAAGTATTTATGAAAGAGCTAAGCGAATCACTATTGGAAATGCAAGTGCGCTATTACATTAATTTGCAAATAGTTAATAGTCGTGCACGAGTTCGCTCAGAAGTGTTATTTGCTATTTGGGATTGCTTTAAGCAACATAATATTCATCCACCATATCCGCATTTTGATATGCGGTGTTACAATAGTCAGCTTAGTACAACGACTATGAGAACAACGATTGGTGATAAATAATAGTGTATCAATAGCAGTGTAGCGTATGCTCACCAGGGTATTTTTCTTGCTCTTGGCTAAGAATCTGTTTGAAAAATTGAAATGGCTTATTTTCTTTCAATTCTATCTCTTGCTCTTGTTTTTCATCGTTAAAATAATCTTTGAAAAAAAATTCTAAAATCATTTTCAGTATTTGCATTAAAAATGACCCGAAAGAAAATTCTGATTTTTCTTTATAAGCACTTAATTTTTTATTATTAAAATCTAATAATTTCAACTTTTTATTCACATTTTTAACACACATTCCTCTAAAGTTAAAAATACTCCTATCAAAATTTTTAGCATAGTAATAAATATATTGAGCGTGTATACTTTCATGTAAGCACGCTTTGTAGATAACTTCGCTAATTAATTGTAATAATGGGCTTTCTTTGTCATAATAGTTACATTCTGTCGCTGATGCGCAATAGCACCTGAATTTTTCCATGAGTAGAGCAATGGTGTCAAATCTTTTTTGCTCTAAGGCAATTTCAATAGCTTGTATTACTTTTTCTTGAAATGAAATATAAAAAGTTCCCATAAAAAAATCAGAAATATAATCATCACAAATTTTGACTTCATTGTTAGTAACAAAATTATTTAAAGTATCAAATTTTTTCAGGTCAGTTAATGCTAACATAAAAATAGCATTTATAAGATGCTTCTCTTTAGTAAAGTTATTGAATTTTAGTCTTTTTAGCTCATTTTGCCAATCAAATGCATTTTCAATAATTTTTTTTGCAAATTGAATATTTGCTATTTTTGCTTGTTCAGCAAGTACCAAAGCTTCGGGAAATACCGCTTTACTCATGTTATTGCAACCAGAAAAGGAGTTATACTAATAGTGAGTATACGGTCTTATTAGCAATTGACTAGTACTAAGGGTTTTATACTAGACAGTTTGTTTTTGCCTAACTAAGTGCCTGTTAGCTAACAGAGTGTTTTGCAGCAGTGTAGCAATGGTCATTGGTCCAACGCCCCCAGGAACAGGGGTAATCCAACTGGCTATCTGACTAGCACTATCAAACTCAATATCACCAGTGATTTTTCCATTACTCAAACGGGAAATACCAACATCAATGACAATAGCACCGGTTTTAATCCATTGAGATTGAATAATATCGGGCTTGCCAATGCCGCTGATTAGAATATCAGCTTGTGCAATAATCGCATCAAGTTTCTTAGTTGAACGATGACACACTGTTACCGTGGCATCTTTTAATAATAACTCCATTGCAAGTGGTCGGCCGACAATAGTGGAGGCATTAACAATTACCACATGTTTTCCTTGCAGGGTAATATTTTCACTCTCTAGTAATTGTATGATTCCGTAAGGTGTACAAGGTCGCAATAAAGGCTTGCGCTGTACTAAACGACCCAAATTATAAGGATGAAAACCATCAACGTCTTTGTTGGGATCAATTTGCTCTAATAGTTCCACTGAATTAATGTGTTTTGCTAATGGTAATTGTAATAATATACCATCAATAGCATCATTTTTATTCAGTCTATCGATGAGTTGCCACAAGGTGGTTTCTTTAACATCTGCAGGCAGTACATGCCGCTGCGAATCAATCCCCACCGCAGCACAAGCTTTTTCTTTGTTAGCTACATAAATCGCAGAAGCAGCATCATTGTTAGCGAGAATTACATCTAATCGCGGTCTCCTAAAGCCTTGTGCTAATCGCTCAGTAATAATGGCTTTGATGGTTTGCTGTATACGTAGGCTGAGCTTTCGTCCATCGATTTTTTTTGCGGTCATAAGTTGAGTTCCGTATTATATTGGGATATACAACAGTTGCCCAATTTTAATGAGGTTGCTGCGCAGGTAATTAGATCGTTTTAACAATCTTGTCGATACATGATAATTACTTGCAATTTTACTAAGTGAGTCACCACTTTGTACGGTATAAACACTGCTAGTATCTTCATGACGGTCAATATAGTTGGCAAGATTTACTTCAAAAGCTGCCTTGTTCCTTGTAGGAACCAACACTTTACTCACTGATATAACTCTATCATGCCTAAAGCCTGGGTTAAGACGATTAATCACGCTAATTTTAGTGTTGGCTAACTCAGCAATTTTCTTAATAGCAATGGTTTTATCAATATTTACCTCAGCAAAGTAAGGCGTATTATTAACAGCTTTAACGGGGATAGGGTAGCGCTTTGGGTGACCTAGGATAGTAGCAATAGCCAATAATTTTGGTAAATAGCGTTTTGTTTCTTTGGGAAGTGGCAGTGCATCATAATCAATTGCACGATGATGCCGTTTATTACACCGAATGGCTCGATTTACAGTTGCGCTGCCAGAATTATATGCAGCAAATGCTAGTGCCCAACTATGGTAGCGCCCATGCAAATGCTGTAAATAATTAAGTGCAGCATGGGTGGAGGAGATGACATCGTAACGCCCATCATACCAATGGTTGATGCTAACCCCTAAGTCTCTAGCTGTGCTGGGCATGAGTTGCCATAAGCCTGATGCGGCTGCTGAGGAAGTGGTATCAGGATTGTAATTACTTTCAACCATGGGTAACAATGCCACTTCTAGCGGCATATGCCGCTTTTTTACTTCATGAGTAATGTAGTAAATATAGGGTTTAGCATTTTGAGTAATTTCTAGTAACGATTGCGGATGGTTAACATACCAATCGATTTCTTTTTGTATTGCTTGCTTATTTTTTGTGTAGGGTGCGGTCTGCAAATTGCTGGTAATTTCTTGCCAAATATTGGTATTATTGTGACCATTCATAGCAAATTTTGGTGTATTTGCTGGTGCCGTGCTAGCAAAAAAGGCGATACCAAAGGCAATAGGAGCGAACCAGTGTCCTAGTGAAAAATTGTACAATGAATGGGCTAAGTGCTTGAACATGGCGACATATTAAAGAGGATTGCTGTAAGGTGCAAGCGCCTAAGTGGTAAAATTATCTTTCCAGAGGCGTAAAGCAGCAAATACTGCTACAGGGGTTGTTAAGGATTTTTGTGCGTAGGTTTCTGCCGCTGATCGCACACTTGGTAGGTGACAACGTAAAAAGGGATTAATCTGACACTCTAGCCCAATAGAAGAGGGTAGCGTTGGTTGTTGTTGATCTCGTTTATCTTTTACTTGCTTGTAACAAGCATGCAGTTTTTCATTGTCAGGTTCTACAGATCGCGCAAAATTTAAGTTGGCTAATGTGTATTCATGGGTGCAATACACTTTTGTATGAGATGGCAATGCTGCCAAGCGTGTGAGTGAGTGGTGTAGTTGTTCTGCACTGCCCTCAAACAGTCGTCCGCAACCACCAGAAAATAATGTGTCGCCACAAAACAACTCATCATTGTTGAAGTACACAATATGGTCTAATGTGTGACCAGGAGTTGTCATAATGCTGAATTGCCGCGAGACGGCAGGTAAATCAACTCCGTCTTCCTCCGTAAGTGCATAGTCAATATCAGTAATTTTGGGATTATTAGGGCCATAAACCTTGAGTCTAAAGTGATTTTTTAGCTTTTGCACACCACCCGTATGATCCCAATGATGATGAGTAATCAGAATACAGCAGGGATTTAGATCATACTGAGCAACAGCTTGGATGACTACATCAGCATCACCTGGATCAACAATCACCACCTCTCTAGAAGATTGTTGCACAATCAACCAGATATAGTTATCACGAAAAGCAGGCACTGCAATAATATCTTGTAGCATTGTGAGTCTCAATGATTGATAATCTTCCCTACTAAGTTTAGTGGTAGGCGATAGGCATTTGCAATACAATGAGTTACAACAGTGGTATAGCACTGCACCAGGCAACTGGCTATTGGCACTAGAGCAAGAGCAAGTAGCTAAGTGGGTATCGCTTTCACTTGACCATGTCGTTTTGCAACTTGGGGGATTTCCTCATATGTTTGGTTTCACTAAGCGATATCCTGAGTATTATTTTAATGCGGCTCAATGTGAGCCAGGTCAACGTGATGTTTCTGTTGTCTCTGACTATGATTGTTTGCCATTTGTGCCAGAGAGTGTCAATTTTACCTTGCTGATTCATCTACTAGAATTTTGCGAAAATCCCATTGCATTGTTAAAACATGTTTACGATCTGTTAGCGCCAGGAGGTCAATTATTGCTGCTAACATTCAATCCGTGGAGCATTTGGGGGTTACAAGCTTGGCTTGGCAAAAAAACATTATATCCTTGGCAAGGGCACTTTATTTCACCTATAAAACTGCAGTATTGGCTAAGAAAATTGGCTTACATTCCGATCAAAGATAAAACCTTTTGTTTCCGTGGTTCTTTTATTAAGCAACCTGTCACTAAAACAACACTTTTTTTTGAAGCTTTGGGGCAAATTTTGGTCCCTATGCTAGGAGCAGTAACTATTTCTTTACTAGAAAAGCGTATTTATGGAACTATAAAAACGTCCTATCAACAATCGTTTATCCAAGGTAAACCGCTATGACCATAGAACTTTTTACTGACGGCGCCTGTCGTGGCAATCCTGGTCCAGGAGGATGGGGTGTATTATTACGTCAAGATAGCATTGAAAAACATCTTAATGGAGCGCAAGCAAATACCACTAACAATCGTATGGAATTACTGGCAGCCATTAAAGGCTTAGAAGCATCGAGCAAGGGCTCTAATGTTATTATCACAACTGACTCCCAATACGTGAAACTGGGTATCACCGAGTGGCTGACAGGGTGGAAGAAGAAAGGGTGGCGAACCAGTGCGAATAAGCCAGTTAAAAACCAGGACTTATGGCAAATGTTAGATACCTTAGCACAGCAATATCACATTGACTGGCATTGGGTGAAAGGGCACAGTGGTCACCGAGAAAATGAGATTGCTGATCAGTTAGCAAATCAAGCTATTGATAAGTTGCTTGGAGCATAACCATGAGACAAATTGTATTAGATACTGAAACGACAGGTTTGTCACCCAAAGAAGGACATCGAATTATTGAAATTGGTTGCCTTGAATTAGTAGACAGACGTCTTACAGGCAATCAATACCACTGTTATCTTAATCCGCAACGTGAAGTAGATACTGAAGCCGCTAAAGTACATGGCATGACCCAAGAATTTCTAGCAGATAAACCGCTTTTTGCTGATATTGTGCAGGAGTTATTAGCCTTTATTAACAGTGCCGAATTAATTATCCATAATGCACCATTTGATCTTGGATTTTTAGACCATGAGCTTAAGTTAGCGCAACAGTCGATAACCAGCATTGCTGATTGCTGTGCCATTGTTGATACGCTGGTATTAGCACGTAAAAAGCATCCAGGACAACAAGTCAGTTTAGACGCTTTATGCCGCCGTTATCATGTCGATAACACCAATCGTGATTTGCATGGTGCTTTATTGGATGCGCAATTATTAGCACATGTGTATTTGCAGATGACAGGTGGGCAAACTTGGTTTAACTTTGACGATGCAGAAGAGTTAGCTAACGTTGCATCGGCTATAATGCAGCAGCAAACAGCAGAAAAAACCCCCTTAGCAGTGATTTTAGCAACTGCTGATGAACAAAAAGCCCATCGAGCATTACTTGAAAAAATTAAAAAAGACAGTGGTGTTTGTCAGTGGCAGGACGATTAGAAAGCTAGTATTTACACTTATCGCCCCCTTAACAAAGGGGGTCACTGCGCCAAAGGCGCAGTGGGGGGATTTGTATCTTGAAAATTTTTTTAATCCCCCCGACAACTAACGTTGTCGGCCCCCTTTTAAAAAAGGGGGC
>CAZSHR010000054.1:0-10858 GCA_964606725.1 uncultured Coxiella sp.
ACTGCTGCCTCCCGTAGGAGTCTGGGCCGTGTCTCAGTCCCAGTGTGGCTGATCGTCCTCTCAGACCAGCTATGGATCGTCGCCTTGGTAGGCCTTTACCCCACCAACAAGCTAATCCAACGCAGGCTCATCTGATAGCACGAGGTCCGAAGATCCCCCGCTTTACTCCGTAGAGACTATGCGGTATTAGCCCGAGTTTCCCCGGGTTATCCCCCACTACCAGGCAGATTCCTACGCGTTACTCACCCGTCCGCCACTCGCCGCCAAGGAGCAAGCTCCTCGCGCTGCCGTTCGACTTGCATGTGTTAAGCATGCCGCCAGCGTTCAATCTGAGCCAGGATCAAACTCTTTTGTTTAATCTCTGATGTAGTACAAAAGTACTACAAATATCTGACTCACAAACTGTTATTCTTATCTATAAATAGGAATTGGCAGGATTTGTGAATCGTGTCTTGCTTATAAATAGGCAGACTTAACACACAAATACCCACTCAAACTGTCTTCGTAACCGCTTGGAAAACCAAACGATTACATCATACATTGCTACAAATTTTTAAAGAGCTATTTCCATACAGGAGGCGTCATTCTACTGGTATCTTTTGGCTTGTCAACACCTATTTTATTATTTTCTCACCACTATTTTTACTTTAGCAAAACGGCGTTTTCCCACTTGAAATACATGGCTCGATCCAACTTTAATAAGCCGCTTGCTATCGATAACACGCTCACCATCAATTCTCACCGCAGATTGACGCAGCATTCTTAACGCATCCGAAGTACTCGTCACTAAACCTGCGTTCAATAAGGTATACCCTATCGCTAAGCCTTGTTCGCTATCGGCCTGAACGATAATTTCTTGCAAGTCATTGGGTAGCTCATGGTGCTTAAAGCGCTCTACAAAATGTTGTTGCGCTTGCTGCGCTTTTTTCTTGTCGTAAAAGCGTGTCACTATCTCCTGCGCTAATAAGCACTTAATATCTCTAGGGTTTCTGCCATGCTCAGCCTCTTGCCTAAGCCGCGCGATCTCCTGCAAAGAACAGAAACTTAACAGCTCGTAATAACGCCACATTAGCTGATCAGATATTGACATTAGCTTGCCAAACATCTCGTCAGGCGCATCGGTAATACCAATAAAATTGTTTAATGACTTAGACATTTTTTGAACGCCGTCGAGTCCTTCTAGCAACGGCATGGTCATAACACACTGAGGTACCTGACCATTCTGCTTTTGCAACTCACGTCCTACTAGGAGATTAAATTTTTGATCGGTTCCCCCCAACTCGACATCAGCCTTGATTACCACTGAATCATAGCCTTGCAACAGCGGATATAAAAATTCATGAACGGCAATGGGTTGATGATTTTGATAACGTTGCGCAAAATCATCTCGCTCTAACAACCGCGCCACGGTATAAGAAGAAGCAAGTTTTATCATATCACTTCCAGAAAGTCGCTGATTCCACTGGGAATTAAAAACCAGCTTTAATCGCTCTCTGTCTAATACCTTATACACTTGCTCCTGATAGGTTTTCGCATTAAGTAATACTTCTTCTTCTGACAAAGGCTTACGGGTTACATTCTTACCGGTAGGATCACCAATCCTGGCGGTAAAATCACCAACCAAGAATACTATTTCATGACCCAGTTCTTGAAATTGGCGCAGTTTATTCAACACCACGGTGTGACCTAGATGAATATCAGCCGCCGTGGGGTCCATACCAAACTTAATTCGTAACGGCTTACCCATTTTGATACGAGAATCAAACTCTTTGTCAACGATAATATCAACAGCACCGCGCTTTAACTCACGAATGGCCTTGTCAATACTCATGCAACCCCCTTATCCTCTATTCACCGACTGCGGTTTTGATCTAAAAAAAACATTGACCAGCGCGCAATGCCTCGTTATGTTACGGCGTATTCTGCTATAATGGAACCTTTTTGAGTTCAAAAAGAAACCGCTATGACACATAATACCCGAAAAAAGCGACTGAATCCCCTAGTAGCCGCAGCAATTATTGTGGCTGTCTTTATATTTACTCTGATCATAAAGAAACAAGAAACAACAGATATTAGTCAGCATACCGTAACAGCACCGATCAAACAAACCCCAGTAATAAACAAACCTCCCCTTACTGAGATTCACATATCAAGACAGGTTATTGTCAAAGAAGGTGACACCTTGCATAGCATCTTTGCGGAACTTGGTATACCACAGCAAGACTTCTGGAACCTTATTAACACAAAGGGTAATACTATTAAGCTATTAAAGCCGAAACAACACTTGGAGTTTACGCTTAACAAAGAGTACGAATTGCAAAAACTACGAATATTTATGAAAAAAAATCGCGTTTTATCGTTTACTCGTAAAGATAATCAATTTATTAAAAAAATTAGTACCTTACCTATTCGAACCATTACCAGTTTCAAATCAGGAGAAATTACTACATCATTTGAAGAGGCAGCAAAAAAAGCAGGATTACCTAGCTCTATTTATCAAAAAATGTTAAAAATCTTTTCGGGTAAAATTAATTTCTCACGAGATTTACACAAAGGTGATACATTTTACGTCGTTTATAATGAAGAACAAGTTGAAGGTAAAGCCGCTGTACCCACCCATATTGCAGCCACAGAAATCGACATAAAAAACACGGCCTACCAAGCCGTTTATTTTGAGTACCCCCCACACCATAGTGGCTATTACACTCCCAAAGGTAAAGGCATAGAACCCAGGTTTCTCGCATTCCCATTAAAATTCAAACGCATTAGCAGCGGTTTTAGCCACCACAGGCTCGATCCGATATTACACAAAGTGCAGGCCCATTTGGGCATAGACCTTGCGGCACCACGAGGCACACCTATTCACTCCATAGGTAACGGACGCATTATCTTTATCGGCAAAAGTCGCGGTTATGGCAACATGATTAAAATTCGCTATGACCGACATTTTACTGCTTTGTATGCACATATGAGAAATTTTGCTAAACACTTAAAGCTACATCAATACGTTCATAAAAACCAAGTCATCGGGTACGTCGGCTCAACTGGATGGGCAACTGGACCACACCTACACTTTGGCATTTACATCAATGGAGTAGCACACGACTGGTTGAAGCTAGACCACCCAACCACAGCGGCTGTTCCTAAAAAGTATCAGCAACGTTTTAAACAACAAGCCAAACAAGAATTAGAAATTTTAGAATCTTACAAAGCCAGCATCTAAGGGGAAAAAATGAGCATAAAGCCTTACTGCTATTACAATGACGCTATTTTTAACAAACCTGCCATGCCAATTGATGCGACAGTTTCTGATGAAAAACTCTTGTCTATCATGCAGGATTTGTACGATACGCATTTTCAATCTCCTGACAAAGTAGGTGTTGGCTTAGCTGCTAATCAAATTGGCTATCGTTACTGTGTTTTTATGACTTACATTTCTGAGGAGATCGCTCAAGCCAAAAATATCGAGCCAAGACCAGTGGAATTTTGGATGAATGCTCGCTACCAAGCGCTGGGGGATGAAACCTGCCTGGGTCAGGAAGGCTGTTACTCTGTTCCAGCTGTGTTTGGACGCTACGTTAAACGTTTTTGCGCAGTTACCGTAAATGCAGAAAAGCTTGAGTTTGAACTCAGCCCAGAGAAACAATTATCAATAACCGCAAAAAAACCTGCATTACTAAAGTTAACAGATTTACACGCTAGAATTTTTCAACACGAGATTGATCATCTTGATCCAGTAAGACCACGATTTTATTTTGAATACGTTGAAGGCGGCATAGAGGCGTTGGAACCGATAGAAAATAGGTCAATTAACGATAACAAAAAATAAAATGCAAAGGCAGGTGCTTTGCTCACGAAAATTCGACAGCAAAAATAACGGTAACAAATCACCCCTCTAATTTATGTGGTGAAAATTTTCTGTCCAATATGGCCTAAAATCTGAAAATTCTCACCACATAGTGATCTATTAAGAATAACGCATATATGCAGATAGAGAAACGCTAGTGATCAAGTATTTTGTAATTCCGCACAGTGTGTTCAAGTAGGATAATCATCAGCACCAACCTGCATTCTAATTGGAACATTGCGCAATAAATAGGTGGGCAACAGTTTAATACCAGCGTCCATCACACGGCGCCTTAACGCCGCTTGATCATCTTGATGAGAAATAATCACTGCTTTTTCTAACAACCCACAGTCATTAATAAATTTTATACTATCTTTGTAACATCCAGGTAAACAATAATCGACTAAAAATAAGAAATTATCATGATTGAGGCGATTTATATCATGGAGAAATATCGCAGAGTCATCAAAATTATAAAAATGTGTACTATGGTATTCTTTAAAGCGTGATTTTGCCAAAGAAGCAAGAATTTTATTATTTGACAGTAAAACAATTTGTTGCCCAGGGGATAATGTCAACTCGTTGACACACCAATTAGGCGTCTGAATCATTGGAAATTGCATGACAATTAGTTTATGGTTATTTTTTTCTTCTGTGGCAAAGCTTCCCCCAAAATGCTCCACAAAAACTTCTAGTCTTTGCAGTAACTCATTATAATAATCGCCAGCGAACGATGTACCAATATCTTGATAAGTTAAAGTCATTGCCAGTAATTGATTATCTAATGCTTTGAGCGTTACTGCGAATCGATAGGAATTCACATTGGAAAATTGCGCATTCTCCAGCAAATAATCGAGGACACCCCACAGCAGTTGCTTAAAACATAGGTAGTCCATCTTCACAAAAGCAAATAAAGCATTTTCATCCAATTGTATATCCAAGTATTTTGCATACGATGGTGGTAACACTTTCTGCATCGTATAATCTTCCTCGTAAAGTAGTTTCAAAAAAAACTTCGAGAGCAAGCAGGGTGTCCTCATTAGAGAAAGTATCAAAGGGGAACGGTTACTCATAGTAGCGACCTCCCTTGAAAGTAAGAAGCGATTGTCGGCTTAACACCAAGATAAGCCGACAATCTCCCACAACAGGCCATTGACAAGCTTATCAGCCCCGCTCGATTGCGGCGGATGCAATCGCCCGCCCAAATTTTGATTTTCTTATAGACAACAAGCCCTAGCTCGATGAATAAAATCGAGTCATTAGCCTCTGCTAGAGACATCATGAATGCACAACGTGCAGGCAAGTGACTTAATTGCTTCAAAAAAAGGGCAAAGTTTCCAACAAGTCGAAAAAGAAGGGATTTTACTTGGTTGCAAGCAACTAAGTGTGGTAGCTTATCGTTAGCCATGAAACATATCCTCAGTACTATGTTTTGTGGTTAGCTTGCATCGAGGTGTTGGCGCACCTCATGCAAGCGCTATTTAACCACTAATAGGATTATAATAGCAAGTATTTTTTTGCTTGTTCGTTAAGAGTTAGTTGATCAATTGCATACCATGTCGTGACAGTTTTAATTCCTTAAGTTATTAATGGGCAGCAACGCCCAGCAATAAATCTTAAGAGAAAATTATGTTAACAACTACGACTACTGTTAACTAGACAGCTTTTTCTAATCAACGCATAATCCACACTAACTTATCACAAGAACACCTTGTGTTATCTTTACACCCTTGCTTTTAATTTGGCGGATAAATTAAAGCATTTTAGAAGCATTAGGGCTTTATATGAATGATTACGATAGATTATTTTGGCAAACGTGGCAAACTAATAAAAATTCTACAGCATACACCATCTCTTTAGCTTATCATGTCTTTGGACGTCTCAATATAGCACGTTTAACGGATGCTATTAGAACGTTGATTGATACGCAAGCGGTTTTTCGCAGTTACTTCTGTGAAAAAAACGGCGTCATTACACGTGTTTTTGCAGAACCATCGGGCAACTACATCCATCACATCGATTTAAGCGACAGTGACGACGCCAGCGCCAATATTGAAAAAACGATTCGTCAAGCACGTCATACCCAATTTGACTTGATGCATTACCCACTATTCAAGATTGACCTAATAAAAATTAACGACAGTCGCTTTATGTTGGTAATGTGTTTTCATCATCTGATTTGTGATGGAAAATCCGAGCAACAGATTATTGATTTTATATCAAAGCATTATAACCAGGAGTCTACTGCTGCTTTAGTAGATACCAAACCTTATAACGATCATCAAACACCCTATGCTTTACTAGAAGAGGATATGGCGACTTATTGGAAAAACGCGATTAAAACAACGCATCAGAGTTATAACGATTTATCGACCTTTCAGTTGCCTACTAAACAGCATGCAGCAGCAGGCAAGTATGTGTATTTCGAGTTAACTGAGCCGGTGGTTAAAAAAATTAAGGCATCAGGAAACAATGTATTTTGCCTTTTAATGACAGCATATATTGCTACATTATACCGCTTATCTGATTGTTCAAACTGGTCTATTTGCTACGCCGTGAATAGAAGAGGAAAAGCACATCGCAACGATTTTGGTTGCTTAATCAATATCCTACCATTAATGCTATCGCTAAGGAATAATACATCATTTGAACAACTCTTGCAGCAAGTTTCTGAATTAAGAAAACAACACAAAAAGTATCAAACCTATCCTTTTACTAAACTGATTCGTCAATTCAAATCGATGTTGAAGGAAGATATCAGCTCATTATTCACTATCGCTTTAATGCAAACTCATGTTAAAAAAACCGGATTACACTTAAACGATTTACATGTTAACCCCATTGAAGAATCGGACAATGAAGTGATTTATCATCTGTGCCTAGAGTATGAGTTGCTAGAAAAAAAATGGTACTTGCGACTCAATTATCGAGACGATTTTTTTGAAGATAGCATTATCCATAATTTTCCACGTTACTTTAAACGTGCAGTGAACACCTTACTCTCTGATAATCAAGCAAGACTTGACCAATTTGACTTATTGAATCAGCCGGAAAAAAACAAACTTCTGAGAAAGTGGAATAGTACCGCGTCACCTGATGTTCAGAGTCAAGATTGGATTAATCTGTTTAAAGCAGAAGTTGCTGCCCATCCTGATCGCACTGCCCTTATTTTTAAAGAAGATTGTTTGACTTACCAAGTGTTAGATGAACGCAGTGATGCACTAGCACGACAGCTAGTGACTCTTTCAGGAGATAAAAAATACGCATACATTGCATTAATGTTTAATAGCTGTCTTGAACAAGTAATCGCAATGTTGGCCGTAACTAAAGCAGGGCATGCCTACCTTCCCATTGATCCAGAATTGCCCGATGAAAGAATCACAACAATGATCACAGACAGCCAAGCCCTTTGCGCCATCACGATCACAACATTTAAAGATAAGTTAGCGCGATGCTGGGCAGTGACATCAAGCAACGCTGATCACTTAATTGATATACATACTGGATTACCTCAAGCAACCGACCCCATTATCCTACCAGAGAGAAAACCCTGTGATTTGGCCTACCTGCTATACACTTCCGGTTCTACTGGCACTCCCAAAGGGGTAAAAATCAGCCATCAAGCCCTGACTAATTTCTTGTTGGCAATGAAGCGATTATTAAAAACAGAGGCTGACCAGCATTGTCTTCAAATCACCCCGTATTTTTTTGATATTTCTGCGCTTGAAATTTATTTGCCACTGATCTCAGGAGCGCAATGTGTAATAGCAGATGATGAGCAAGGCAGCAACGGCCAGTCACTGAGTGAATTGATCACACAGCATGCGATCCGGCTCGTACAAACTACGCCAAGTCGGTGGCAGTTGTTGCTAAACACCGGCTGGCAAATCAATCCTGATGTAGCATTACTCTGTGGCGGTGAAAAACTAAGCACTACGCTAGCCAAGCAGCTTTTAAAACAAGGGCAATCGCTGTGGAATCTATATGGACCAACCGAAACCACGATCTGGTCAACAATGTGCCGTATAACTAAAGAAATGCTGGAAACGCCTCATGAAGTGCCCATTGGCAAACCTATTACCAACACCACGGTCTATGTAATCGATAAAGCGTTACAACCCACCCCTGTCGGCAAAATTGGTGAATTATATATCGGTGGTGATGGGGTAAGCACGGGTTACCTGAATAACGAGACATTGACTCAAGAACGATTTATCGACTATCCCGCCAGCTTAGCGCATTTATCCCAACAAGGCAGACTGTATAAAACAGGGGATTTGGTGAAATGGTTGCCCAAGGGTCACCTGGTTTATATAGGACGATCTGATTGGCAAATCAAGCACAATGGGCATCGCATCGAATTAGGTGAGGTGGAGTCTGCCTTATCAAGTCATCCGCATATTTATCATGCCGCCGTCATTCAGAAAAAAACATCGACTCAAAAAAGTCAGTTAGTGGCCTTTTATACTGCTACCGAAAAAGACATAACACTGCATAGCTCTGATTTGCGTGAACAACTATTAGGGATTATTCCTGCCTATGCAATCCCTCATCAATTTATTCGTTTGCCACAAATGGCGATGACTGCGAATGGAAAAATAAATTATCAAGCATTAATGGCTATTCCTATCATCGTTGATGATCATCGACCCATTGAGCTTCGCTCTGATTTTGAAAAAAGCATTGCTGCAATCTGGAAATCTGCGCTAAGCGTTGAAAAACTAACTCAAGGTGATGATTTTTTTGCACTTGGAGGCGACTCCATTTCAGCATTAACTATCAGTTACCGTATTCAACAACACCATTCGCTGGATTGTTCGGTACAAGTGATTTTTGATCATCCTGAATTGAGCGACTTACTAGGTTATCTTGAATCCATAAAAGACTGCGCAAACACAGTATCACTAAAAACAAACATACTGCGGACCACAAAAAAAATCGCTTTATCAACGATACAACAGCGTTTTTGGTTTTTATCCCAGTTTTACCCATCAGCTCACTACAATATCACAATAGCCTGGCGTTTAACCGGAAAATTGCATTACAGCACACTATCAGATGCGCTACATTGGCTATATGAACAGCAATCCATTCTTCGCACTGTCTATCGAAGTGAAGACATGAGCATTATCCAGGAAGTCTTGCCCACAACTAAGCAAGCTATTATAGCAGAGCCCCTATCGGAAGCTGAGGTATTGCCGCTATTGAAAAAAGAAAATCGTCACGATTTTTCAATCGATAAAGCACCACCTTTTAGATTAAGATTATTTAGAATCAAAGAAGAAAATCATATTCTTCTGATCAATGCACATCATATCGCCTTTGATGAACGATCTATTAATATCTTTTGTCAAACCTTATCGCTGTATTACAACAACCTCTGCCAAGGACAAAAACCTCCTCAAAAAGAAAACAGCTTACACTATGTAGATTACGTGCAGCAACAACATGCTATACTACAGGCAAAAGCAAAGGCAGATCGTGATTTTTGGCAACAGACTTTATCAGATTACCAGGAGTTTGTTTTGCCTACCGATTATTCAAGACCATCCACACTTCCCTCACAAGGCGCGTGCGAGACTTTTACTCTAAGCAACGGGTTATTTAGACGAATCAAGGCATTCTGTCGAGATCATCACATCACACTGTTTACCTTCTTCTTGGCAACGCTGTACTTACTCGTAAAAAAATACACGCAGCAAGAGGATATTGTGATTGCCGTTCCACATGACGTGAGAGATTTTTCTCAGTTTGCTGATGTGATGGGCTGTTTTACCAACACATTGCCTATCCGTTGCAAAATCAAAGACGATATGTCGTTAAAAGAAGTGTTGTTGCAGGTAAAAAAAGCACAACTTGCTGCTGGGCAACACTCTCATGTAAACCTAGAAGATTTATTATCCCTATTAGCATTGCCCCGAGCAACCAATCGGGTTCCCTTGCTAACCGTATTGGCAACTTGGGAAAGCCACAAAGCAAAACACAGATTAACACTAGGCAATATTAAGGCAACGCCAGTGGAAGTGCCCATGAATTTTTGTAAAACCGATTGGCATATCAACTGGGTTGAGCATGAAGAATCGGTGTCATGCCGTATTGAATACGCCTGCGCCTTGTTTAAGGCTAAAAGTATCACCAAATTATTGCAGCACTTTCGATTTGCACTGCATCATTTTCTCCGCCATCCCAACACTACAGTCCTGGCAAGCTCACTGGTCACGCAATCAGAATATCGCCGCTTGATTCAACCCATTAGTCCGACACTTAGTAAAAATGCAAAAAGCGATCTTTATCAACACATTAAACAACAGGTGATAAAACAGGGCGATGCTGTAGCTGTGATATGCGAAACAGAACGCTTAAGTTATCAAGCACTCGATCAACAAGCTTCATACATTAGCGCCCACTTAAGTAACCATGATTATCCCAGTGAATCTCCTGCGATTGTTGCCTTACATATAAAACGCAGTGTGTTTATGGCTGCTGCTATTGTAGGCGCCCTAAAAGCACAGGTGGCCTATTTGCCGCTGGCCATTGACCTGCCAACACATCGAGTAATCGATATGCTAACGCAAGCCAATGCCTCATTAGTGATTACTGACAATGCGGATTTTTTTGAATCTATCCAGTCCAGCTTACCAACGCTGACAATTCTAACAAAAACCGATGTGTTAATCCCTCCGGCTGATTTTCAAGAACTCACCGTGCCTGCTGCAACTGACCTCTCTGAACCGGCTTACACCATTTTTACCTCCGGTTCAACAGGTCAACCCAAAGGGGTATTAGTTGCGCAAGCCTCGGTTATCAACTGCGCGCGCTCATTGATAAAGACTCTTGATCTCAACGATCAAGCGGTTTTTCTTGGCGTAACCGATTATTCTTTTGATGTCTCTGTGCTCGATTTTTTACTACCGTTGATGACTGGCGGTCGTTTAATCCTGGCGGGAGACGTGTTGCGAAAAAACCCCGACCATTTGATCACCGAGATGCAAACACACGCAGTTAATATCA
>CAZSHR010000055.1:0-10764 GCA_964606725.1 uncultured Coxiella sp.
CGCCGCATCCTGCGGCTAACGGTTGCTTTAAAAATAAGCGACAATAGGCAGATTTATGCGTAAAAATAACTATTTGGAGTTCTCAACGTTAATTTTTCATCGAACTGACGTTATTTAGAATGAATAGGCAAAATGTTTGCCACTAAAGGCAATACCCAGCTTTAACAGCTTCTTGATACTGCGCTGTTCTGCTTCAGCAAGATAATTATTAAGATCAATTTGCGCCAACGCTGCTTTGGCTGCAATGTCTAAATTACCTTCTTCTGCGCGTTTAAATTCCATCAGAATACTCAGTTTGTCAGGGTTTTTTGCAATAATAAAGTAATCATAACGGCCGCTGCCACTTTCACGATTAGACCGTAACTCGTAATCCTTTTCTCCGTGTAAACTTGCTGTTAAACCCACTATGAGACCATGATAAAATGCCTCGGGGTCTCTTGCTGTATCATGTACACTGATGATTTGTTCCATCACAGATTTCAAATTCTCTGAAAATAACGCAATATTACCCTCCAGCAAATAACCTAGAAATTTATCATACCATTCAAGGCTCCTTTCACCGGCAAGCCAGGTTTCAATAATCTTGCGATAAAGCCTGCCAACTTCCAGATTTGGGATAGATAAATGACATCTTAAACCACGCGGTGTATCTTCACACGAATCTACTTTTAAATATCCCGACATAAACAGCAAATTCCATAAAGTCGCTTCATTACTGAGTTGCAAATCAGCAAACACAAAGCTGTCATCAATTACATGCTTGATACAGCCCCCTTTAAGCAATCTCTCAAGTTCACCCTTGAAAGTCCCGTTTGCACTAGTTAACAAGCCTTTAATTAAGGCATTATCACTGGTATTTACCCAATAAGGTTTAAACTCTTTAGCTTTAATATAACTCGCTATGGACCAAGGATTATAAATAGTAGTATCACCAATATGATAACCGTTATACCATCGCTTGACCTCATCTAACTGTGATTCAAGATCAGCCTCTGTCAGTACAGTTTCAACTTCGGACTCATTAAAACCAAAATAATTGCTGTACCCTTTATTTAACATCGAATATGTCACTAGATTATTCAAGCCTGAAAATAAATTTTCTTTGGCAACTCTTAAAATTCCGGTTAATATCGCCTTGAAAATATATTTGTTGTCTTTTAGTGCAGCGCCTAAAAAACCACGGAAAAATTCCATAACTTCTTCATAATAGTCATGTAAATAACCTGACTGAATCGGAGTGTTATACTCATCAATTAGTATAACAACCTTGACTTGATGATGGCGGTAAAGGTATTGAACCAGATGTTTCAACGAGTTTTGAATTTGAATCTCTTTTGCCTGACTTGCCAAGATCGACTTGTAAATCACCCTGTCTTCTTCGGATAAGGCCTCACTTGTTAGCAAATAACGGTGGTTATCATATGCACTTCGGATTACTTCACAAATGCCAGCATAAGCTTTTGAAAAACTCGCTGCTTTGATGTCTTTTAGCGAAAAGGAAATAACAGCATACTTGCCCTGATGTTTATCGCAAACAGCTTTCTCCTGACTAATTTTGAGTTGATTAAATAATGACCTTGTTAGCTTGCCATCTACTTCTGGTGCAAAAAAATAGCGTAGCATCGACAGGTTTAATGTTTTGCCAAAACGCCGTGGGCGTGTGATCAAAATAATCTGGTCATCAAGGATGATATCTTTGACAAAAAGGCTTTTATCAACAAAATAAAAATCGCTTTCGATGATTTGGTCAAAGTCACTTTGGCCAACAGGTAATCGCATTTTTAACTATCCGATAAAAAATAAAAAGCAGGCCGATTATAGTACAACGGCATAATCAATGCAATAAACCTGTAGGTGAGCTATTACGCTTGATTTGAATGTGTGTCCTATACCCTGTAATAAATGCCTCTTGATAATGAGGCTTAGCAACTTGGCCGTGGGTCAATATCTCTGGCAAGCTGAGTTAATTGCTCGTAATCTTGAGTCTTATGCGCGGCATCAACAAAGCGTGATCCAACCACAAAGCCGTCGGCATGGGTTAATACTTCTGCTGCCATATCACGGGTGGCAATACCGAAGCCAGCAACAATGGGTAGCTGAATATGTTGTTTGATGGTCTGTAATTTCTCTGCAAAATCATCAGGTAAATTGCTTTTAACGCCAGTAGTTCCATTGCGACAAACATAGTATAACATGCCGCTGGCATATTGATTAATGACTTTCAAACGTTCCACGGAGGTTGAAGGAGATACCAAGAAAATGGGATCAATGCCATGCGCTTGACATGCGCTTAGGTGTTGCTGAGCTTCTTCTATTGGCAAATCAACCACCAAGATACCATTGGCGCCTGCGGCTTTGAGTTCTGAGTAAAAGGATTTCCCATAAGAAAGAATAGGGTTGTAATAGCTAAAGAGAATAATAGGAATGTTGGTTGCTTTTCTCACGTCAGTAATGAGTGCTAACACTTTTTTTAGCGTCATTCCGGCTGTAATAGCTCGTTGTGAGGCCAGTTGAATCGTGCTGCCATCGGCAATAGGGTCAGAAAAGGCCAGGCCTATCTCAATAATATCAACACCGCCCTTAATAAGTGCTAATGCTGATTGCAAAGAATGGGAATATCCGCCATCACCAGCAGTTAAAAAACCCACATAGGTCGATCTTTTATCAAAAGCAGCTTGTATTACACTCATTATTCCTCCACTAATAAACGTTTTTCAAATAAATCAGGCAAGTCTTTATCACCTCGTCCTGATAAATTTACAATAACACAGTCTTTATTGGAAAATTGTTGCGACTCTTTCATGAAAAAATAGGCCAAAGCATGAGAAGATTCTAGGGCTGGAATAATGCCTTCTGTTCTGCTTAGCAACTTAAAGGCTTTTAATGCTTGTTCATCTCGCGCGTAGCAGTAATGAGCCCGTTCACTTTGATGCAAATATGCATGTTGCGGGCTAATTGCTGGATAATCAAGGCCGGCAGAAATTGAATGCGTTGCAGCAATTTGCCCTTGTGAATCTTGTAGCACATAGGTTTCATTGCCGTGCAAAACACCGATTTGATTTTCTAGAAAACGAGCTGCATGTTTTCCTAATGTGTTGCTGCTGCCACCGGCTTCAATGCCGATCAGCTGTACTGCTTTATCGTCCATAAAGGCGCTAAAAATACCTATAGCATTGGAGCCGCCACCAACACAAGCAATAACGGCTTTAGGTAGGCAGCCACAGCGTTTGAGTAGTTGCTCTCTAGCTTCTTTGCCAATAATCGACTGAAAGTAAGCCACCATGCTGGGGTAAGGGTGGGGGCCTAATGCCGAACCTATGCAGTAATAGGTGGTCTCGTAACTTTCTGCCCAGTCGCGCATGGTCTCGTTAATAGCGTCTTTTAACGTCTGCGAGCCGCTACAAACAAGTTTAACTTGCGCTCCTAATAGCTGTATTTTTTCAACATTGGGTCGTTGCCGTTCTGCATCAACTTTGCCCATGTAAATGGTGCAATCAAGTCCCAGCAATGCCGCAGCGGTGGCTGTGGCTACGCCATGCTGCCCAGCACCAGTTTCAGCAATAATGCGGTTTTTCCCCATAGTTTTGGCGAGTAAGCATTGCCCTAATGAATTATTGATTTTATGTGCACCAGTATGCAGTAAATCTTCTCGTTTTAGAAAAATTCTTGGGCCATTGACTGCGCTACTAAACTGTTGGATTTCTGTTAATGGTGTAGGGCGGCCTACGTAATTGGTCAATAAGTCATGGAGCTGTTCTTGGAAGGCTGTATCTTTCTGTGCCGTTTCAAATGCTTTTGTCAAAGCAGTAATAGGGGCAACGAGTAATTCAGGCACATAACACCCTCCAAAACGGCCAAAACGACCTTTTTCATTCGCATGAATCATAATTTCTCACCTGTTTAATAAATTCCAACACGCGATGTAGGTCTTTTTTACCAGGACTGCTCTCTACCTGGCTGGAGACATCAACACCATAGGGCTGATGCTGTTTAATAGACGCTACAACATTTTCAGCCGATAGTCCACCGGCAATAAAAAACTGAAATGATTTAAGTGCTGATAAATCAGCATGAGGATAAAATACCCCAGAGCCAGGTTTAGGATTGTCGATAATTAGCTTGTCTTTGCTAGCATCCAGTGTTTTTAGTGAGCTGTCTTTTGCATCACAGACGGCATAAATTTTTTTTATCTGTGATGGTAGCTGGGTGTGCTCTTTTTTTGCTGTACTGCCATGTAGTTGTACGGTGGTAATCTCTGTTTCTTCGCAAATTTCTGTTATTTTTTTAGCAGTATGGTCTGTGAAAACTCCAACGGGTATTTTTTGATAAGCACGTGCAATAGCAGCAATCTCATGGGCAAGACTTAAGGTTTGAACATAGCGAACAGAGGCTTTATGAAAAACAATACCAATAAAATCCAGGTCTTGTTGACAACAGGCCTCAGCGATGCAAGGGGATATTATACCACAAATTTTAATTTTAACGTTTGACATCATATAGTGCTTGCATAAAAGTAGTGACGCTCGGGGTTTTAACTAAGGCTTCACCAATCAGCAGTGCATTAAAACCGGCATCGATATAAGGTTTGGCCGTTTCAGGTGAGTCAATGCCGGATTCAACAACAGCAATAATTGAATCGGGTATGTGGGGTTTCAATTGTAAGGCTTTTTGCGTGTCAACAGCAAAGCTATTTAAATCACGATTATTAATGCCAATAATTTCTGCACCAATGCTCACTGCATAGGTTAATTCAGCTTGGTTCGCAACTTCTACTAGAGCATCAATTCCAGCTTGACGGCAGATTTCTAGTAAATCTGATGTCTTTTCTTGTGTTACGGCAACAATTAATAATATGGCATCAGCACCATAGTGTATGGACTCAAAAATTTGCTGCTCGTCCATGATAAAATCTTTGCGCAATACTGCAATGGGTGATGAATTCAAGTGATTACTGACTTTTTGTAAATCGTTTAAGCTGCCTTTAAATGCAGCATTGGTTAACACAGAAATAGCCGCTACTTGGTTGCTAGCATAGGCTGTTGCTAGCTCAATAGGGTCACTGATAGGTGCTAAGTCGCCCTTGCTAGGAGAGCAGCGTTTGATTTCAGCAATGACGTTGATTCCTGGTTGTGATAATTGTTGTTTAAATGATTTATCACTGTGGCGTTGATTTTTTTGGATCACAGAGGATTTTTTCAGATCAGCAATTGTTTGCTGAGTATCAGTGATAATTTTTTTAAGATAATTATGCATTGAATCAAGACTCCTGATTGGAACAGTCAACCACTTTTCTAAGATAATTGAGCACTTTTTTTGATTGCAGTTGCTCTTTTGCAATAGTGATTCCTTGGTTAATAGTATCGCAATAATGGCTGGCATATAGCCCTAATGCGCTGTTTAATGCGATGGTGTTGGCAATGGCACTGGGTTCACCAGAAAAAGCATTCATAATCAATGCTCGATTGTGTTCAGCATCATCTCCTTGGATATCTGAGAGCTTACAAGATGGTAAGGGTAAACTTTCTAGTTCAATAGTGTATTGTTGTTGATGTGATGCATTCACTTCCACAACAGTTGTTTTTCCTAGCAAACTAGCTTCATCTAGACCGCAGCTATGAACGATTAAAGCGCGTTTAACTTGACTCTGGCTAACGACTGCTGCATAAATCGGTAATAAACGAGGGTGATAAACACCTAGTACTAGGTAGTCAGGTTGCGTGGGGTTAAGCAAAGGACCCACTAAATTAAATGTGGTGGGAACACCTAGTGCTTGTCGCAATTCCTTAAACTGTCCTAATACCGGATGAAAATTGGGGGCATATAAAAAGGCAAAGCCACACTGTTGCAGTAAATCGGCTGCTTGCTTGGGGTTTAAATCAATGGTAATTCCTAATGCTGCCATAAAATCGGCAGAGCCGCAGCGTGAAGAGACGGAGCGATTGCCATGTTTAGCTGTGTGCACACCAAGGCTAGCGCAAACCAAACTAGCTGCGCTGGAGATATTCACGGTGTGGCTGCCATCTCCCCCCGTGCCAACAATGTCTAACACCGGTTTCTGGATAGCTACATAATGCATTTTTTCTTGTAGATAGGTAACGAATCCTTGTAGCTCTGCGCTGGTTTCTGGTTTGCTGTGTAATAATGCCAAAAATGCTGCTGCTTGTTCGGGGATTAACTTTTCTGATAGGGATTCCAATGCCAAGTAGCATTGTTCACTAGTTAGCGATTGGTGTTGCATAAGTTGTTGAATAAAATCCTTAATCATTTTTCTTCTCATTTCTTAGGCAAATAGCAACAAAATTTCCTAAAATAGCATTACCATCGGGAGTTAAAATTGACTCAGGATGAAATTGCAAGCCATAATTAGGAAACTGTACATGTTTGATTGCCATGATATTGTTGTTCTCACCTATCGCTGTAACTAGTAGATCTGATGGTAAGGTTTTCATTTCAACTTGCAACGAATGATATCGTGCTGCTTTAAAGTGTTGGGGAATATTGTTAAAAAGCGCATCATTCAAATGCTGTACGGGGCTTGATTTTCCATGAACAATAGCTTCACTCTGTATCACCTGAGCGCCATATGCTTGAGCAATGGCTTGGTGTCCTAGGCAAATACCCAGTATGGGAAATTGTGCGCCAAGTTTTTTAACAAGCTCAACACAAATACCGGCATTTTCAGGTCGCCCAGGCCCTGGTGATAAAATAATACCGCAGGGATTTAACTTAAGTATATCATCACAGGTGATTTTATCATTGCGAAATACTTGTGTCTCTGTTTTGTCAGCAACACTTTGATCGAGGTTGTAAGTAAAGCTATCATAATTATCGATAATAATTAACATGATGCTGCCTCTGCTTGACACAGTGTAATCGCTTTTAATATTGCTGAGGCTTTATGCCGTGTTTCCATTACTTCTGCTTGTGGCTCAGAGTCATGCACAATACCACATCCGGCGCGGACAAAGATTTTTTTATCTTTGATTAATGCATTGCGAATAATAATACAGCTATCTAAATTATCATCATGATCAATGGCCACTAAGCAGCCGCCATAGGCTCCTCGATGTGAGGTTTCTAACTCATCAATCAATTGCATAGCGCGAATTTTAGGGGCGCCACTCAAGGTTCCTGCGGGAAAAGCGGCTACTAAAGCATCAAGGCTGTTAAAGCGGCTAGTATCTAATTCGCCAGTAATATCTGAGGCAATATGAATTAGTGTTTTTAAAACTAATGGATAGGCAAGTTTTTTAGCCTGAACACTACCGGATTTTGCGACTTTGCCTAGGTCATTACGTGCCAAATCAACCAACATCATGTGTTCAGCGCATTCTTTTTCATCATTCATTAGTTCTGTGATTTTTTCTGCTTTATCATTGCTATAGGCTCTTGTTCCAGCTAATGGTGTAGCCGTGACTATATGGTCTTTAACACGAACAATTTTTTCAGGAGAAGCGCCGACTAGCGTATAGTCGGGTGTTTTTAAATAAAAATGGTACGGTGAAGCATTGTTTTCTTGCATTATTTGAAATAATCGCAAGGGGTTTGCGTCAAAATCGCGGCTAAAGGTTCGTGACAATACAATTTGAAAAGCCTCACCTTCATAAATTTTTTCTTTGGCTTGTCTAACGAGTGTAGCGAATTGATGATCTGCAACATCAACAGAAAAATCTTGTTCGGTAGCGGATTGTTTGGTGGTTTTTGTCGCTGAATCACGTTTTTTAAATAGAAATTTGATAATTTCCGTAATATTTTGCATGCTTTGCTCATATATCACATCAATGTTGTTATTTTTTTCGAGTAACTTGCTGACTGTCAGGCATTTATTTTGATAATCCAGGTAGATACCGCTGCCAAAAAAATAAAAATTTACATCAGGAAAATTAAGTGTGTTCTCATGTTGACTGTGTATATCTTCTATGTATTGGATAGCATGGTAGGATAAGTATCCAACAGGGCTGCCGGTTAATCGACTGCCTGGATGATCATTGAGTGGGTGAATAGTTTTTTGTAATTGCTTGAGTAACTCAAAGGGGTTTTGCTTGCTAAAGTTTTGTTGGGTTCCATGTTGGGTGAGTGTGATGGCTTGATCTTGGGCAATTAATTGGGTAAAAATGTCTGTGCCGATAAAGGTGTAGTGGTCGGGTTGGCCACAATAATAATCGAAGATACCAAGCTCTTGCCTTGCAAAATAATGCGCCGCTGCTTGAATAATATCTGCCGCTTGACGGGTATCAAAACTGACGGTTTCCTGCACGATGGCGTAGTCACTTTTAGAAAACATGGTAACTAATTGATTTAGAGAAGTTTTTTCTGGAAACTTTAGCATGGCGCTCTTATAAAGTATTGTTGTAATGCTTCAACAGTACAAGGCTTTTTAGTGCTTGTCAATATTTTAGGAGTTTTGCACCTTGCAGGATGATTATCCAGCACAGCGCAAAAAGCTTTTGCGCTTTTGTATTACGATTAAAAGCAAGTTATACTGTTCTGTTATCCATTTGGAGATTATCTTATGTTGAGTCGAGCGTTTTTTGCTGCTGTTTATCGCGTGTTAGGGCTGGCTTTGCCAATGGCTTGGTCGCGATTCATACAAATGAGCAGTTGGTTTATTGGTGTCATGATGTTGGCTCGTCTGGGCAAAACGGTATTGGCTGCCAGTGCCCTTTTTAGTGCAGTGCAAACGACCATTGTACTCTTTTTTGTTTCTTTTCTCTTCGCGGTTGCTATTGTCTCTGGGCGTTTGCATGGTGAGGAGAGGAATAGTGAGCTAGGTGCTTTATTACAGCAGGGACTTGTACTGGCGACTATATTGTCGGTCATTATGATACTAGTGTTTTATTATGTCGATAAGTTGCTGATTTTATTGGGTCAGCCAGTAACATTAGTTGAGATTGCAGCCCAATATTTCCATGGTTTTGCATTTGCTTGTCTACCCATCATGCTGCTAGTGACTATTCAGCAGCTATTTTATGGTATTTTGAAGCAGCGCTTGGTAATTTACAATAACCTACTGAGTCTTGTATTTTTTATTCCTGTGGCTTACGGCTTGATCTACGGTAAGTGGGGGTTTCCTGCCTTGGGAGTAAAAGGGTTGCCTTATGCAATGGCGCTGCAAGGCGCTTTTAATCTGCTGACTTTGGTTTCTTGTCTGTTGTTAAACAAGCAATTTTCGGTTTATCGTTTCTTTCAACGTCATAATCATCGCGGTTTTTATTTTTTAAAGCAACTTTGTCACATTGGCTGGCCAATGAGTATTCAGTTTGGCGGCGAGTTATTGGCCTTTTCTGTATTGGCTATTTTTGGTGGGTGGATTGGTATTGCTGCATTATCAGCCATGCAAATTACACAGCAAGTGTTATTTTTATTTCTGGTACCTTTATTTGCCGTTGCTGAGGCAGCCGGAATTTTTGTCAGTCAATTGATAGGCGCTAAACAATTTGATCAGGTGCGCTATATTGGTAATATTTGTGTTTCATTAGGAGTAGTTTTAGTAATCGTTTTTAGTTCTATCTTTCTGTTGTTTCCTGTACCGTTAATAGCGATGTATATTGATGTCAATAATCCAGCTAATATACAAACCATAACCTTGGCACGTTGGCTTTTTTACCTGTCAGCTCCTATATTGTTTATGGAGACACTGAGAAATTTATATGCTGGCGCTTTACGCGGTTTTTATGACACCTATTTTCCTATGTGGGTGAGTTTATTTGCAGTTTGGGTGGTGGCAATTCCTTTATCTTATGTTTTTGCCTTTTGGCTAAACTGGGGTGCGGTTGGTGTTCGTTTAGGAGCGTTAGTTGGGTTTTTGCTGGGTGCTGTGGTACTTTGGCAACGTTGGCGTGGCAAAACTCGAGAAAAATGTGTTTTAGCTTAGCCTGATCAGTATTATGAGTTTGATCCGTAGTACTGAGTACCAATTTTAATGCGCTTTCTACCATTTTTAAGCCGCCAGCGATTGGTATCACGTAGCGAGTAGACACAGCCACAATATTCTTGTTGGTAGAATCCTTCACGTTTTGATAATTCTATCATGCGACTAGAGCCGCCTTGTTTGCGCCAATTGTATGTCCAATAAATTAAATCAGGATAAGCGCTGGCGGCTTTGAGACCACATTCATTAATTTGTTCCATGTTTTTCCAGCGAGAAATACCTAATGAGCTGGAGATGGTATCAAAACCGTGCTCATGAGCATATAAAGCTGTGCGCATAAAACGCATATCAAAACACATAGTACAGCGTATACCGCGTTCTGGCTCATTTTCCATGCCTTTAGCCCGTTCAAACCACGCTTCACTGTCATAATCGGCATCGATAAAAGGAATATTATGCTTTTCAGCAAAGCGGATATTTTCATTTTTGCGAATATCGTATTCTTTACGTGGATGGATATTAGGATTGTAAAAATAAATAGCAAAATTAATGTGGCTTGCCAGCAAGTTTTCCATAATTTCTCCTGAACAAGGGGCGCAGCATGAGTGCAGTAACAAGCGCTTGCGTCCTGGGGGTAGTGCTAATTGTGATCTTTGGTGCATTTTTTATCTCCAAAATAAAAAGCTGAGCATTTCTCACTTGGCAGAATTACAACACAGGACACAAAGCTTTTCCAGAAGTGCGAAACTCCTATTTAACGTGAGTAAACTGTTCCGATTTTGTTGCTAGAAGCGTTGATCGGTGATGATGTTTGCAGCAACCGTGCGTTTTAGGAGAAACGCCCGAGCGTACAGTAAAGTATTTACCGCGTGTTGCGAAGAACATCATCACCG
>CAZSHR010000056.1:0-10735 GCA_964606725.1 uncultured Coxiella sp.
GTTTTGCGATTCGAGAAGGGGGTCGCACGGTAGGTGCAGGAGTGGTCACCAAGATTACTGAGTAGGTAGCAATTTGTTTTTTACTCCCATAAGGGAGATATTAAGTTTTTTAAGTTAGGGGTTACATTATGGCTGCTGTTGTTAGCAATGATCAGAGGATTCGAATTAAACTGAAATCTTTTGATTATCGTTTGATTGATGAATCAACCAAGGAAATTGTGACGACGGCTAAAAGTACCGGTGCTGTTGTGCGAGGTCCAATACCGTTACCAACGCATATTGAGCGTTATACAGTTTTGATTTCGCCGCATGTTAATAAAGATGCCCGTGATCAATACGAGATTCGCACGCATAAGCGCTTGGTAGATATTGTCCAGCCGTCACAAAAGACGATTGATTCGTTGATGAAGTTGGATTTGGCCGCTGGTGTTGATGTGCAAATTAGTGTTGAAGCAGAGTAACTACAAAAGAGTTGGAGAAAAGCGATGTCGCTTGGATTAGTAGGTAGAAAATGTGGCATGACTCGGATATTTACCGAGGAAGGGTTATCGATTCCAGTTACGGTAGTGGAGGTTGTTCCTAACCGTGTCACTCAAGTGAAAACCGCTGCTCATGATGGCTATGATGCGGTACAAATTACTGCGGGTAATAAGCGTGCTTCTCGTGTCAATAAATCGGGCGCGGGTCACTTTGCAAAAGCCGGTGTAGAGCCAGGGGTTTTGTTAAAAGAGTTTCGTCTTATGAAGTCCGCTGAACTTGCGATTGGTGATCAGCTTGATGTCGATTTATTCGAAGCCGGTCAAAAAATTGATGTGCAGGCGGTTAGCAAAGGGAAAGGCTTTGCCGGTGTGATCAAACGTCATAATTTTGGCGCTCAAAACATGTCGCATGGTAATTCGTTGTCTCACCGTGCGCCAGGCTCGACAGGGCAATGTCAAACACCAGGTCGTGTTTTTAAAGGCAAGAAATTACCTGGACAAATGGGTAATGTTACTTGCTCAGTGCAGTCGCAAGAGTTGGTGCGTATTGATAAAGAGCGTCATTTGATGCTAGTCAAAGGCGGTGTTCCTGGTGCCCCAGGGGGTATGGTAGTGATTACACCTGCTGTTAAAGCAAAAAAGGGGAGTGAATAATGGAACTCCAAGTCAGTGCCTATGCAGGCCATAGTGCGGCCAAAGTTAAGGTCGATGAGGCGATTTTCAGTTGTGATTTTAATGAGTCTTTAGTGCATCAAGTCGTTGTTGCTTATATGGCAGCAGGACGCCAAGGGAGTAAGGCGCAGAAAAACCGTGCTGCTGTCAGTGGCGGTGGTCGCAAGCCTTGGCGTCAAAAAGGAACCGGTCGTGCCCGTGCAGGAACTATTCGTAGTCCACTTTGGCGTACTGGTGGGGTGACCTTTGCTGCATCGCCACGTGATTATTCTCAGAAAGTTAATAAGCGCATGTATAAAAAAGCCATGCAATCTATATTATCTGAGTTGGCTAGACAGGATGCGTTAGTAGTCGTTGAAACCTTGATGATGGCTGAGATAAAAACCAAGCAGCTAGCTGAACAGCTCAGTGTTTTTGGTGCTAAAAAATTATTACTGGTGGTTGGTGATGATAATCATAACCTAGCCTTGAGTGCGCGCAATCTCCCCAATGTAACTGTGATGATTGCTGCGCAGGTAAGTCCGCTGCATTTTGTGGGTGCTGATAAGGTGATTGCCAGTGTTCATGCGATTAAAGCGCTACAAGAGAGGTTTGCATGAATAAAGAGCGTATATTAACAATATTACAGGCGCCTTATTCGTCAGAAAAGGCATTTTCCAATGAACGCCAATATGTGTTTAAAGTGCGTAAGAATGCCAGTAAATTAGAAATAAAACAGGCAGTTGAAAATCTCTTTTCGGTGACAGTTGAGAGAGTCAATGTGTTGAATGTGAAAAGTAAGATGCGCCGTTTTGGTCAAGTCATCGGGCACAGAAAAGCCTGGAAAAAGGCGTATGTAAAGCTGACTCAAGATAGCAAGCTAATTGAAACCGATGCAGCATCCTAGGAGTTTTGAATCATGGCCTTAGTAAAAATTAAACCCACCTCAGCAGGGCGTCGCTTTACCGTTAAAGTCGTTAATGATGAGTTGCATAAAGGCAGACCTTATGGGCCGTTAACCACCAGTAAAACACGTATTAGTGGTCGTAATAATGCAGGACGCATTACGGTACGTCGTCGTGGTGGTGGTCACAAGCATCATTACCGCATTATTGATTTTAAACGCAATAAGGATGGCATAGTTGGTCGTGTTGAGCGGCTAGAATATGACCCCAATCGCAGTGCGTATATTGCATTAGTGCTGTACGCTGATGGTGAAAGACGGTATATTATCGCCCCCAAAGGTGTGAGTGCTGGCAGTGAGGTGGTTTCTGGAACAGAGGCTCCCATTAAGCCTGGTAATTGTTTACCCATGCAGAATATTCCTTTAGGGTCGACTGTGCATTGCGTGGAATTACATCCTGGTAAAGGAGCGCAGATGATGCGCAGTGCAGGAACATCGGCGCAATTAGTGGCTAGAGAAGGGATTTACGCGATTTTACGCATGCGCTCCGGTGAAATGCGTAAGGTGTTAGCTGCTGCAAGAGCTTGTATTGGTGAAGTATCTAACGCAGAGAACAATTTGCGTTCTTTGGGTAAAGCGGGTGCAAAGCGTTGGCGTGGTCGCAGACCTACCGTAAGAGGGGTTGCCATGAATCCGGTTGATCACCCTCATGGAGGTGGTGAAGGGCGTACTTCTGGAGGCAGACATCCGGTCAGTCCAACTGGTGTGCCGGCCAAGGGGTATAAGACGCGGCGTAACAAGCGTACCAATAACATGATCATTCGTGATCGACGTAAGAAGTAATAACGAGGTATCAAGGTGCCAAGATCAACACAGAAAGGCCCATTTGTAGATCATTATTTGCAAGTTAAGGTCGAGAAGGCAGTTAAAGAATCGAGCAAGCGTCCTATTAAAACCTGGTCGCGTCGCTCGGTAATCATACCCGAGATGGTGGGTTTAACGATGGCGATTCATAATGGGCGTCAGCATGTGCCCATCTTTATCACGGAAAATATGGTGGGCTGTAAACTGGGTGAGTTTGCGGCGACTCGTACTTTTCGAGGTCACTCAGGTGACAGAAAGACTAAGTAAGGGGAGTGCAATTAAGGTGAAAGTTGCTGCAATATTGAAAAATGCCAAGATTTCTCCGCAAAAAGCGCGTTTAGTGGCGGATATGATTCGAGGTCAATCGGTTGCTTTGGCAGTTGATCAGTTGCGCTTTAGCACTAAAAAAGCGGCTGCTATCGTATTAAAAGTGTTGCGTTCTGCGATTGCTAATGCAGAGCATAACTATGCTGCTGATATTGATGACTTGGGTGTGGCCACCATTGCTGTGGATCAAGGCCCAACCTTAAAGCGTTTTCATGCCCGTGCTCGTGGGCGCGGTGATCGTATTTTAAAAAGAACGTGCCACATTACAGTCGTGGTGTCGGACAGCGAAGGAGACCTTTAGATGGGGCAAAAAGTTAACCCAACAGGTATAAGACTTGGTATTACAAAAGATTGGACAGCCAATTGGTATGCCAAAGGCCGTGAGTTTTCTCGCATCCTCAATGAAGACATCCGCGTGCGTAATTTGCTGAAAAAGCGTTTGAAAGGAGCGGCTGTGAGTCGTATCCAAATTGAGCGCCCGGCACGTAATGCTAAAATCGCCATTTATTCAGCGCGTCCTGGCGTAATTATTGGTAAAAAAGGCGATGAAGTGGAAGCTTTAAAGAATGAAATTACTCGCATGATGAATGTGCCCGTGCACATTAGCATTGAGGAAATTCGCAAGCCTGAGCTAGATGCACAGTTGTTAGCGGAAAATGTTGCGCAGCAATTAGAGCGTCGTGTCATGTTTAGACGCGTGATGAAACGTGCAGTACAAACCACCATGCGTCAAGGGGCTTTGGGAGTCAAGGTGAGTTTAGGAGGCCGCTTAGCTGGTGCTGAGATTGCGCGTACGGAATGGCATCGTGAAGGTCGCGTGCCTTTGCATACCTTTCGTGCTGATATTGATTATGCAACCGCCGAGGCTAATACCACCTATGGCATTATTGGGGTGAAAGTTTGGATTTTTAAGGGTGAAAAACACACTGCTCTTGAGCATGATGCTAAAGAGACAGAGGCGAAATAGAGGAAATAAAGCATGTTAGCTCCAAACAATAGAAAGTTTCGCAAGGAATTTAAAGGCAGAAATCGTGGCAAGGCAACGCGCGGTAATGCGCTTAGCCTGGGAGAATTTGGTATTAAGTCCATTGATAATGGACGGATTACTGCGCGTCAAATTGAGTCTGCCCGTCGTGCGATTACGCGCCATGTAAAACGGGGTGGCAAGTTATATATCCCCATTTTTCCTGACAAGCCGATTAGTAAAAAACCCTTAGAGGTTCGTCAAGGAAAGGGTAAAGGAAGTGTTGAATATTATGTTGCTGAAATTAGAAGTGGCCGTGTGTTGTTTGAGATAGAGGGTGTTTCAGAGTCTTTGGCACGTGAGGCGTTTGCTCGTGCTGCGGCTAAGCTCCCTTTGCGCACGGTATTTGCTAGACGTGAGGTGCTGTAATGGAACTTAAAGAATTAAGAGAAAAAACCATAGCAGAATTGCATGATGAACTTATTGAATTAAGGCAAGAGCAATTAAAACTGCGCATGCAAAAAGCGGCAGGAGAGGCAGCACCAAAGCCAAATTTGCATCAGAAAGTAAGACGAAATATTGCGCGGGTTAAAACGATTATGCTGCAAAGAGAGCGTGAGTTATGAGTGAAGAGAAAAAACCGATTATTCGTACACTGACCGGAAAGGTGGTGAGTAACAAGATGAAAGATACCATCGTGGTATTAGTGGAGCGTCGTGTCAAACATCCTCGTTACGGTAAGTTTATCACTCGAACGAGTAAGCTACATGCCCATGATGCCGGTAATCAGTCGCACATAGGGGATTTAGTCACGGTAAAAGAATCGCGACCCCTGTCAAAAACCAAGTGTTGGACCTTGCTCGATATTAAAGAAAGAGCGGCATAGGAGTTATAACTATGATACAACCACAATCAGTTGTGGGTGTTGCTGATAACAGTGGCGCCAGAAAGGTGATGTGTATTAAGGTGTTGGGTGGATCAAAACACCGCTATGCTGGCATTGGTGATATTATTCGTGTCAGTGTCAAAGAAGCTATCCCACGCGCTAAAGTTAAAAAAGGTGATGTGATGTTTGCTGTGGTGGTGCGTACTCGCAAAGGCGTGAGACGTCCTGATGGCTCCTTGATTCGTTTTGATAGCAATGCCGTGGTATTGTTAAATGCGCAGAAGCAACCCATAGGAACACGGGTTTTTGGGCCAGTCACTCGTGAGCTTCGTAAAGGAGAATTTATGAAGATCGTTTCTTTGGCTTTAGAAGTTTTATAGATTGTTGGATGTGATTATGGCGATGAAAAAAATAAAAAAAGGGGATCATGTAGTAGTGATTGCTGGAAAATGTCGAGGGCAGCAAGGCAAGGTCATGCGTATTTTGTCAAAAAGTCAGCGTGTCATGGTCGAAGGATGCAATATGATCAAGAAGCATCTGCGTGCTAACCCCAATGCCAATCAAGAAGGTGGAATTATCGACAAAGAGGCGGCAATGCATATTTCTAATATTGCTTTGCTTAATCCTGTTACCAAAAAAGCGGATCGAATTGGTTTTAAGCAGTTAAACGATGGCCGTAAAGTTCGTTACTTTAAATCGAATGGCGAAGTGATAGACGAATAATATTGAGAGAACTCATGGTAGAACTAAAAGAAAAATTTAACCAAAGCATTGTTCCTGAGTTAAAAACTCGGTTTGGTTACAAAAGCGTGATGCAGGTGCCGCGTATCACTAAAGTGACTCTAAATATGGGGTTAGGTGAGGCAGTTGCGGATAAGAAAGTAGTTACTCATGCAGTGGATGACTTAACTAAAATTGCAGGGCAAAAGCCGATTGTTACCTTGACGCGCAAATCCATTGCAGGATTTAAAATTCGTGAAGGTTGGCCTATTGGTTGCAAGGTGACTTTGCGTCAGAATCAAATGTATTATTTTTTGCAACGCTTGATTGCTATTGCCATTCCTAGAATACGTGATTTTCGCGGTTTTAGTGCCAAAGCCTTTGATGGTCGTGGTAATTACAGTTTGGGTATTAAAGAGCAAATTGTTTTTCCTGAGATTGATTATGACAAAATTGATAAGCTGCGTGGTTTGGATATTACCATTACTACATCGGCTAAGACCAATAAAGAGGGGTGCGCTTTGCTAATGGCGTTTGGCTTCCCTTTAAAAGACGTTGAGGAGTAGATATGGCAAAGCTTAGTATTATTGCAAGAGAAAAGCGTAAGCTGGAGCGTTCACAGCGTGTACGTCATTCTCGCCTTGAATTGAAAAAAATTATTAAAAAAGGGGAGTTAGAAGAGCAGGAAAAAGCTATTCTAGCCCTGCAAAAGCGCCCTCGTAATGATAGCCCTTCTCGTGTGCGTCAACGCTGTCAGTGCTGTGGTAGACCACGTGGCACCTATCGTCATTTTGGCTTGTGTCGTATTTGCTTGCGTAAAGCCTTTGTACGCGGTGATATTCCTGGTATGAGAAAGGCCAGTTGGTAGTAGGAGTGTAAAGAATGAGTATGCAAGACCCCATCGCTGATATGTTAACCCGCATTCGTAACGCGCACGCCGTTTCTAAGCAGACTGTTATGATGTCTGCCTCAAATACCAAGTGTGCTATTGCTAATTCGCTTAAGGAGGAAGGATTTATTGTTGATTATCAGGTTGATGATCAGCTCAAAAAAACCCTGACTATTACGTTGAAGTATTATCAAGGTAAGCCGGTAATTAGTGAGCTAAAACGTGCAAGTCGCCCAGGTCTTAGAGTATATAAAACTAAAGATGAGCTGCCTAAAGTCAAAGATGGTTTAGGTATTGTTGTGGTTTCAACGTCTCAAGGGATTATGTCTGATCGCCAAGCGCGTCAGCGTAATCTTGGTGGCGAAGTGATTTGTTTCGTCAGTTAGGAGTGGTACATGGTTAGTCGTTTAGCAAAAAATCCGATTGATATTCCTTCAGGAGTTAAGATTGATCTGAATGCTCAAGCTATTGTGATTAAAGGAAGTAAGGGTGAATTAACCCAAGCCATTCATCCTGCTGTTGCCGTGGCTCAGAATGATCAGCAGTTACTGGTGTCTCCCAAAGACAGTGAAAAGGCATCCAATGCCTTGGCCGGTACCTTTCGTGCGCTAATTAGTAACATGGTGCATGGGGTTAGTGAAGGTTTTGAGCGTAAGTTAACGATGGTAGGTGTGGGTTATCGTGCCAAGGCTCAGGGGAAAAATTTAAACCTCACCGCAGGGTTTTCTCATCCTGTTGATATGGCTATGCCTGAGGGCATTGTGGTTGAAACACCTAGTCAAACTGAAATTGTGCTCAAAGGAGCGGACAAGCAGGCGGTTTGTCAAATGGCCGCCAATATTCGTGCGGTGCGACCACCAGAGCCTTACAAAGGAAAAGGGATTCGCTATGCTGATGAGCGAGTTATTTTGAAAGAGAAGAAGAAAAAATGATAAATAAAAAAGATCAGAGATTGCGTCGTGCAACCCGTGCAAGGGCAAAGATCAAGCAATTACGTATGAATCGTCTTTGCGTTTACCGCTCTAATCAACATATTGCAGTGCAGCTTATTGCTCCTTGTGGTACAAAGACCTTAGCTTCGGCCTCTACGGTTGAGAAGGATTTGCAGCAAGGTATGAAAAGCCGTGGCAATAAAGAAGCGGCTGCGATAGTGGGCAAAGCCATTGCTGAGCGTGCTTTGGCAGTGGGTGTTAAGCAGGTCGCATTTGATCGTTCGGGTTTTAAATTTCATGGTCGTGTTAAAGCGTTAGCGGATGCGGCACGTGAGTCAGGTTTAGAATTCTAAACATAAGGGTGAATTCATGCAAAATGCAGGTGCAGATACAACAACCGATGGTGTGCAAGAGAAGCTTGTTAATGTGCGCCGTACTGCTAAAGTCGTCAGTGGTGGGCGTATTTTTCGTTTTTCAGCTATGGTCGTTGCTGGAGATTATGATGGTAAGATTGGTTTTGGTGTGGGTAAAGCACGCGAAGTACCAATCGCTATTCAAAAAGCTACGGAGGCGGCCCGTCGCAGTATGGTTAAGATTTATCTAAACGATAAAACCTTGCATCATGCGATTCGCTCCCAGCATGGTGCTACTCGTGTGTTGATGATGCCAGCGCCAGAGGGAACGGGAATTATTGCCGGTAGTGCTATGCGGGCGGTATTCGAAGTAATGGGCGTTGAAAATATTCTAGCAAAATGTATTGGTGCTTCTAACCCCATTAATGTGGTTAGAGCAACGGTGAAGGGTTTGTTGCAGATGGAGACACCAGAATCCATGGCAGACAAGCGAGGAAAATCCATTGAAGAGATCATGGGGTAGCTAATGGCAGCGAATAAAAAACTGCGTGTCACCTTGATCAAGAGTAAGTTTGGTCGTAAACCTGGACATAGAGCTTGTGTGGTGGGTTTAGGCTTGCGCAAAATCAGGCAGACTGTTGAAATAGAAGATACACCGTGTCATCGTGGCATGATTAACAAAGTCAATTACTTGTTAAACGTTGAGGAGTGCGAATAATGCGCTTAAACACCTTAAAACCAGCAGTGGGTTCTAAGCCCAGTAAAACTCGTGTGGGTCGCGGTATTGCCTCAGGAAAAGGGAAAACTGCTGGTCGTGGTCATAAGGGTCAACATTCTCGTGCTGGCGGTTATCACAAAGTCGGTTTTGAGGGTGGTCAGATGCCATTGCAGCGTCGTATTCCAAAGTTTGGCTTTAATTCCCGTCGCCACCAAGTTACCGCACAAGTGCGATTACAGGAATTAGCGTCTGTTGATGCACAGGTAATCGATATGAAAGCATTGGTGGCAGCGAACATCATTAATCACGCCGTTAAAAGTGTGAAGGTTTTTCTGCAAGGCGAATTAAAAAAATCCATTACCTTGCGTGGCATTCGTGTGAGCAAGGGAGCAAAGGCAGCTATTGAGGCTGCCGGTGGTAAGGTTGAGGAATAAATGGCGAGAGCAAAAATAGGGGCAGCCCTTTCTCAAGGTGGACTGAGTGAACTGAAAAAGCGGGTGATGTTTCTCATCATCGGTATTGTCGTTTTTCGTTTTGGTGCTTATATCCCCATGCCTGGGCTTAATCCTGAGCGTTTGGCTGACCTTTTTAGCCAGCATTCTGGTGGTTTGCTGGGTATTTTCAATATGTTTTCTGGTGGTTCTTTGAGCCGCATGACAATTTTTGCCATGGGTATTATGCCCTATATTTCTTCTTCGATTATTGTGCAAATGTACAGTCAGGTCTCTCCCAAGTTACAACAAATCAGAAAAGAAGGTGAAGCTGGCCGTCATAAGATTAATCAGTATACCCGTTATGGCACGGTGATATTGTCTTTCGCTCAATCTTTATTCATGGCCAGATGGTTGGTGAATAACGGTGTGGTGATTGATCCTGGTTTTAGTTATTACTTTGTTGCGGTTGTCACCTTGATGACAGGAACGTTGTTTTTAATGTGGCTGGGGGAGCAGATGACCGAACGGGGTGTCGGTAATGGGATTTCCTTGATTATTTTTGCCGGTATTGCCTCCCGTTTTCCTTCCGCGGTGGCTCAGGTATTTACTCAGGTGCAGCAGGGCCAGATGAAAGCTATTACATTGATTTTGTTAATTGCTGTGGTGGTGTTGGTCACGACCGTCGTGGTTTTTGTCGAGCGGGCGCAGCGAAAAATCAGCATTAGTTATGCTATGCGCCAGCAAGGTCGTAAAATGTATTCAGCGCAAAGCAGTCACTTACCGTTGAAAATTAATATGGCTGGTGTTATTCCCGTTATTTTTGCGCAAAGTATGGTGGTTTTTCCTGGCACAATCGCGACTTTTTTAGGGAAGAGTAAGGGATTGGGGTGGCTTAATGATGTGGCCTTAGCATTACAAGTGGGGCAGCCGCTTTATATTCTACTGTTTGCTTTTGCGGTGGTGTTTTTCACTTTTTTCTATACCGCTTTGGTTTTTAACCCCAAAGAAACCGCGGATAATCTGAAAAAATCCGGTGCTTTTATCCCAGGCATTCGTCCAGGTGAGCAGACAGCAAAATACATCGATAAAGTGATGACACGCTTGACCTTAGTAGGTTCTGCTTATTTAGTGCTGGTGGCACTATTGCCACAGTTTTTGATGAGTGTTTGGCATGTTTCTTTTTATTTTGGAGGCACCTCACTGTTAATCGTTGTCGTCGTTGTGATGGATTCTATGGCTCAGGTGCAAGCGCATTTGATGAGTCATCAGTATGAGTCTTTGATGAAGAAGAGCACTAACAAAGGCTCTAAAATTGGTTTAATCCGTTAAGGGGGGCAAAAGCAATGAAAGTAAGAGCTTCTGTTAAGAAAATTTGTAGAAACTGCAAAATTGTTCGCAGAAACGGCGTGTTGCGCGTTATCTGTGTAGAAAAGAAACATAAGCAGCGTCAAGGTTAGCCTTGATTTTTATGGCAGCAGCTTGTATGCTGAGCCGCTTTTTTACTTGGAGTAGTTAGAAGAATGGTTGCACGTATATCCAGCGTTAATTTACCGGACAATAAGCATATTCGCATTGCGCTAACCGCCATTTATGGTGTTGGTGTGTCGCGTGCGA
>CAZSHR010000057.1:0-10730 GCA_964606725.1 uncultured Coxiella sp.
TTAAAAATAAGCGACAATAGGCAGATTTGTGCGTAAAAATAACTCGTTCCTCCTAGCAACGTTAATTTTTCATCGAACTGACGTTAAGTTATTTTTTTAGCTTAATAAACTACCATGCCCACGGCAACTCACATTAAGTTGGAAACTGTTTTGCCAGCTCTGCCGCCTCACGACGTTGCTGCTCATTGCCCAATAACAAAATCTCATCAATGATTTTTTGTGCTGCTGCATAATCCTCCATAGCCACATAAGCCCGCGCTAGATTTAGCTTAGCTGGAATACTCTCGTTAGAGCCTAAATAATCGTATTCGCTTTGGGTATCATTTGCAGTCACTTTCTTTTTCTGGGTAACTGGCTGCTTATGCCGCCGCATTAGCCACAATAACAGCAGTAAGGCAATAACGATGACCAGCGAAATAGTAGCTATCCAAGGCCAGTGCTTGCTAAAAAAATTCGGGCTATTAGCCATACCCGAGATATTGCCGGATTTCAGTGCGATGACTTCTTTGTTGAGCAAGATAAATGCCTGCGCTAATTGCTTAAGACGCTTGTCAGTTGTAAGTAATTGTTTGCGCAAGTCTTCGAGTTTAGTGTTTGTGGTTTGCTGGAACAATACTGCATTTTGATTGATTTGCATCAGTTCGCTTTTTAATAACTCAATGAGATGCATTACGTCACTGGGCGATGCAGGAGGCGTGCTAGCATAAGCGGGGTTTGATGCACTTTGTTCACTTGGTGCTGCCTGCGATGTTGTAGATGATGCTGCCTGCCCACTGTCGCCGCTGTTGGCAGGGCCTTGCCATTCCTGATACACCTGCACGGGAGTTTTCTCATTACTGTTCCAAAGATCAGCAAAGCCTGTGGGTAACCACAAAAATAGTAACAAAGCCCAAAAAGAAACCCGTTGCATAGTCGCTTCCTCGCTGTTGGTGTTAGCAAAATGGTTGTAAATTCAGAGGAATATAGCACAAGCTAGCAGGTGTTGGCATAATAAAATCGCGGTTACTCAATTAAGCGCAGATCAGCATATCAAATAAACAAAGCATGGATGTGGCAAGATTTTTGCAGCAACAGTAACAGAACGTGAAGGTAAGGAGCAGTTTTTTATTAAAAAATGATTAAGGGATACGCTATGACTAGCAATTTCTGGCGTTTTTGACTAAGCTTGCTTCAATAATGCAAAACGAAGAAGCAGATAGTTATGCCAACAACAGACCGCTTAAGTGATGACAACCAGGTTGGAATAACACAATTTTCTTATTACAACCCCCCTGGAAATTTTGAAGAATCAGAAGAGACACATTTGAGTCTTACTCCTTTCCCTAAACTGCTACTAATGGTCTGGTGGCATGACTTAAGACAGCGTTTTTCTTCTGATACAATTGATACCGAAACAATCGACGAGCAAATCGCAGCCTGGAAAAATAAAAAAGCAGGACTCGCTGGCTTAAATGGTGATAAAGGTACAGAAACTTCAACAACACAAATACCGCAACTAGATTATCTGGATTTATGCGGCTTTTACTGGATTGAAACTCAAAAAGCAAGAGAAAAAGAAACACAGTCAATTGAAGTTTTGCTCAACGATAATGAAACTGATCAACTAGAAATACACAAAAAAATCAAAAAAGCGCTTTTAAAACGAACCCTGGATGGTGTTTTTACCGGATCTGTGGCATCGACGCTGCTTTGCTTTATGCTCTTTGCTGGTTTTCTTTTTGCTCATTTATCTCACATCGCTCCTTTGGCATATACCGGATTAGCACTATTTGCGTTTTCAGTTACACTAGGTACTGTCTCCCCTTTTCTAGTGAAGTACTCCATCACTACTAATCATCAATCGCAACGACAAGATGATGATAATCATGATGCTTCACTTGCTGAGTTTACAGAAAACGGATTCTGATAAAAATTTAATGATTCCTTAATTAAAAAAACTTAAAATTAAGTTAAAGCCATACTTTTAAAGCTATTTCCCTTGCTACACTATGCTCAAATTTGATACTATTTACTGGAGTTAATTGAAAAGAATAAGCGCTATGAAGAAACCAGAAGATGCAGTACTAGAAAATTCCGTAAACTTTTATTACCAGCCAAGCGATTATAGTTTTCACAGAGTACAAGAGAGAGATGCTGAAGCTGTTGAAGCAACAGCAACTACAGGAGCTTATACTTATAATTCAACAACACAAACATTAACTGTATCCCACCCAGCGCATCTACCTGAACAAGAAATAAAAGAAACCACAAGTAATCGATTTGATGGTACACTTAAAACGTTTCTTACCACAACAAGTGATAAAAAAATACCAGAAAACATCCAGCACTCAATTAATCAGCTTTTTGATTATAGCCCTCAGTTTATTAAAGCACTCAACCCACTAAGAGAAAACAAAGCTGATAAAGCAGCCTCTATGAATTCCTTATATTTATACAATGATTATTTTAAGCATCGCAAAACCGCACAAGCAGCGGTTAAATTTGCTGGGATAAAAAATGAGAAAATTCGATTATTTGTGCTACTAAGTCATTATTACTTTACTGAACAAGCTATAAAAAACGATGGTTTTTTGAAAATACAATACCTCAACCCACTAGTTTGGTTAGGTATCAAACCAGCAGATTTTAAGCTCGATAGATTTAAGAACGTTCCTAATAATGTTGTATTTAAAACAGAAAACAACAACTATTACGAAGTATCAGAGATAAATTTAACAAGTCTAGGCATTAATTCTGACAGTTTACAGAAAATTATTGCTTATAGCCAAGCAAACGCGCTACGAAAAAATAATAGAATCTGGATGGTTGGACTTATTATGCCTAGCGCTGTTACTGGCCTATTTTTTCTATTTATCGCTGCTGTTAGTGCATCAAAAATCGCCATTGCTGTTTGCGCGTCCACTTTAGCCTTTGCTGCGATATTAACGGGTCTTAGACTATACCACCGCTTTGCCGTCTATAATAAGGCAAAAAAAGCGGTAATAGAAGCATTTAAAAACAGCACTATTGAAGAGGGGAATACCACCACCGCAGCCAATCTGTTGCCAGGAACTGTCCCTGTTGCACCCAGCACCGACCGCTACTGGCAAGCAATGGGGTTTCTGCTATTCCCACCGCCCAAGAATCAAGCAGCAGAAGATACAGAAGCCACTATGCCACGGCTTGATTTGTACCAACCATCCCAATAAAAGGTTAGCCAGAAATCTTACTAGCTACCCAATCAGCAACGGATGCCAGCGCCTGTTTCAATGCCGCTGTATTAGTGCCCCCCCCTTGCGCAAGATCAGGCCGACCACCACCTTTGCCTCCTACCTGATGAGCTACCTGGTTTAACAACTCTACCGCGTTAAAATGCGCTAAACAAGACGGTGAGACAGTCGCTACTAAGCGTATTTTGCCCTGATCGACACTGGCCAATACAATCGCCGCTTCAGTCAATGATTGCTTTAACTGATCCAAGGTATTACGCAAAGTGGCGCTATCCACACCGGGTAATTCTGCTGCTAGCACTTTAATCCCTGCTAGCTCCACAATCTGATCTAACAAAACACCCTGCTGTTGATTCGCATGCTGTTGTTTATTGCTAGCTAATTGACGTTGCAAGGTTTTATGTTCCTGTAAAAACTGCTGCAATCTTTTAGCTAAGTTCTCAGTGTCTGTTTTTAATAACACAGCTGTTTCTTGCAACATGGCACGCTGTTGTTGGCAATAGTTCAAAGCACTAGCACCGCTCAGCGCTTGAATCCGCCGCACTCCGGCGGCACAAGCACTCTCTGAAGTAATAACAAATAAGCCGATATCACCCGTACGTGCCACATGCGTACCACCACAAATTTCTGTTGAGAAATCACCAAATCGAATCACACGAACACGCTCTGCATAACGCTCACCAAACAATGCCAAAGCACCAGCCGCTTTAGCAGCATCAGGTGTGGTTTCTTGGGTATCACTCTCACAATTGCTCTGTATTTGCTGATTAACCTGCTGCTCTACTTGCCGCCACTCAAGCGATGTGAGCGGCTTGTTATGAGAAAAATCAAAGCGTAAACCATCGGCTCTAACTAATGACCCTTTCTGCGCAACCTGCTCGCCTAATACCTTGCGCAACGCAGCATGAAGCAAATGTGTGGCAGTATGATTGGCAGCGATAGCCCGACGATTAGCCTGGTCAATGCTGGCAGTTACAGTTTGCTGCTCATGCCATTCACCCTGAGCAACATACCCTTTATGTAAATAAACACTCCCTTGTTTTTGCGTGTCTTGCACGCAAAAACGACCGTTGGCAAAGCTAATCCAACCAGAATCACCAACTTGACCACCGGATTCGGCATAAAAAGGGGTCTTATCCAATACCAAGACACCTGGTTGGCACTCCTTTAAAACCGCTACTCGTTGCTGCTTGTCATCGAATAACGCCAACACGTTAGCAGTAGCATGCTGCTGTTGGTAACCTAAAAACTCAGTGACTCCATCAACATCAAAAGCCTTGCCTAAATCCACTTTAAAGGCTTGAACTTGTTGTGATTGTTGCCGTTGCGCCTGCATTGCCGCCTCAAAACCGGCTTCATCAATAGTCATACCTCGCTCTCGTGCAATATCTGCGGTCAAATCAGGTGGAAAACCATAGGTATCGTATAATTGAAACACTAAATCCCCTGGCAATACCGATGTTTGCTGTTGAGCAAGCCGCTGCGCTAACTGCTTTAAACCGCGGGTTAAGGTTTTAGCAAACTGCTGCTCCTCTTCTTGAATCACCCGCTCTACTCGTTGTTGTGAGGCAGCTAATTCAGGATAAGCCTCGCCCATCATAGCGACTAGCGGTGCAACCATTTTATAAAAGAAAGGCGCGTCTGCCCCTAATTTATTACCGTGCCTAATGGCACGGCGAATAATACGCCGCAACACATAGCCACGCCCCTCATTAGCTGGCAAAATACCATCAACAATTAAAAATGCCACGGAACGAATATGATCGACAACCACACGCCTAGACTGCGCTTGCTGATCTGCACCAGGAATAATCACAGCCAAAGCTTTCAGTAAGTGCTGAAATATGTCCGTATCGTAATTATCATGGACTCCTTGCAATACCGCGGCAATACGCTCTAAACCCATGCCAGTATCGACACATGGCTTGGGCAAGGGATGCAATACTCCCTTAGCATCACGCTGGTATTGCATAAAAACAAGATTCCAGATTTCGACATACCGATCCCCGTCTTCATCAACACTGCCTGGTGGCCCTCCAGCAATCTTGACACCATGATCATAGAAAATTTCTGTGCAGGGACCACAAGGCCCGACATCGCCCATTTGCCAAAAGTTATCTTTAGCACCGCAACGAGAAAAGCGCTGTGCATCAACACCGATTTCTGTTAACCAAATGGCTTCGCTTTCTTTATCCTCTTCAAACACTGTCACCCATAATTTCTCAGCCGGCAGAGCTAATACCTGAGTGAGAAATTCCCAAGCAAAGGTGATGGCCTCACGCTTAAAATAATCACCAAAACTAAAATTACCCAGCATTTCAAAAAAAGTATGATGGCGGCGAGTATAGCCCACATTATCCAAATCATTATGCTTGCCGCCTGCCCGTACACAACGCTGCGCAGAAGTAGCTCGCGTATAAGGACGTTGCTCAATGCCTAAAAAAGTTTCCTTAAATTGCACCATGCCGGCATTGTTAAACAATAAAGTCGGATCATTGGCTGGCACTAGGGAGCTACTGGCAACGTGTGTGTGGCACTGAGTCACAAAGTAATTTAAGAACTGACGACGTATTTCATTGCTAGAAAGAAATTTTTTAGGTTTGGGCACCGACTAATCTCCAAATTTTAACAATTTTATCACATCCTGCATCGCAAAACCGCGCTGTAATAAAAAGCGCTGCTGCTGACCATAGCTCTTTGCATCACTGGGGGGCACACCACAATACTTTTTCTGCCACACTTGCTGCAACAATTGCCACCAAATCGTATCTTCTGTCATCACTTGCTCATCCACCAAAGCTTGCGATACACCACGCTGGCGCAGCTCTTGACGAATACGTATTGGACCATAACCGGCATTTTGGCGCGAACGCAGATAGCTCTGCACAAACCTCAAGTCACTCTGCAAATCTTGATCACGCAAGCTTTGCAACAACGCTGCAAGCTCAGATGCATTAGCTTGCACAGACAACTTTTGAGTTAACTCCCAAGCCGAGTGCTCACGCCGCGCCAACAATTGTATGGCCTTGTGACGCAGCGTGTTCATCTAGCTTAGTCCGCTTCCTCTATTAACTCAGCTTGCTCAGTCACTGCCGTTTTCACAAGCAATTTATCACGAATAGCTTGATCAATTTCCTGGGCAATAGCTGGGTTATCAACTAAGTATTGGCGTACATTATCTTTGCCCTGACCAATACGGTTACCCTTATAGCTATACCAAGCACCGGCTTTATCTACCAAGCCTTGATCAACACCTAAGGTAATCAACTCACCTTCATAAGAAATTCCCTGCCCGTAGAGAATATCAAATTCAACTTGACGGAAAGGAGGGGCAACTTTGTTTTTGACGACTTTAACGCGAGTCTCATTTCCCAAAATTTCATCGCCCTTTTTAATCGCTCCAGTGCGGCGAATATCTAAACGCACTGAGGAGTAAAATTTTAATGCGTTGCCACCCGTGGTGGTTTCAGGATTGCCAAACATTACCCCAATTTTCATACGAATTTGATTGATAAAAATAACCAAAGTATTGGAACGTTTAATATTGGCGGTTAACTTACGCAGCGCCTGTGACATTAATCGTGCCTGCAAGCCCATGTGGGAATCCCCCATATCACCTTCAATTTCTGCCTTAGGCGTTAACGCTGCCACTGAATCCACAACAACCATGTCCACAGCACCAGAACGTACCAGCATATCGGTAATCTCAAGACCTTGTTCTCCGGTATCCGGTTGTGATACCAACAGCTCATCGACATTGACGCCAAGTTTTTCGGCATAAACAGGATCAAGTGCATGTTCGGCATCAACAAAAGCCGCGGTACCACCGGCTTTTTGACAAGCAGCAATGGTCTGTAGTGTTAATGTTGTTTTACCCGAAGATTCCGGTCCATAAATTTCTACCACACGTCCACGAGGCAAACCACCCACACCTAAGGCAATATCCAAACCAATTGAACCGGTGGAAATTACTTCAATATCACGACTGGCACTGGCATCACCCATACGCATTACCGATCCTTTCCCAAACTGGCGCTCAATCTGCGTTAACGCGGCGCTTAAAGCTTTTTGTTTATCACTGCTCATAATGACTACTCTCTTTTCTTAATGTCTCAATTAACCAAGATAAGGCAAAATCAATTGCCTTATCTCGTACTTGCGCCCTCGTGCCAGTAAAAACACGATGGCAATGCTTGCATGGCTTGCCTAACCAAGCAATGGCAAAAAATACGGTACCCACAGGCTTAGCTTCAAGGCCCACACCAGGGCCAGCAAGACCTGTTGTGGCTAAAGTAATTGCTGCATCACTGTAAGCCATCGCACCTTGTGCCATAGCTAGCGCTGTTGCAGCACTCACTTGACCATGCTCGTCAATCACTTGCTTATCTACCCCCAAGCAGGCAATTTTTGCTTCTGCCTGGTAAGTCACAAAGCCACGATCAAACCAAGCAGAACTGCCGCTCACCGCAGTTAGCGCATAAGCTAAACCACCGCCTGTGCAAGATTCAGCCACCGCTAAGGGTTTGTCACCCGACAACAATAGCTGACCAACTTGCTGACTTAACGCATAATGCATCAACCACACTCTTGGGAACACCATCACGCTGGATCATAGCATGAATTTTCATAACGAGAAAATACCGTGTTGCCGAGGGTATTTTGATTCGGTTACTATCTATCCAGCCATTTTTTGACACGAGATTTTGCTATGACTACACAAACTACTGCAACTGTTGCTCAAGAATTTGCACAACACACCCCCATGATGCGCCAGTATCTCAAGGTAAAAGCGCAGCATCCCAATATGCTGCTGTTTTACCGTATGGGTGACTTCTACGAACTTTTCTACGAGGATGCAGAAAAGGCAGCCAAATTACTGGACATTACCTTGACCACACGCGGTAAGTCTGCCGACAAGCCCATCCCAATGGCCGGCGTTCCCTTTCATGCGGCTGAAAATTATTTAGCTAAATTAGTCAGCAACGGTGAGTCTGTTGCCATTTGTGAACAAGTGGGCGACCCTGCCAAAAGCAAAGGGCCGGTTGCGCGCGAAGTCACACGCATTTTAACCCCTGGCACAATCAGCGATGAAGCCTTGCTTGACGCCAAACAAGATAATCTGCTGATGGTGGTCTACCAGCAAAAAAATCGTTTTGGACTCGCTACCTTAGATATTACCAATGGCAGTTTTCGAGTGAGTCAAGTTGATAAGGCCGAAGAGCTAGACAGTGAGCTTGAGCGTATTCGCCCAGCCGAATTACTCATCAACGAAGAAGCACAGCATAGCGTATTACTAGCGTGCAGCAAGCGCCGCCCTGCCTGGGAATTTGAATATTCCACCGCGCAAAACTTACTGTGCCAACAGTTTGGTACTCAGAATTTATCGGGCTTTGGTGCTGATCAAATGCCATTAGCGATTTGCGCTGCGGGTTGCTTATTGCAATATCTGAAATACACACAAAAAAGCGCACTGCCGCATATTCGCGCGATTAAAGTTGAGCAATCCCATCAAAGTATTGCGCTAGATGCAGCAACACGACGCAATCTAGAGATTAGCGCTAATTTACAGGGTGGGCGTCGTCACTGCTTAACCGAGGTATTAGACCATAGCGCCACCACAATGGGTAGTCGCTTATTGCAACGCTGGTTACATAAACCATTACGGCAACATAGCTTACTGCGTGAGAGACAAGCGGTTATTCAAGCGTTTTTAACACAAGGTTGTTATGATAAATTGCATAACCTGCTAGAGAATGTGGGTGACTTAGAACGTGTCTTAGCGCGAGTGGCACTACGCTCAGCGCGACCCCGTGATCTTGTGCAACTACGCCAAGCCCTAGCAGTATTGCCAAAAATCAAAGCCGTTTTATTGCCCATCAAAGATAATCACACTATCGATAAAATGCTAAACTATCTTGGCGATTTTACAGCCGTGGTTACGCAACTAACACAAGCCATTATAGACAATCCCCCCGTAGTTATTCGTGAAGGAGGTGTTATTGCCAATGGTTATGACGATGAGTTAGATGAGCTGCGCCAATTAAGTGAAAACAGCCATCAATTTCTCGTTGATCTTGAGCGGCAAGAAAAAGAGCGCACACAAATTGCTACCTTGAAAGTTGGTTATAATCGCATTCATGGCTACTATATTGAAATCAGTCGTGGTCAATCCGCACAAGCACCTGATCACTACATTCGACGGCAAACACTGAAAAATGCAGAGCGGTATATCACTCCCGAATTAAAAGCCTTTGAGGAAAAAGTCCTAAGCAGCCAATCAAAAGCGCTAGCACGCGAGAAATTTTTATGGGAGCGATTATTGGATGACTTGCTAGTGCATTTACAAGCTTTACAACTCAGTGCAGCAGCATGCGCAAAATTAGATGTGTTAGCGAATCTGGCAGAACGTGCCAAAACACTCAAACTTGTTCGCCCAGAACTCAGTGACAGCGCGGGTATTCGGATTAAAGCAGGACGGCATTTGGTTGTAGAGTCAGTGCTAGACAATCCTTTTATGCCCAATGATACGCAGCTTAGTGATGAACAGCGCATGCAAATTATTACCGGCCCGAATATGGGCGGTAAATCCACGTATATGCGACAAACTGCATTGATTACCCTACTAGCCTATATTGGCAGCTTTGTTCCTGCTGAACAGGCTGTTATTGGGCCAATTGACAGAATATTCACCCGCATAGGTGCTGCCGATGATTTAGCCGCAGGACGCTCTACCTTTATGGTGGAAATGACTGAAACCGCTAATATCCTACATAATGCAAGTGCACAAAGCCTAGTTTTAATGGATGAAATTGGACGAGGCACCAGCACATTTGACGGTTTATCACTCGCTTGGGCCTGCGCTGCTCACCTTGCCAAGCTCAAAGCATTTTGCTTGTTTGCCACCCATTACTTTGAAGTCACTGCACTGGCTGATCAAAACCAGACAATTGTCAACGTCCATCTGGATGCTACAGAGCATCAAGGTAAACTGGTTTTTTTACATACCCTAAAAGCGGGGCCTGCTAATAAAAGCTATGGACTACAAGTGGCAGCCTTAGCCGGTATTCCCACCGCTGTGATTAGCTTGGCAAAACAAAAGTTAGCAGCGCTGGAACAGCAAAGCATGCAAAATACCACAACAACAAGTACTATGGAATCGAATAACAGCGCTGATGCAACAGAAACAAAACTATCGAAAAAAATCGCTGCAATAGAGCCGGATAGTTTAAGTGCACGAGAAGCTTTAGCGCTGCTTTACGAATTAAAGAACTTAGCTTAGTAGGCACGATTGGTTTCGAACCAATGATCCCCAGCATATCAAAGTGAAAATTCTTAATTAGCTTTTCATAACGTCAGTTCGAAAGTTATCTCTTTTAATTTCACGATATTACTGTTTACGTTTGGTAATTAGTCAACTGCAACCACTTTTGGTGCTAAAACCTTCAGTTTAGCAATGGCTTGCGGTGTCAGTCCGGTTGCATCAATAATGATATCGATAGGAAAATCTCTTTCTAGCAAAGC
>CAZSHR010000058.1:0-10628 GCA_964606725.1 uncultured Coxiella sp.
GGCTGCTAATAAACTAAAGACTAAACCAACCGTCCAAATAGCACCGCCCAAAAGCCCTATGCCATGCAAGACCAAATCACCTCGTTGAAAATAATCTTTGTAATACACACGATCACCAGAAAAAGGCCAACGCATCACCACGGTATTAATCACAAAATTGGAAACAAAAAGACCTAGCGAGAAAACAAACGCTGCACTATAAGGTGTCATCTTACCCACAGCCGGTGTTATAAAATCAAAACTCATGGACACAGCCAAAAAACGGTAAAAATAGCCCATGAGTATCCCTGAAATCACCGCAATGACAATACTCTTCGCGCTGGCACAGACCACTTTATTCGCCGAACAACGATAAGCCACTGCATCCAAGATAATCGCCAAAAAGACTAGCGCAACACCCGAAAAAAGCCACCATACATTACCAATGGGATTAGCCATATAATTAGTTAATACGCCAATGACCAAGGCCAAACCAACAGCAATAGGAAAAGCCACTGCCATTCCCGCCAAATCAATAGCCGCCACTAGTAAAATATTAGCTAGGTTAAAAATGACACCACTGATTGCTGCTAAAAAAATGCTGGATACATTGGATTGCAAAAGATCAGCAAAAAAATGGCGCCCTTGATCACCAATACTTCCCATAGAAAGCGCGAATAATAAGGTCATCAAGACAACACCTAATGCATAATCCCAGTAGAAAAGTTGAAATGACCACCATCTGCGACCAGCTAACTTCTGGGTATTTGCCCAAGAACCCCAACATAACATGGTGACCACGCACATCAACATGGCAATAGTATAGTTCTCAATGACTACCATAAACTAAGGTTCCTAAATAAAGCACTTAACTATTTTAATTTTCAATTAATTTTAGCACAAAATAGCCTGGTCGTCACAAGCAGGAGCTGGTATTAAATTGACCTATATACCATATATGGTTAATTTGCCCAATATTTAATTTTCTGTAAAGAAACTAATTGACCAAGGTAAATTTAAGGATTACCATGACTCTCTGTCGTTAAAGGATACAAATTTTAAGTATCCTCTACAGCCGATATAAACTAGCATTTAGGGAGAAACTATTATGTCGCAGGTCGCAGAATTAACTCAGATCAAGCAATCCGTACAAAGCGCGGTGCGCCTTCAAGATCATGTCAAAGCACATCTTGATCGCTATTTTTCAGAATTAGGCAATGCTGCCCCCAGCAATGTTTACAATCTTGTCTTACAAGAAGTTGAAAAGCCCATGCTGGAAGTGGTATTGCAGCAAATGCGCTACAATCAATCAAAAACTGCTGCTGTTTTAGGGATTTCTCGAGGCACATTGCGTAAGAAGATGAAGTTCTACGGCTTACTAAAATCTGACGATTAAAGCCAAGCCACTAACAATTAACTCATTTGCTTTTGTTATCTCATATAGAAGAGTTTACTTCAAAGTTGTTTATGGGAATAATGCCTAGCTGCTTGATGACTAGGCTCTGGGGCCTGTTATGGGGTTTTGATTTTCATGCTTGCTAACGCTGCGCATGAAATCAAAGCTCCATACCACCCGGCGCGTTAACGTCAACCGACATGAATCATCATCTACAACGGCGCCAAAAACTTGGCAAAAAAGAAAGTAAAATAATACCCACCAACATCAGTAACAGATAATTCTGAGCATGCGGAACTAATTGTCCCAACAAAAAGCCCGACAAAGTCAAAATACCTACCCAACAAAACGCACCGACGCTGTTTAAGATAAGATAACGGCGCCAAGGCAAGCCAATCATCCCTGCCATAATCGGTATAAATGTTCTCACAATAGGTAAAAATCGTCCTAACACCAGGGTCTTAATGCCATGTTGCTGATAAAATCGCGTCGCTGTCTGCAAATGGCTAGGCTTAAACCAAAAAGACTCCTTTCTGCGCAACAACCACTTTGCTAAATACTTTCCAAACCAATATCCTAGTTGATAACCCATAAAGGCTATCAGCATCAGCACCGGCACAACAATCCAAATTGTAAACATTTGTTGCGAAGCAAGCAAACCCACGGTAAACAACAAGCTATCTCCTGGTAAGAAAAAACCAAAGAAAAGACCTGTCTCTAGCAATATGACCAGAAAAATGCCTAGGTAGCCAATGGTTGTGACGATTTTGGGCAAATCACCTATAAGCATCAATAGCAGATACGTCCGATTAAGAGTCAACGTCAGCAACATGAAAAGCTAAAAAATCCAGCCTATTCACGTCATAAAATGCTATATTAATAAGATAAGAGCAGGAGTCAATCAATGCAGAAAAAAGTCACCATCTTTGGGTTTTCTCTGACAGAAATGGTAATCATGACCATCATTGCAGCAATTTTCATTATGTTATCGATTGCCACCTTCTTTCACTATAAACTACGATTTTATTACCAAAAAGAGATAGTTGCCATTGCCAAACAATACCAGGTTACCGTCACTGGCTGTATTAAAAACAACAAAGGTCGCTTATCAGTATGCGATGCCGGCAGTGAAGGCATCCCTCACAAATTAAATAGCCATGCTAATAAAAAAATAACCGTCACCATTGAAAACGGTGTAATTCGTATTATACCTAACCCAAATCACACTATCCCAGTGAGTCATAACTACGTACTCACACCCATTTATCAAAATAATCAAGTCAAATGGACAGCTTCAGGCGGTGGCTGCCAAGCAGGTATGGCGGCAAATTGCTAGCTCAATTCAATAAACTCTTCAACAAAGCAATGAAATACTTGTTCACTGATTTTGTTAGATAATTTCGGGCAGTCCTTCATCATAGGTTTTTGACTATTCATAAACAACGAATTTTTTGCAACTTGCTTAAAAAAAATAAATCGCTCCATAACTCCAAACTTGATTGGTAACCGCTATCAATGAAACGACTAATTTCTGATTTGGCTTTTCCCCAATTTATTTGTTTAATTTTGCAAGCAAGATTGTCGACCAACCATTTCTTATCAATAGTAACATGCCGACCATGCCACGGGCCTGACTGATTGATAGCTAATTCTAGAAAAGATAAATTAATAGGGATTTTTTTTGATATGTACCAGGAAAAATCAAACCAATCACGTGATTTAAGATACTGGCGGCATAACAAAGCATGGCATTTCCCAGCAAAATTATCAGATAAACTTTGCGCACAAATAGAATAATCCATAGGAAAATCAAGGTATTTTGTCTCATAAACAGATATACCAGGTGGGTTAATATCGATTTCTAGCTTGATCATTATTTTTTTTTTGGAAAAATAGTTTGCATCCAAATTCAATAATTTCCCTATAGAGCTGTCTTTCAAAAATAAACGCTGTATTGCATGATTAGCTCTGCTACGAGCTGCAATTTCACTTTTAATTGAAAAAAGTTCAAGCGCTTGCTCGATACAATTAAGATAAGGCTTCCACTGAAATTCAGGGTCAGGACTTTTTAGCAAAAAATCTAAATCCTCTGAAAACCTTGGGAGCTGATATAATACCCTTAATGCTGTTCCTCCTTGAAAAAGGGCTTTGTTAAAAAAATTACTATTAGAAAGACCATACAAAATAATTTCTTGTAATATTTCTTTCAATGCATTTTCTTGAGATTCCAGTGTCGCACTAGAGTAATCTTGCAATCGATTTTTTATTATATCATTCATCGATTTTTCACCTTGTATTCAATCAAACTTTTCTGAATTTTATTTAGAAAAATTAACATCTTTTTGATTGAGTAAAGCTTCTGCAGCTTAGAAAAGTCTGCGCTTTGTAATGATAACAAATTTTCTGGCTCGACTCGCAGGCTTTCTGTAACAAAATCAAAATCAGGATTCGGCTCTTTATGCCAATAAATATAATCAAGCAAGGCACGTAGTGGGCTTGCTATCCAGGCTGATCGGGAATCAATTTTTACCAGGTCAACGCCCAAAAGGAAATGACGCAATTCAACGGGTATTTTATGATAAACAAATTCACCACAGGGGGTTGCAAAATGTTTATGACGTCCTATAGCAATTACGCTGGTTACCATTGTTACACGCTCAGGAATCCAGCCATAATAACTGAGTGCTGATTCAGCGGAGACCACACTGTGAGGAACAATGTGATTAGCCAGGTAAAACTGACTAAAGGGTTGTTGTAAGAATTCAGGCGACAACAAGTACAAACCTCGGCGCAGCCTGATAAGCTCACCTTTTGACATGGCTCTGTTAACTGCCGCATGACGTTGTAATGCGCTAATATTCAACAAGTTAGCCAAATCACTATCGCGAAACGCATGTTCATGGAGCCCCGCCGCGATAATTTTTTTGACAATGCTCATCAAACACCCTAAATTTTTCAATACTAAAATTTTAGCAAGAAACTTACTTAAAAAGCAAGTTTCTTGTAAAATTTTAAATAATTCGGTTGTATCTCGATGAATTTTCATTTTCTGGACTGCCGCCCAAATTCACTTTGCAGATTTTCAATTTGGCAGAACAACCTGAGAACCTAACAGCCCCTCAGGAGGGGGCTGCCAAGCAAGTATGGCGGCAAATTGCTAAGTAACATCTCGGCCCCTTTGGGGGAATTTCCATATTTTGGCCCTCTTGAACAGAAAATTTGCTAAAAGTGCTCATGTATTTGTATACATTCTGCCCCTTTTCGCAAATTTTCTGTTCAAGAGGGCCAAAATCTGAAAATTCTCACCACATATTGCTAAGAGCTTATTTAAACAAATAATATTCAGCAAATTTTACGGCTCCAGCCATACTTGATCAACATAACGCTTAAAACCAAACGTATCTATGGCCGGCTCATCAACCAAACTATAATATAATTCTTTTCCTGCAATTTGATGACAATCATGCATAACATCAGGCCAAGCACTACCTTCTAATGAAAGACATTTATCATGGAGACTTTTAATAGGCATCTTTTTCTTGGTCCGAATTAAATTCAGAATATTTTCAGGTGCCTTATCATCCTCTGCAATATCATAGTAGTGCGCAAAATCGTCTTCTTGATACATCATCAATAAACTTGCTTTACCTGAGTCATCCAGCAATAAAAAGCTACCTGTAGAATCAATTAAATAAAACTCAAAAAAGTTTCGCTCTTTCAATAACTCATTAAAAAATGCTAGAAATCCTTTTTCATACAAAGGCGTTATTAGAGGCGAAATAAATCCTAGTAATTGCTGACTTAATTCAATAAACTGCTCAGCACAGCAATCAAATATTTGCTCACTGATTTTATCGGATAATTGCGGATGATTCTTGGGAAGATAAGCATTAATTAAACCTTTATTGAATGCATCAATCACCTCGTCTTCTTCGGTATTACCAGTTAACAATACCAGCTTAACTGGCAAATTAGCTTCTCTAACCTTGCGACAAAAATCCAGCCCCTTGATTTTCGCCATCACCTGATCAACAAACACCACTGCAATTTTTTGGAATCGCTCGGGCTGGTTAAGCTGACTAACCAACTTAGAAAAATCAATATCAAATGTCTCCGTACTCTCTGACTCACTCACTTGCTCAAAATTCTGGCAAGTTAGTAGCGCTGAAAAAGCATTAGGCTGATACACTCGCTTTTTTAAATGATTTAACGCTATACTTGGATCGGTCATTTTAACATATGGAATTCGATCATCAAGCGATAGAGTAATTCTATTCAAAAAAGTTTCTTCATCATCTAAAAACAAAACATTAGTAGGGTGGTAAATCAAAGGAAGTTGATGCACTTGTTTCATAGTTACCTCGTAAGTTGGTTGTCAAACAAAAATAAATCACCCTGACTGTTGCTGTGCTAATTGTATCTCAAATTGAGCATACTTTCCTAGTTCAGCGTCACAACGAATAGTTGCCCGCATTTGTTGCAATGCCATTTTACAGAAATACAGCCCTAAACCAATACTCATGGCTTCTTTTTCCTTGGTGGTGAAAAATGCCTCGAAAATATGAGGCAACACCGATTCAGAAATACCCGAGCCAGTATCGCGAAATACTAGTAACACTTTAGTGCCAACAGAGTTGGCGCTAATTGTGACATTTCCTTTATTCGCTTTGTCAATGGATTGTAATGCATTCTTTAGCAAATTTTGGATAGTATGAATAAGAATATTTTTATCTCCCACAATCAACAATGGCTCAACACATTGATTATCAATCAAGCTCTGCTGCTTGTCTGTAAAGGGATAGTAGTTTAATGCTTCTTTAACACATAGATCAAGCAAAAAAGGTTTCATATCCTTCTGCTTATTACTACTAGTATATTTAAAACAAGACAATATAGTCGAAATAATTGATTGCGAATAATCGGTATAATGTTTCACATCAGCGGACAAATTTTTTAAACCCCCTAAGCGATCTTTTCTAATGGGTTCTTTTACACGATTATCTGCTAAATTAGATTCGTATTCGGCCACCAAAATGGGTAACGCTCTTTCAAAAGCAATCATCGCCGCTTTTATCGAGGCTAATGGCGTTCTTAACTCATGAGCAATCATCCCACCTACCGCAGATAATACTTTGAGTCGTTCTTCACGAACTTGCAAATCAGCATAGTCTCTCTGTAATTGCTTGAGTTCAGTAATGTCAATGGAATTTCCTACGACACCAATGACTTTTTTCTGCTTATCCCGTAATGGCACCCGAGTAGTTAAAAAAATCACTTGCTTACCGCTAGCATCAGTAATGGGAGGTTCTTCAACATTCTCTTTGCTTTTCCCCTTTTCAATCACCTCCTTATCATCACGATGAAAAGAATCAGCTTGCCCTTCTTGCCAATTAGCCATCTCTGCCACATCATAATGCGATAAACCTCGAATGTCTTCTCTAGATTCGAGAGATAACATCCTAGCAACGTTATTGTTACAACCTAAAAATCGTGACTTTTTGTCTACCCAATAAATATTACCTGGCATCGCGGCAATCAAATTTTCATAGTAATCACATATTTCTTGAACTATATCTTGCGCTGTTTTACTTTGCAAAGAGGCCAATGAATCACCGGTTACTCTAGTATAAAGAGAAATCAAAACCCGATAAAATGCCTCTGCCGACTGCTTGTTATTAGGCATTACTTTTAAAGCAATACTGCTGATATTTAAATCAGTGCTATTTTTTCTCTTAAGTATTTTTTTTTCTTTCATCAGCAGCCCAGTATGTCGCTAATAACTATTGAAGATACGCTTTTAATTATACCACAATGAATTAATTACAGGTAGCACTTGGCGAGCAATTTACCAGATTTACAGAGGCTTCTAGTAAATTTTGTGAGTTATTTCCTACAGAAATGTAAGATATTGGCCTCGAGCTAAAAAAACTAAAAGGATTCACTATAGTATATTTTTCACAGTCTAATGCGAGCTGCGACAAGTGCAGATTAAGTGATGCAGAAATAATGTGAGCATTTTTTTCTGATAAAATATCAAAATGATTACAGTTTAACTGATATTTTATTGGTTTTATTACTGACAAAACTTCGCAAGAATTAAGGCGATAGCCTGGTGCAACAGAGTGATTCGCTGATTGAAATAAAATATAAGGCTGATTAATAGGCTCAACTTTATAGCCAAGCATAAATTTCTCTATGCGATTGTTCATCAAATCTTGCTGCAAATCGTCATGCAGCACTTCTTTGAAATCTTGTTTTCTTTGTTTATTAAATTCTTTTTGTAAACTTTCTTTAAGCTCTAAAGCGGCGCTCTTATTGACACGAGATACCAGCCAAGTATCCAGCAAAATAACCCAACTCACAGCATCCCCTTGTTTATTAAGCTGCTTAGCCATTTCAAAGCAGACTAAACCACCCATTGAGTAGCCTCCCAGTACGTAAGGACCTATTGGCTGCACTTGTTTAATCATTTTAACATAGTAGCTCGCCATATCAGAGATACCATCAAACATAACTCGTTGATAAAGGATGCTAGGGTCTTGTATAGCATAGCAAGACCAATATGAATCAAGCTGTGTGGCTAAATGAGAATAACAGAAAGTCGTCCCAAAAATAGGATGCACTAGAAATAGATTGGAACTTGTCGTGCCTTGTTTTAAAAGAATGACAGAATCCAAACTCTCAATCCTACGAATGGTTTTTAAAGAAGCTTTTCTACTAGTATGTTGTTCAACCCAGTCAGCTAATTTTTTGATATTCCCTATACCTAATAAGGTACTCAACTCCAGATCAACATTAAACAATCGGTTGATTTTATTTTTAACCTGTACAGAATGCAGTGAGTCCAACCCTTGACTAAATAAGGTCTCATAACGCTTTAACTGATCCAAACCCAAAGTTTCACAAAAAAGTCCTAGCAATTGCTTTTCTATTGCCGTTTTTGGCTCAAAGTAAAGAGATTGCCTAGTCATTTGATTGGCGCTTGATAAATCAAGCAATGCTTTTTTATCCACTTTACCATTTTGATTCAAAGGAATATCATCAATAATCGTATAGCTACTAGGAAGCATTGCTGCTGGCAAATAATTCAGCAAATAACACTGTAAATCACTAAAATCAAAGTGTTGCTTCTGCTGATTTTTTTTCAAGACAAGATAAAGTTCAATGGTTTTATCTTGTTGAGAGAAACTGGCAATAGCAGACTGCACACCTGGATAGTTGCCAGCACAATTTTCAATTTCTCCTAACTCTATACGATGACCATTCTTTTTAACCTGTTGATCAGCACGGCCAACATAGTGTAATTGATAATCTTCATCAAAGAAAGCCAAATCACCACTACAATAACAAGAAAATTCCTGCTTAGTCACTGGATGTAAAATAGTAATAAATTTCTTCGCCGTTAATTCTGGCTGCAAAGGATAGCCTAATGACAAGCCTGCACCAAGAATATAGACTTGACCAACAGTACCAATAGGCACTAATTGCTGTGCATCATCCAATATTAAGCACTGCACATTTTGGATAGCTTTTCCAATCGGAGGAAAAGCAGGCCAATGCTCGCTGTCACCCGTTAACTGATATTCTGTCACTACATCAGATTCAACAGGGCCGTATTGATTACACAAAGTTATCTGCTTGTTATTAGAAAAAAAGCGGCGCATCGATGGCGTAATTTGCAATGCTTCACCAGCGACAATAATTTCATGCAAAAGAGGAAGTTTTTTTGTTGCAGATGCTATTGTCAGTGCCTTTAAAGCAGCTACCGGCATAAAAATTTGTTGAATTCTGTACTGAAGTAGAAAAGTCGACAAATTTTCCATGGATTTTTTATCCTCTTGACTTAACAAGAAAAGAGCATGACCGTTTAACAAGGCAAAAAAGAGTTCTTGCGTAAATACATCAAAAGCAAAATTGGAATACTGGGCAATGCATTGCTTCACTGCAATCGTTTGCCGCTTGGTTTGCCAATCAATAAGATTAACAACGGTGCGATGAGGCACAATGACTTTTTTAGGGAACCCTGTTGAACCAGAAGTATGAATTGCGCAAGCACCGTCATTAGGGGTGACCGAAATCGCTAAATTTTTATCTGATTGACTATGATAAAACATAGCTTTGTTACTTGCATCTTCAAGTTTCACTACTTGCAAATCAGCAAGACTAGCGATAGGAGCAACTTGTGCATTATAATCTGGCTCGGAAACCAACAGTAAATCGACATGTTGCAAAATATATTCTAGCCGTTTTTGCGGAGTTCCTGATGAAATCGGGGCATAAATGGCACCATTTTTTAAAATCGCTAACAAGCTAATAATAATTTCTGGCTGGTCAGGCTGGCCTAATACTGCAACAGTTTTCCCTTGACGCAAACCGTTATTATACAGAAACCGACTAAAACGATTTGCTAGGCGATTTAATTCAACGTAGGTATAAGACAAAGAATTCTTATGTGGAAAAGATAATGCAATCTGCCAAGGCAAGATATGCACTTGCTGCTCAAAAATTTCATGCAAAGCTTGTTGAGGATAAGAAGTCGATAAGTAAGGTGTTAGCGATAACTGTTCTTCGGGCAGCATAAAACCAAGCTGATTAACAGGGGTTACAGGGTTTTCTAGCAAAACATGGAAAAGTTGCTTAAAATGCTGCACATAACGCAATACTGTGCTTGGCTGCAACAATTTTGTGTCATATTCAACTACACCTTCTAATCTACCATTGATATGACTCAAACAAAAAATTACATCAAACTTGGAGTGAGCATAATCAGACAACATTAACTCATCATTTTTGCCAAGCAAGCTATTTGCTGTCACACCAGGGAAATCCAGTGAATGATGCTGGTAATTTTGGAAAATAAATACGGTTTTCACCCAACTTTTTTTGTCTTGCAGCGCTGCTTGATTAAGCAACCTAGTTAATTGTTCAAACGGGAAAGTTTGGTGTGAAGTAGCTGCATGGATTACCTGTGCCGCTTTTTGAATGAGGGCTGTAAAATCAAGCGAGACATCCCCCTCTAAGGATAAGCGAAAAATAATCAAATTCGCCATATATCCCAGCACGTCATTTAAGCCATAATGCTCTCTTGCAGAAGATAAAGTACCAAAAGCCACTTCCTTTTCACCACTATACTTGCTAAGAAAAATCGAGAATACCGTTAGCAAAAGAGAATATAAAGTGGTTTGCTGACACGAAGCTAGCTGAATTAGCTGAGCAGTAGCATCTGCCTCCAGCGTTAATGGGATACGGCCAA
>CAZSHR010000059.1:0-8694 GCA_964606725.1 uncultured Coxiella sp.
ACTCATCAAAAGAGCAAAATCAGGAAAATCATCATTTTTCACAGCAATATACAATAAAGTTTCACCTAAAGCATCCCTAATATCTGGAGGAACAGGAATTACCCTTCTATCATTAGGAAACAATAGTTCTTCCATCTGCTTCTTATCTTTATCGGTCTTATTTTTTTTATTAGCTAATTTAACTAGAGTATCGCAATTTTTGATGAATTTTTTTTTCCTATCATTACGAGCACGATGTCGCTCTGAAAAAACTACTGGACTTTGTGAAGCTCGATTAAATACACCATTAAAGGGAACACCTGCTTTAACCGCAATTTGTATCAAATTTCGATCCTGATTATTTAAATCAGTATGAATAATATCGAAAATAAAACTAGAAAAATCAGGGCAGTTAGAATGATTAATGCGGTTATTTATTTCAACAGACTCAGCACGTGTTATTTGATTTCTGTCAAGGGCTGTATTGACATTTTGAATTAAATTATCTCTCGTCATACTTATTTACTCACTATAAAACAATAAAATATTTGTGAATTCTAACCCAATTCCTCATAAATAATCAATAAAATATTATTGCTATCTGGATTATTGCTACCGCTTTGAAAATATTGACTTTTCCCAACATAAACTTACTTTACAAAAGTATCACATACCTAAATCATCTTATAAATTGCTATTTTAATACGTATAAAAACTAGCGCTTAATAAAATCATTGCCATTGTAAAGGAAAACATTTTTTGAAAACTTAGGATTTTCATCCTACAATTCAAGAAGTTACTCAGTATTTAATTTGTTCACTAATTAATCTATTAAATAAACTGACACAACATAACGTATAATCAAATTCAGGCTCATTATTGCGCCTGATTGTGTTAACATAACTGCTGAGTCCTTATTTTTAACAAGATGGTTTCATCACCTTTTGAGGAAGTGTTATGGCATCGCCAACTAACCACATCGTTTCCATCAAGCACTTGAACTTTTCACGCAATGGCAAACAGCTGTTCTCTGATATTAATTTGACCATAAAACGCCATGCTGTCACTGCTATTATGGGCCCAAGCGGTACCGGAAAAACCACCTTACTAAAATTCATAGGCGGTCAAATTAAAGCCAAAAAAGACACGATTCACATTAACGGAGAAGACATTGCAACGTTCTCACAACAAAAACTGCAAGCAATGCGCCGCAATATGGGGCTATTATTCCAAGAAGGCGCCCTATTTACTGACCTAAACGTTTACGAAAACGTAGCCTTCTTATTGCGTGAGCACACAAATTTACCAGAAGATATGATCCGTGACCTAGTGTTGCTGAAACTAGAAGCCGTGGGCTTGCGTGGCGCACACCGCTTAATGATCAATGAACTCTCAGGAGGCATGGCACGCCGTGTTGCCTTAGCACGAGCAATCATGTTAGACCCTGATTTAATGATGTATGATGAACCGTTTACCGGACAAGACCCTATTAACCGTGGCATACTGATGAAACTCATTCGTGAATTAAACCAAGCAATGGGACTGACCTCAATACTGGTATCCCATGACGTTGCAGAAATGACAGCCATTGCGGACTGGGTTTATGTCATCGCCGATGGTCAAGTCATTGGTCATGGCAGACCCGAAGAAGTAATGAATTCTGATAATCCTATGCTGCATCAGTTTTTAAGAGGATTACCCGATGGACCAGTTGCTTTTGCCTATCCTGCAGCTAATATCCAAGAGGAGCTACTACAATGAGGCAGTCCGTCGCTAAATTAGGCGCTGTGGGTATCCGTTTTTGTGAGAAAATTGGAGAATCTGGAATATTTCTAGGCCAAATATTATTACAAAAACCTCGATGGGAACAGTTATTTTCATTAGGCTGCGAGCAAGTTTACCGTGTTGGTGTACTCTCACTAATCATCATTTTACTTTCTGCCCTGTTTATTGGAATGGTTGTCGCGCTGCAAGGGTACAATATACTCAATAAGTTTGGCGCAACAGAAGAGCTAGGACAAATGCTAGCATTAACGATTTTACGCGAACTCGGACCAGTCATTACCGCGCTATTATTTGTTGGCCGCGCTTGCTCTTCGCTAACTGCTGAAATTGGACTGATGCGTGCAACACAACAGTTGGATTGCATGGCAATGATGGCAGTTGATCCTTTATGGCGCGTTATTGCACCAAGGTTCTGGGCAGGCATTATCGCCCTACCTTTACTCACCATACTTTTCAATGTCACAGCCATTTATGGCGGTGTATTAGTGGGCGTCCATTGGCTGGGTATCGACGGCGGTGCTTTTTGGTCGAATATGCAAACAGCAGTTGATTTTAAAATCGATGTTGTCAATGGGATTATCAAAAGTGGTGTTTTTGCCATTATTGTCACCTGGATTGCTGTTTTCCAAGGGTTCTTTGCAGAACCTAACTCATTGGGAATTAGTCGAGCGACAACAAAAACAGTGGTATATTCTTCACTGATGATACTAGCGCTTGATTTTATGTTAACTGCTTTGATGATGGGAGGTTGGTAACGTGCGTCATCGTATGATAAATCTATCGGTAGGGTGCTTCTTAATCGCAGTATTCTTAGGCTTCATTTTCCTAGCTTTTCGTGTCAGTGATTTAACAATATTAAACAGTAGTGGTTATTACACCGTTACAGCGGAGTTTGATAACATCGGTGCATTGAAAGTCAGAGCGCCTGTTTCTATTGCAGGCGTTAAAATTGGCCAAGTAACCCATATTACTCTCGATAACAACAGCTTCCGCGCCCTAGTATCGATGCAAATTAACGAGCATTTTAGTCATATCCCCTCAGATACTGCTGCCAGCATTTTCACCCAAGGAATTTTAGGATCAAACTATATTAGTTTAGCACCAGGCTTTGAAGAGGATGATTTGCGTGATGGTTCTCGCATCGAGACCACACACCCTGCTCTAGTACTAGAAAATCTAATCGGGCAACTAATCTATAATCTAAAATCCGATAGCTCATCTAACAAGACCAGTAACTAAATAAAGAGAGAAACACCATGAAAACAAAATCATTCATCAAGCATATAATAGGACTTACACTAGTGTTCTTGATGACTCTTAGTTTTGCCGCACCAGCACTAGGTGAGACACCATCAGAAATATTAAAAAAGCTTGCTGATAAAATGGTGGCACAATTAAGCGCAAATCAATCACAACTACAAAAAGATCCTAGCATTGTCCGTCATATTGTAGAGACTGTATTAGTGCCTGATATTGACACCAACCGCATGGCTGGACTAGTAGTGGGACGCAACGCCTGGCGCTCTGCATCATCGAGTGAACGTCGCGAATTCGTTAAACAATTCAAACTAGTGGTTATTGCCACTTATTCTGATGCCCTGGCCTCCTTTGATGACGATAAAGTAGTGATTTATCCACCTCGTCAAAGTTTTGAAGACAAGAAATATGCTCAAGTTACCAGCGCAATACTGCGTAAAAGCGGACAGAAGATCGCCATCAGTTACGATTTAATCAGTACAACAGACAAAAATACTGGCAAAAATGTTTGGAGAATTTATGATTTCAGTATAGAAGGCGTTAGCATTGTGCAAAATTACCGTGCTCAATTTGCCAGTACCCTGGCTAATGGGGGAATGAAACGACTAATCACGCAACTTCAGCAATACAATCAGAGTCGTTAACTACTATGTTGGATCACAATAAAGAAGTGCTAAAAATTCAAGGTGCTATTAATTTTGCTAGTGTTATTGACATAAGAAAAGCTGGCGAGAATAAAATCCTAGCCTATCAGCATGTTCAATTCAATTTTTCACAAGTGTCGCACTGTGATAGTTCAGCACTGTCCTTACTCATCGCATGGAAACGCCTTGCCAAAAGTAGAGAAGTTAACATCGAATTTTTGAATCTGCCGCCAGCACTGATTTCATTAGCTAGCATGTGTAATGTAGAATCACTCATCATATCGTAAAGTTGGAGAAGATGGACAAGTTAATTATAACCGGTGGCGTGCGACTCTCAGGAAATATCTGTGCTTCGGGCGCAAAAAACTCTGCACTACCAATTCTAGCTGCTTGCCTCTTAATCAGTGAGCCGGTTTTTATCAACAATATCCCACATTTGAATGATGTGACTACTACCATTGAACTGTTAGGGCGTATGGGTGCGCAAGTGACTGTTGATGAGAAAATGTGTGTTGAAGTCGATTGTTCTCACATCACGGATTTGTGCGCACCTTATGAGTTAGTCAAATGCATGCGTGCCTCCATACTAGTATTAGGTCCCCTACTAGCACGATTCGGTCATGCACAAGTATCAATGCCAGGAGGCTGTGCCATCGGTTCTCGTCCGGTTGACATGCATATTGAAGGAATGGCGGCTATGGGAGCACAAATTGAGGTCGTTGATGGCTTTATTCGTGCCAAAGTGACAGGACGTTTAAAAGGAGCACAGTTAAATTTAGATAAAGTAACTGTAACGGGAACAGAGAACCTCATGATGGCCGCAGTGCTCGCTGATGGAATGACTGTCATCAACAATGCCGCCTGTGAACCCGAAGTGACTGACTTGGCGAATTTTCTAATCAGCATGGGCGCTATTATTGAAGGAGTAGGAAGCTCTACACTGGTAATTCACGGTGTGGAGCGTTTGCACGGGGGACATTATCGCGTATTAGCAGATCGTATTGAAGTAGGAACGTATCTAGTTGCTGCAGCAATGACAGGAGGAGATATTCACATCCGTGATGCACCCCCCGAGATATTAGGGGTTACTTTAGATAAGCTAGAAGAAACAGGTGCTTCAATTAGTAAAGGCAAAGACTGGATCTGCCTAGATATGCACGGTAAACGCCCTAGTCCAGTTAATATTTCTACAGCACCCTACCCCGACATGCCAACAGATATGCAAGCACAATTCATGGCATTGAATACCATTGCTGATGGACAAGCTGTCATCATTGAAAACGTTTTCGAGAATCGCTTTATGCACGTACCGGAAATGCGGCGTATGGGCGCACAAATTGATCAAACGGGAAACAAAGCCATTTGCCACGGTAAGCCGCATCTCAATGGCGCACCAGTTATGGCAACTGATCTACGTGCTTCTGCTGGCCTAGTATTGGCTGGCTTGATGGCAAACGGGACCACAATAGTTGATAGAATCTACCATATTGACCGTGGGTACGAGCGCATCGAAGAAAAATTATCTGCCCTGGGAGCGAAGATTCGCAGAGTATCTGCAAGGGTTTACGAAAAAGAGTACGCTAAGTAGTAGCAGCACAACAGGCATCCTTGCCATAAAAAAGCCTATACTAAGCTTCTTCTAGTTGCTCTTCCAATGCTTCATGCTTACTGCTACTTAAACTGGATGAAGTAGCACGAGCCTTTGGCTTAATCAGTCCATATTGCTTAAGCTTCTTGATCACAGTTCCTCGCGCCAAACCTAGGTAGCGTGTTGCTCTACACTGGTTATTGCCTGCTTTTTTCATCACCTCTTCTAATAAAGGAAGCTCAACGAGTTCCAATACCTTTTGGTAAACGTTTTCAGGTGACACATCTCCAAGTTCTGAAAAATATTCCTTTAAGTAGGTACGAACTGATGCTTGTATTGATGTTGTGTTTTGTGTTGATTCTGACATAAGCTCCTCTCAATCGACTATTTATTGCGCATAGGGTAACAATTGCTCTGCGCATTTGTCTACCGTTAGTTTCAAGAAAAATTACTTAATAAATTGCAATTTTTCACCAAATCAAACATGCCATGTCAAAATATACTCGTGTATTTTGTCAAATATGAAAAGCAGCTTTTCACCAACAAAGTCTGTTTTTGAGTAAATTTTATCCTTAATAATGCACTCTATTGTATACGATTTTTCCCAATGTACAAATTATTAATCCAAAAAAATAGAAAATAATGTGAGATATGGCTGATAATTCTTATATTATACGTATAATATGTCACTTTATTGCTTGTCTCCTAAGGCAAACATTAAGAGAGCTTTCCAAGAGGAGCCAACCCAATAATTGCTTAGCTCACAGAGACAAGATACCATGACGTGCATTATTCGCTTTGGCCGATGTAGCTCAGTTGGTAGAGCAACTGATTCGTAATCAGTAGGTCACAGGTTCGAATCCTGTCATCGGCATCAAAGAAAAATCATTAAAAATCAATATGTTATTTATAAATTTTTGGTATACTTGATGAAAATGGCAGCTTTCTGGAATACTTATAGTATACCGATGAGCGTGTAAGACAGGGGTAAAACTGCTCGATATTTGTAGAATGGTGACAATATGCAAAAACAAAGAACAACACTGGGTAAGCTGACTTTGGTTGGGTTAATCGCGAGTACTAACAATAAAAATGAGGCAAACCCTGATACGTCAAAAATAGCGGCGCTTGTTAATGCGTGGCGGGGTAACCAGACTGCCGATAGTTCAGCATCGAGCTAAGGAATTTGTTTTTGAAAATACCGCTTAAACTTAAACCAAAGCAAGCAATACTTTTTCAAGTCGGTTGTATACGCGAAAACCAGCACGGTCAAGCATTGCCAGTAACATATTAAGACTGAACAAATCTACTTTGCCAGATTTCAAGTTGCTGATTCTGGGCTGTGAAACCCTTAATGCGATTGCCGCCTCTTTTTGAGTAAACCCTTTTTTCTCAATATATTTGCAAAGCAGTAACATCATCGACAAACGGAGCTGGAGTTCATCAGCTTCACTCTTTGAAAAACCAACATCTTCAAAAACATTGCCACTGCTTTTTTCCCATGCTGAATGTCTTTTCATCTTTTCTTACCTCGCTCTTGCAGTAACTGCTTATACCTCATCTTTCCTACTTCAATATCTTTCTGGCTGGTTTTGGGCGTTTTTTTATTGAAGGCGTGTAAAACATAAACCGCCCCTTCAAACTTTGCCATATAAAACACCCGATACTATAATCTTGCCCTTACCCTTAATTCATAAACACCCGCACCAACAGTTGACATGGGTTTGAAATCTTTTGCACCCAAGGCAAGCATCGATGATACCATCTCTAAAAGGCTGGCAATCCTCGCTTTGACAATTTTGGGGCATTTAGCAATATCCTTTCTCGCTTGACTGTTGTATACGAGCAATTTCATCAGTTAATTATATAACTATTTATATAAATGCGCAAATGCTCCATGCGTATAAAAATATCAAAAATTTAATGACCAAAGAACTTTTAATCAGTCAATCAAAGTATGACAATATTGTAACATGGCAGGGCCAAGCAACGCCTTAAAATCCATTATTAAGTCAGTTGTAAACCTGCTAGTTGCATCACAAGGTTTTGATTTATAAAGATTTTCTAATTTTAGCCCTGATTACGAGCGTCATTCGTAAGCAGCTTTTCAGAGTGGCTTGATGGGGTGGAATATCCATAAATTCGGTCGATATTTGTTCAAAATTGATTTTTATACGTTTCATTGTTGTGCTATTCTGTTTGAAGTTGTTGTCCTGAGGAAGAATTAACTACTTGTAATACTCATATGCTTTAGTAGAGTCGAAGCGTTTTTGTGTGAGTATTTTGTATGGCTTTGTGCGGTGTTAAGTCGGATTTTCTCGTTGGATTGGTGTTTTCATTTTTACGAAAATAACAAGGTTACAGTTTATATGTCAGTTAAAATATATAATGGTGATAGTAAGCAGAAGCTGAAGTTTATTAAGGATAACTCAGTAGATCTTGTGGTCACTTCACCGCCTTATGCAGATCAAAGAAAGAGCATATACGGAGGTATACATCCCAATGATTATGCAGCTTGGTTTTTGCCTATATCAGCACAGTTGCTTCGGGTTATAAAACCTTCGGGGACTTTTATTTTGAATATTAAGGAAAAAGTAGTTAATGGCGAAAGAAGTACTTATGTCATAGATCTAATTCTGGCAATGAGAGAACAAGGTTGGCTTTGGACTGAAGAGTTTATATGGCATAAGAAAAATTGTTATCCTGGAAAATGGCCTAATAGGTTTCGTGACTCATGGGAAAGAATTTTGCAGTTTAATAAAAATAAAAAATTTGCAATGTATCAAGAAGAAGTAATGGTGCCGATGGGAAACTGGGCGAAAACGAGGCTTAGAAATTTATCTAAAACCGACCAAACTAGAGATAATTCAAGTGTTGGCAATGGGTTTGGGGAAAAAGTATCTAACTGGATTGGTAGAGAAAAAGCATATCCTACTAATGTGCTGCATTTGGCTACAGAGTGTAATAACAAGCAACACAGCGCAGCTTTCCCAGAAAGTTTGCCAGAGTGGTTTATAAAACTGTTCACAAAAAAAGGAGATACTGTTCTTGACCCTTTTATGGGTTCTGGAACTACATTGGTTGTAGCAAACAGAATGGAAAGAAACTCGATAGGGATAGAAATTGTAAAAGATTACTGTGATATGACAAGGAGAGCTTTAAAAATCAACTCAGATAACGGTCGTCAGTCTAATGAGAAAATTAAATTTGAAAGATGTATTGCAGTACGTTGAAGACAATATAAGTTACTTTCATAAGAAAAGAATTGATAGTCTTAATACGTTGAAATTGGATAAAGTTTTAAAAAGGAAAAACCCTTATTTGTTTAAAGCAAAATGTTTTTTGACTTCAGAAGGAATTGTTAAGAGCTTGGTTGATGCTCACATATCTTCGCATGAGGAAACTATATTTGGGGATTGGCTAGAGAATTTGGCAATTTTT
>CAZSHR010000059.1:8704-10507 GCA_964606725.1 uncultured Coxiella sp.
TTTTTATTAACGAGAAGGTTTTTTATGGGCGAAAATCAGGGATTAAAGGTGTTGATCTCGAGTTTGATAGCGGTGGAAAACGTTATATAGTGGCTATAAAGTCTGGCCCTAACTGGGGTAATAGTGGTCAAATAGAAAAGATGAGGTCAGATTTTAAAAGTGCTTCAAAAATTTTGAGAACTAGCAACTCAAATATAAATGTGATTGCTATAAACGGATGTTGTTATGGTATAGAGAAAAATCCAGACAAAGGAGATTATTTCAAATATTGCGGGCAAAAATTCTGGCAATTAATCTCTAATGAAAGTACTTTGTTTACTGAGATAATAGAACCTATAGGACATAAAGCAAAAGAACAAAGTGATTCTTTTGTTAAATCATACTCTAAAATGATTAATAGATTTACAGCAGAGTTTACATCTTCATACTGTGACACCAGTGGAGAAATAAATTGGAACTCATTAGTAAAGTTTAATTCTGGTCATTGATAAGGGTTATTTGTATTATTTTTTAAAAGATTATCACTGTGTTAAGACTTCAGAAGTGCTGAATGGCTTATACTTCACAATATCAAAAATCTTGATCAGCGGGTCATAGGTTCGAGCCCTATACGACCCACCAAAGAAAAGATATGAGACTAAAGCAAGGAACGAATACGCCCTCTTGGGAATCTTAAGCAACCCGATTTTTTAGCGATAAACATGGGATTGCGTACAGGAACTACTTCCATCACGTTGCTTGATTGCAGTGCGATAGCATAAAACATTATTGATAACATGATGAATGATTATAGCCATGACTCGTTTTTAAGTGTGGAAGTATTTTTTTAATCGATAATACGTAAATGAATCGCCAGGAAAATTTTGTCACACAACTTTTTTTCTATCGACAACAAACACATTGGAATTAGTCAACATAACCATTAGTATAAAGCAACCGAATAATTGATTGCTTCGGGCAAGGTGTAAAAAGATGCATTATAGAATACTCCAAAGGGTTATTCGTATACTAGCAACTATGCTATGTATTGGTAGCGTACCCACGGTAGCTGCTTACTATGTCGATTTCGTCATTAAAAATCCCTACACAATCAATAATTATTACATCAAAAAAATTAATATCAACGTACATTGTGAACCGAACTTCCCATCAATACATTTAAATATGATTCCGCAAGATAAGAAAACAAGCAGCTCTAAGCTCATGCCCTTAACGACAACAACTCGTATCAATGTGGGAAATCCTTGCTACAACCGCTACTGGACAGTGCTTTTTGCTGAAATTAGTATCAGTGATAACAAATACACTACACATCATTGTGGCAAGGTATTAAAAGGCTACAACAAAATCGGAAAACAATATAATACCTGTACTATTCAACTGCTATACGAGAAGCATGACTATTGCAAGGCAACATGCCAATAGCATGTTAAAGTAGAGTAACCTTGGTAAAAAAGATGTGAAACACATTGCATGTAGCTTGCGTAAAAATAATACCTTCAGGACATGCAAATTATTCCAACATGCAATTAATCAAAATTGTATATTTAAAGATCATTTGATCTTTTATAAGTCTAAAATCAATGTTTTATTTGCCTTTTAATACAAAAAGAAATAAGATAGCTACTTTGGTTCGCCAGGATGGCGGGCTGGGTGCGCTTCCTCAAGGCGCCATCACAAGGCCAAGGATGGCCGATGACAATAAATTATTTGGTGGGTCGTTAGCTCGGCTGGGCGAGACGATTAGCAAAAAGCATTGCTTTTTGCTCGGCGAGCGACCGCCAGGATGGCGGGCTGGGTGCG
>CAZSHR010000060.1:0-7064 GCA_964606725.1 uncultured Coxiella sp.
AACGCCGATAAAATATGAATTTGTCTTGGGGTATTATTGACATGATCATCACCACGGATTACATGGGAAATTTTCATATCCCAATCATCTACCACAACGGTTAAATTATATGTGGGCGTACCATCACTTCGCGCAATCACCAAATCATCCAATTCCTCGTTATTAATGGTAGTCTTACCCCGAATCATATCCTCAAAAGAAAGCACTCCTGTCTCTGGACTAGCAAAACGTATAACGTAAGGAGCATTGCTTTCACTAGCCTTATGATAACGACAACGCCTATCATAACGCGGCTTGATTTTTTGCGCTTGTTGCTCAGTACGCAATGTCTCTAAACGCTCTTTGGAACAGTAGCAACGATAGGCTTTACCCTGATCGATTAACTGCTGAATCACCTCGCGATAGCGATCAAAACGTTGCGTCTGATAAAACGGCCCCTCATCATAATCAATACCCAACCAACTTAATCCATCGAATATTGCTTGAACCGACTCCTGCGTGGAACGCTCAATGTCGGTATCCTCTATGCGTAAAATAAAACGGCCACCAACATGCTTGGCAAAAAGCCAATTGTAAAGTGCTGTTCGTGCACCACCGACATGCAAATAACCAGTTGGACTGGGGGCAAATCGTGTTCGTATCATTAAACGCTACTCCTCTTTATAATTTTTTTAGTTTAACTATTTCTACAGAATGATCCTGGGCTTTATGCAAAATTAATTGCGCACGCTCACGGTAAGGCAAAATATTTTCCAACAAGTTAATCTCATTAATCTCACGCCAAATACGTTGCGCAAATTTCACAGTCTCTTCAAAATTTAAGCCCGATAAAAAATGAAAATAGGAGTCTTTTTGCTGAAAACGGGTTTCTTTAAACGTCAATAAGCGCTCAATATACCATTGCTGAATAATTGCTGGCTCTGCATCAACAAACAAGGAAAAATCCAAATAGTCAGAAACAAATATAGATGCAGAATGCAAGGAATCTGCCCTGCCTGTTTGCAGTATATTCAAACCTTCAACAATCACAATGTCCGGCTGACAAATACGAATAAACTCATCAGGTACAATATCATAGCGATGGTGAGAGTAAACTGGCACCTGCACCTCAGATTCTCCCGATTTTAACGCATGCAGAATACGCAACAATGATCGCGTATCATAGCTCTCTGGAAAACCTTTGCGCTCCATCAACCCTAGTCGTATTAGCTTATCATTCGGATATAAAAACCCATCGGTAGTAATCACCGCTACTGACGGATGATTGGGCCAGCACTCTAACAGTGCTTTTAATACCCGCGATGTTGTACTTTTCCCTACGGCAACACTGCCAGAAATTCCAATAACAAAGGGCACTTTTGGCTCACCGGCTCCCAAAAAACGATGCGTTGCCTCATGCAAGCCTTGTGTCGCTGTGATATAAAAGCTCAATAACCGCGACAATGGCAAATAGACTTCTTCTATTTCTTTGCTAGAAACTCGTTCAAATTGACCTTGTAGCGCACGAATATCTACCGCTGTCAGCGGCAACGGTGTGTCCAAGCGATAGTGACTCCACTGATCACGTGTTAACGACAAATAAGGGGAAAGAACTTTATGCATTTTCTCTTTTTAAGCCTTTTTGTAAACGAGTCTTACAGTATGAATATATCAGCCGCAAAAACCTAGCCGCATGAGTATCTCTGGATTATAATCCCCCGATGAAAATTTATCTCAACAGCCTCTTGGTCTTTTTATGCGTTATGATAAGCACAGCATCCTGGTCAAATACAGATCAAAATAGCGCAAATATACAGATCAATGTCACCGGCATCAGTGGCAAACCACTGCAAAATGTAATGGATCGCATCAACCTTAAAAAGAAAACAATCTACGCCAACCAGCCTGCTATCGTCAAATGGCGCTTTTATCAAGCACTACCTGAAGACATTAAAGAAGCACTACAACCCTATGGTTATTTTAAGGCAAATATTCGTACAAGTCTAACCCACACAACACAGCAATGGACGATTGACGTCGTTATTGAACCCAACAAGCAGCTAACTTTTACAAGAGTTAACGTCAATGTACAAGGCCAAGGTCGCTCTGACCCCGCCTTTATCGATTATTTGGCAAATTTACCGATTAAAACAGGCAGCGACTTTAACTCAGTCAAATACGAAGCGATCAAAAGCAACTTACAAAACCTCGCTAACAAACGAGGTTACTTTAAAGCCAAATTCATCAAAAGCAAGCTAATTGTTGACCTGAATCACTATACAAGCTATGTGGATATAGAGTATGATACCGGAGTAAGATACCGCTTCGGGAAAGTTAACTTTTCTGAGTCAGTCATTGAACCGCCCCTACTTAAACGCTATCTCACTTTCAGTCCTGAGGAATATTACAACAGCTACTTGCTAGAAGAAAGCCGTAAGAATCTGGCCAACAGTAATTATTTTTCGCAAGTTACTGTCACACCGGAACTCAATAAGGTAGACAACTACCTAACGCCCATACATATTATGCTAAGCCCGCAACATCAAGTGACTTACTCATTCGGGGCTGGTTACGGAACAGATACGGGGATAAGAGGAATGATTGGCAGCCACATTCGTTGGCTCAATAGCGCAGGACATAGCTTGAATTTTCAAGCGCGTGGATCAGAAAATAATGATCAGCTAGCCGCAAATTATAGTATCCCTGGACCAAACCCTGCTATTAGCTCTTACAATATCGGCGCTGGCTTAATGGATATTAACCAAATAACTGGTCAGGCACAAAGCGCACAAGCCAGTGTGACTTATCGAACTAAATTAGGTGATTGGCGCGCTAGCACTGGTTTAGTTTACTTGGTAGAAAACTACACCTTGAATGATTTCCCTACCGAAGGCGAAAATACTAATACCGATGCTGATGTACTATACCCACAAGTGACATTACAACGAATTTATGCCAAAGAACACTTAATTAATCCAGATTATGGTTACAACGTGGTCTTTACCGGCGCTGCAGGTGAAAACTTTAAAGGAAATAATTTGTTTAGCCAGGTACGCCTAGATTTAAGAACACTTTATACTTTTCAAAAAACACATACTCGCATGCTTGCACGAACTTCATTAGGATACATTGTTATTGATGATCTAACCAACCTGCCTTTATCGATGCAATTTTATGCAGGAGGAGCACAAAGCATACGCGGCTTTGAATACAATAGCATCGGACCTGGCACAGAGTTGATCACAGCGAGCTTTGAATTGCAGCAAAAAATAAAAGGTAAATTTTATCTAGGAGCGTTCATCGATGCAGGAAATGTAAGCGACAACATTTTTGATGAAGACTTTAATGTCGGGGTGGGGCCAGCATTAGTTTATTTATCACCGGTAGGCGCCATTGAATTATCGTTCGGTCGCCAAATCAGCAATGGATCAGATTCTTGGTTAATACAGTTTAGCATGGGAGCGTTACTATGAAAAAATGGTTTATTCATAGTACTGTTGTGCTATTAGTGGCGTTATCAGCCGCTTTAGCATTTATGGTATCGCCATGGGGTCTTAAAACATCGATTCATCTCGCACAGAAACTCCTAGCGGGAAAACTCAGCATTGAAAACGCTACTGGCAGCATACTCAGTCCCATTAATATCTCTATGCTAGATTACCACGATAAAAATATCCATCTAACCATTAGAAAAGCACATCTAGAATGGAAACTCCCCATGTTATTGCTTGGAAAAATTCATATCCAAAACCTAGAGGCGGACCATATCGATATAAGCCAACACAGCAGCACAAAAGATAACAACGATGATGCTGATATACCACTACGAGGAATTAGCATAGAAAGAGCCAAAATCAACCACATTGCCTACCAGGATACTCGTAATAAGCAAGCAATTGTCATTAAAGAGCTAAGTGCTGATCATTTTAATCTTTCTAGAAAAAAAATAGCTGGCAAGCTCAACCTTGATCTTGTGCAACCCGTAGCAATCAACAACCAAATGACATTAAGTGGAAGCCCAAAGCACTATAATATTAAACTAATCAGTCGCTATGCAAACGAAAAACTCAATATTAGTGTAATCGGCAACCAACAATTAGCACATCTGGTTATTCACGATAGCAGCGTTTACAACGGCACCATTAGAGGAACTATAGACTTCTCCTGGCATCCTTATATTCAATGGAAAACTGCGTTAGAATTACGCGATGTTCCTCTGGCAAATCTTAATCCCAGTTTGCCGACAGTAAAGAATGCTAACATTATGAGCACAGGAAGTTGGAAGGAAAAACCTGTTTTCAATATCAATGCGAAATTTTACTCCAAAGGAAGTCATATTGATATTGAAGGGAAATACGACACTATTTGGAACCTCAAATGGTTTGCTACTATTGATGATCTCTCCGAGCTTTACAGACCTTACACAGGAAAAATAACAACGCAGGGTAACCTAAATGGATCAGAACTAGCACCAGTTATAAAAGGAAAAATCCATGCTGCAGATATTAGTATTAGAAATTTCTATGCAAGATCATTGGATACTAATTTTTCCTTAGACTTAAGCTTAGATAAACTATCAACCCTATCACTTGATGCCAGTGATTTTCAATTGCCTGGCAAACAAAAAATAGAAAAGTTATCATTTGATACTAGAATCGAAAAAGCACTCAGCCAAATTAACGCAACACTATCAGTCACCAGAAAAAATCAACAAGCTATCCATTTAAGCACGCGACTGTCAGGAGAATTAGCCGATAATCATTGGAAGGGTTCGCTACTTGAACTCAAATTATCCAGTGAGCAGGCAGGTGATTGGTCATTAGCTGGCCCAAGCTTACTAGATATTACCCCACAAAACATTAATGTTACACGAACCTGTTTGCTACAAGAACCTGCAACACTCTGCGCAGATATCCACTGGGACAGCACAAAGCCTTGGAGCATCGATATTAAAAGCGCACTTACTAATCTTGATGTGATCACTCAATTTGTTAATCCTAATTTACACGTGGATACCCCAACACGATCCAAAATCAGTGTAAGTGGAGAGAAAAATCAGCTACAAAAGCTTAAAGTCACTGTTGAGTCACAACCTGGTCAAATTTCTTATCAGCAAGATTTAAAAAATTACATTATTCCTATTAAGAAAATAATGCTTAATGGCGAGAAATCAAATGACGATTTTATCAGTCAAGCAACTATCACCACGCAACAAGGTGACTATATCAACACCAAACTTACTCTTCCTGATATATTTAGTCAAAAAAACATAGAACAGAAAATAGATGGAGCAATACAACTCAAAATATCAAATTTAGAGTTTGTTGAATCTCTACTCCCTGTCATCAGTAATATCAAAGGTTCAATAGAAGGAGATATTTCTGCCAAAGGTCTACTTTCTTCTCCTGACATTCAAGGACATTTATCCATCAGCAATGGTGATATTAATATTCCTCAGGTTAAGGTCGCTCTAAATGATATTACACTGAACCTTAAAGCAAAAAATCAACGTATTAATTATGAAGTCAACGCTAAAACAGGAGCAAATCAGGTAACATTAACCGGACAATCACACTTTGAAAATAAGAAACTCGCTAGCCACCTAAAGTTAAGTGGAGAAAATTTACTGATTTCAAATACCCCTGGGTATACCATTTATGCTTCTCCCGACTTAACAGCAGATATTATTGGACACGACATTAAAATATTGGGAAGCATTTTTGTCCCTAAAGCAATTATTAAACCGGTCGATTTCTCAAAAACAACAAGTCTGCCTAATGACATTGAAATTATTGGTGGCAATGTGACTGATCCATCCAAAGAGTGGCGGTGGCTAATGGATGTTAAGGTAACACTTGGCAAAGATATTACGATTGATTCTCATGGACTAAAAGGCCATGTTGTCGGATCATTAAAATTAACTCGTGCAGAAAAGCAACCCGCTATTGTCGCAACAGGAGAGCTGAACTTAAAAAATGCCAGTTTTAGTACACAAGGTAAAAAGCTTAGCATTACACCAAATTCCAATATTAACTACACACATGACTTAATTAGTAATCCACATCTTGATATTCGCGCCTACCGAACAGTTACCACCATTTCGACCAACCATACATCGCCTGTCGGTGAAAAAACGCAAGTAGGTATCGCTATCCAAGGCACTATCAAGGAACCCAAAATTAGTTTATTTTCATCGCCATTGTCTTTGTCACAAGCAGATATTATATCCTATCTATTACTTGATCAACCAGCAACGGGAGGCAATACGGGCAGCTTGTCCTTGCTGATTCAAGCCGTTAGCAATTTAAAATTAACCAGTCAAGGAAATGATTTTAGCCTCAGCCAATTAAAACAGACATTTAATATTACTGAACTTGGCATACAACAACAAACCTACATCGATGGGTTAGGGACCCCAATGGGCATTAACCAAAGCTCTTTTGTTATTGGCACAAGAATTACCCCTAAAATTTATTTAAAATACAACCACGGCTTGATGACAGACATCAATATCTATCAAGCTCGCTATTTATTCAATGATAGCTGGTCCTTACAGTTAGAAACGTATTATGGAAACAGTAACTCATCAAATGGTAGCGGCGTAGATATCTTATACACAGTAAGCCCCAAAAAACTGCCCTGGTAACAATAATCATTTGCTAGTGTAAAGTAGAATCCTAGAAAATACTTTCTAAATTGCACAGTGGTGTAACGTTAATTGTTTGATAGTTCATTTTATTTTGACCATTGTAGATAACATAGCCTTTGGTGTTTTTATCTGATAATTCGATAAAACGCTTAATATTTTTGACATAAATGGTTTGAAAAGTTGCGCCCGACTTGATTTCTATCGCATGTAAGATGCCAGACCATTCCCCTAGCAGATCAATTTCGCAACCCAACGAACGATCTCGCCAGAAATACAAATTTGGCAAAACACCTCGGTTAAAACGCCCTTTCAATACTTCTAACACCACCAAATTCTCAAAAAGCGCCCCTTTAAAATAATGTTGACTCAATTGATCAGCACTTTCAATACCTAATAAGGCACAAGCAAGGCCTGTATCATAAAAATAGAGCTTAGA
>CAZSHR010000060.1:7074-7619 GCA_964606725.1 uncultured Coxiella sp.
CTTAGACATTTTGGTAATGCTCTTATTAAAATTATGATAAAATGGCGGTAGTGAAAATACAATATAACTTGCATTTAGAATACTTAACCAAGCACGAGCCGTTGTTGTTGCAACCCCTGCATCTCTCGCTAAATCACTAAAATTAATTAATTGCCCTACCCTACCTGCACAAAGCTTTAAAAAATTATGAAATAACGTGTAATTCGAAATGTTTTTTATCTGCCTCACATCGCGGTCAACATAAGTTTGAATGTAATTAGGGTAGAAAATACTAGATGGCACAGCTAATTGATGCAACGCGGGATAGCCTCCCATAATAATACTAGACATAACATTAGCGCTAATATGGCTAGATAACTCAGAAAGACTCAAAGGTAATAGCGTACACACACCAATACGCCCAGCAAGTGACTGGGTGATATACTGGTTCAATGCAAAATTTTGTGATCCTGTTAGTATATAACGCCCTTTATTCTCTGAAGCATCAATTATGGTTTGCAAATAGGAGAAGATTTCTGGAACGTGCTGCACCTCATCAAAAATTG
>CAZSHR010000060.1:7629-10262 GCA_964606725.1 uncultured Coxiella sp.
AAGCAGAAAGCCTCGTGGGTCATTTTTAGCCTGATTACGCAAATCAATATCTTCTAAAGAAACATAAGGAAGGTGAGAAAACAATAGCTTAGCTAATGTAGTCTTACCTGACTGCCGTGGTCCTGTAATAGCAATTGCAGCGTAAAACTTTGCAAACTCTTTGATTGTGTTAGTAATCGTACGTTGGAACATGATAAGTCTGCTAAATGACTTTCTAAAAGTCAATTTGACATAAGTTAACGATAATGTCAAGCTATCTAAACAAAACTAGCTATTAACCACCAACACCCGCTAAAATAATAAGGACAAGAGCAAAACACCTAGACACACCCCATGAGCCATCAAAACACACCGCCCTTAGCATTGTTTGACAGCTTGCAGTATATCAGCCAACAACAGGATTTTTGTTACTTAGATGAACAGTATTGCCATGAAGATATACAACATAGTATAGATTTTCTCAGCGCTTACAAAGGCAGTCAGGGAACATTTAATGCTTATCGACGTGAAGTCGAACGCCTAATTCATTGGAGCACCTTAGTTGCCCACAAATCATTACCCGCGCTAAAACGCGATGACATTGAAGCGTATATGGATTTTTGCCAAAATCCACCACAGCATTGGCTAGGACATTCAAAGCCAGCTCGGTTTATCCTAGCAGAAGGTAGGCGCATCCCTAACCCAGAGTGGCGACCCTTTATTATCACCCTCTCTAAAGCACAACGACGCAAAGGATCAATACTTGAGAAGCAACGCTTTGAACTCGCACACGGCTCATTAAGAGAATTATTTGCCATTCTTAATAGCTTTTTTAATTATCTGTTACAAGAAGAATACGTTACCATAAATCCTGTCAGTCTAATCCGACAGAAAAGTCGCTTTATACGAAAAAATCAAGGGCAAGCAAAAATCAGACGCTTATCAGAATTACAATGGCAATATGTTATTAACACAGCAAGCACTTTAGCAAACCGCGCTCCTTTGCAACACGAACGCACGCTTTTTATTATGTCTGCGCTTTACTCGATGTACCTTAGAATATCAGAATTAGTAGCCAGTGAGCGCTGGACTCCGCTGATGAATGATTTTTCTCGTGATGGCGATGGCAATTGGTGGTTTACCACTGTGGGCAAAGGCAATAAAGAACGGCAAATTGCGGTAAGTGATGCCATGTTGAAGGCACTGAAACGTTGGCGGGGTTTTCTAAATTTATCACCACTACCATCACCGGCTGACCACTGTGCTTTGCTGCCAAAATCTAAAGGAACAGGCGCCATTAAAAGTACTAACCACATCCGCAGCATTGTGCAATATTGCTTTGACCAAGCCATTGCACAATTACAACAAGATGGCCTCAGTGAAGAAGCAGAAACACTCAATGAAGCAACCGTGCATTGGCTAAGGCACACCGGTATCTCAGACGATGTAAAGATTCGCCCACGTGAGCACGTCAGAGATGACGCAGGCCATAGTTCTGGTGCCATCACAGACCGTTATATTGATATTGAATTACGTGAGAGACATCAATCTGCTAGAAAAAAAACCATGAGTGATGCACAATAAGCTAACCAACCACACTGTAAGAGGAAAAAATCATGAATGACTTGCAAGGTATTATCGAAACGGGTTTTGAACAACGGGCCGAATTTAGCCCAAAAAACAGTCCCCGCGAAATCCAAGAGGCAGTGAATAAGACCTTAAATCTCCTAGACAACGGCCAATTACGTGTTGCTGAGAAAAAGTCAGGCCAATGGATTGTCAATGAATGGGTGAAAAAAGCCGTACTACTTTCCTTTAAACTTCATGATAACGTTGTCGCTCAAGACGGCTATACCCAATATTTTGATAAAGTTCCAGCAAAATTTGCCGACTGGACCGCAGAAGCTTTACAGCAATCAGGTATTCGTATCGTACCACCAGCAACCGTACGCAAAGGCTCCTATTTAGCAGCAAATACTATTTTAATGCCCAGCTTTGTTAACATCGGTGCCTATGTTGATTCTGGCACACTAGTTGACACCTGGGCAACTGTGGGTTCGTGCGCTCAAATCGGTAAAAATGTCCATTTGTCAGGTGGTGTTGGCATTGGGGGTGTATTAGAACCCTTACAAGCCAGCCCAACCATCATCGAAGATAATTGCTTTATTGGAGCGCGCTCTGAAATTGTTGAAGGCGTTATTATCGAGACAGGTAGTGTCATCTCCATGGGAGTGTTTATTGGGCAAAGCACACCCATTTACAATCGTCACAGCCAAGAGATCAGCTACGGCAAAGTTCCTGCCGGTTCAGTCGTCATTCCTGGCAGTCTTCCTGCTCAAGATGGCAAATATAGTCGGTATGCTGCTATTATTGTTAAGCAAGTGGATGAAAAAACACGCGGCAAAGTCTCGCTTAATGAATTATTACGCATAGAGTAAATTATGGATGTTTTAACACTGACAAAAAAACTCATAGCAGAACAATCCATAACACCAGAAGATAAAAACTGTCAGAAGATTATTACTGAACTGCTATCGCAATCAGGATTTACGATACAGTCTCTGCCATCAAGTGATGTCAGTAATTTGTATGCTTGGCATGGCAGTGGTGCACCATTATTTATTTTTTCAGGCCATACCGATGTTGTTCCACCT
>CAZSHR010000061.1:0-10250 GCA_964606725.1 uncultured Coxiella sp.
ATCTCTGTTAACAATTAGGTATAAAAAACATGAGCTTTCGTAAACAATCTTTAGGTATTATTGTGCTTTTGAGTTCTAGCGTAGTATCTCTTGGCATATCATGCAATGCATTGGCACAAGATAGCACACTGCCCTCACCCGCTATGACGTATAAATTAGATGGCAGCCTAAGTGAAATTGCTAGCATGCAATCGTATGCAATCAACACTAAATTAACCAGTCCCGCTACCCCAGCCATAGCCATGCCAGTTAGCAAAACAACATCGATTATTAAAACACCGCTAATCGAGGTGAAAAAAGTAACCTTAGTGGAATTAAAATCGGAATTTGTCAAGAAATCACAGGCATTAAAAATTGCTAACAAAGATCATTACGATTTTAATATAGCCTATTCTATCACCGCAGGTAAAAAGTTAACACCTGAACAACTATCAGATAAAAATTATTTTTATGTCAATCGAAAAACCCATCGCATTGGTGTTGCCATTAATCATAATGCTGCAAAAGCCATCAGTGTCACTAAAGATCAAGTCTATAGTGTTAGAGGCGGCGATACCTTAAAAAACACCCTAGCACGATGGGCATCAGAAGCCGGTTATCAGATAGAATGGCTGTCAGAGTATGACTATCCCCTGAAATACAGCTATGAATTTATTGGCAAACTTTCCGATAAAATTGGGCCTTTAAATAAAATTTTATCAAGCATTTCCAACAGCAGTTATGCATTAAAGGCTGTTATCACTAAGAATAATGTGATTTTAATTAAAGACAATGATTTTAGTCCAAGCATATTGGGCCGATAAACCACAAGAAGAAGAGAACCATCATGAGAAAAATGATCAAACCTACCGTTGCTATTACCTCTATTGCCGTCCTCATGTCAGGTTGTGCTACCATGAAAGAGAATGACGCTGCTGCTGATGCTGCCATCAAGCAAACACAGAGCATTTATAAAAAAACAACCATCAAAAAACCTTCTTCATTGGTAAGTCAAAGCGACCAAGTGTATTTAGCCGGCAATGCTTTTAAAATAGAGAAAAAAGAAGTCTTACCTCCTGTTTTTAATAAAAATATCACCTATACCACATCTAACAGTGAAACACCCGTACAAACACTGGAATATATTGGTAGAATGTTAGATATGGATATTCGTTTAACCGATGAAGCCAAAAAAATTATCTTAGCGGATAAGAGTTTACTCTCTACTAAAAGCTATCATGGTCAATTTAAAAAAATACTCGATCAAATTACCGCCAAAACTGGATTATTCTGGACCTATAAAGACAATAAAGTTAAAATTTTCTCAGTAGAAACAAAAGTTTATAGCTTAGATGCTCCCATCAGTGATTTTAGCGTCAGCAGCAATATCTCTTCCTCTACTGACACCAGCAGCGACGACTCAGATTCAGCCACTGATGGTAATACCAGTGTCAGTATGGACACCAACACCAAAGCAGACAGTGCGTGGAAATCTGCGGTGACCACTATTAAAAATATGCTCTCGCCAGCAGGAAAAATGGATACCAACCCTGTCGAAGGCTATGTGACTGTCACCGACAACCCACAGCGACAACGAGAGATTAGTCAATATATTAAAAAAATTAATAACAAGACTAATAAAAAAATTGCTATCCGAGTGGATGTTTATGATGTTACTACCGACAACACATCACAGCATGGGTTAGATATTAATGCTGTTACTGATGCACTCGATGGTACCGTACAATGGACTAGCAGCAGTGCTGCACAGGCAACAGGTGATGCGGTCAATAGCATTACTTTTTCTGATGGTGGTGATCATCAAGTTGTGTTGAGCGCACTGAATCAAATTGGTAAAACCAGCCAAACAACCGGCACCACAGTTTACACTATTAGCGGTCAGCCTGCTCCTATTCAAAATTCGATACAGCAAAATTACTTACGCTCTATCTCTACTACAACTACGACTGATGCAGGTACTACGGTCAGCATGGAACCTGGTACTATTACCACCGGATATAATATGACGGTAACCCCGCGTATTTCGTCCAACAATCAAATACTGATTTCTCTGAATCTGCAAATCTCACGCCTGGTGAATCTTGAAACGTTCTCAGTGAATCCAAGCAGCGATGGCACGGATAGCAGTTCACAGCAAATCCAACTGCCAACGATTCATACCAAGAGCTTTTTTGAGAATATGATTTTAAGAAGTGGGCAAACAATATTAATTGCTGGCTTCCAAGACGACAGTGTTAATAGTAACACCAACTCATTAGGCAACCCTGAGTATTGGGCATTGGGAGGCTCCAAAGCCACTGGACATGCTAAGAGTACTACCGTTGTCGTGGTTACCCCTTATATTATAAGTAAATAAGAAGAAACACGATTATGTTAATAAAGATTAAACGTTTTAACCAACAATTTGCACTGGGCTTGAGATGGTTGATTGCATCACGTGATGAAATTGATTATCTCAAGGACAGGGAAAATTTAAGTTACGGCTTTGTTAACAAAATTGATCAGCACGCAAAAAGCGCTTACCGCTCAGCAGTATTAACCAATCATGATTATGAAAAAAGCATTAGCCTTGCTGGAATTTTGAGTGAGAAGTATGAGAATCTTATCTTAGCTCATAAAATGCAAAACAATAACTACTGGATTTGTATTATCAAAGATCACAAGGTCTGGAATGAATTAGACCTAAATGGCAGTACTGCCGGCGACTACATCTGTGACGAAAAGAATGCCAAAAAAATTATTGCGCTTGCACAAGAGACATTCAGTGATGATAATCTGAGCGCAGATACCTTCGCCTACGCAACACAACAAGCACAAGAGTTTTTTCCCAACTTAGAAGCTATCAGTTTAACCGATATTTTATCAGAGTCTAAAAAATACTATAATACTTATAAAATCATTTGGTTACAAAGCTATCGCAAAAAAATCAAACGTTTAATTGTGATCTCTAGCATTTTGCTACTATCGATTGCAGGCATTGCTTACCTTTACTCTTCACAAAATGCTGCTGCAAGAGAAAAAGCACAGCAATTAAAAATGCAACAAGAAAGACAACGCCAAGCAATGCAAAAAGCACGGTATCTAAAAAATCTTGAAACACAAATATTTACAACACATGGTCCTAAAGCGATCCATCAAGCTTTAAACTTGCTCAACCATTTGAACATGCAATCTTGTGGTTGGAAAATTACTCATATTGATTATCAAAGCAAGAAAAACAATCAGTTAGAACTGAAACTTAGTAGAACAAATTTTGGTGATATTTTATCTTTCAGAACAGCCTATCAAGACAATGCTATCAATCAAAAAATTGCACCAGATAATAATAATGGCAGCAAAACACTAGAGTTTGGCAAAGCAACTAGCAATATCCAACCTTCTCAATCAGAGATAAAATTAATTAAGAAGATGCTTGCTAATAAAGAACCAGAACAGCGCTATAAATTTATTGCTTCTGCGCAAAACAAGCAGCTTAGCTTTCAAACATCGAGAATTAAAAAACAGAGTTATGGGTTTATGACATCAAATTACGAACTTTCTGGAGAAGGTTTATGGGAGTTGAGAAAAATTGAAATTTTAATGAAACGTTTTCCAACTACAACCGTTAATAACATAGCTATTGATATTAAAAATAATAAAATCTCGTGGAAAATAAAAGGTGAAATTTATGATTAAGAATATAATAACCTTCAGTCTATTATCTAGCGCCCTATTAGGTGGCTCAATCGCTTATGCGGCTGATGAAACTAGCCAAAGTGATGAAAAAACCTTTGGTCACCTTGAGTCACTGGATCGCAGCATTGAAGCGGCAGGCAAAGAAATTCAATCACTTAAGATGGAAAATCAGCTAAAAAGCCTTAAAAAAGAAGCTGAAAAAATGCAAACCGACTTTATTGTACTGCGAATTTATGGGGTTGATAATCATTTAAAAGCCTCATTAAAATTCGATAATAACACCATTATTGACGTACAAGCTGGTGATAAAATTGATGAGCGCTACAGCATTGCACAAATCACTCCCAAAAAAGTCAAGCTTTATGACGAGAAGAACAAAGCCAGTTTAAACGCCCCTTTTAGTAAAGATTAATGTTATGAAGATTCAATATTTAAAATCTGCTGATCAGTTACCTAAAGTAGTAAGATTATTACTTGAGAATGAATTGACAGAACAAGAAAAAGAAAATTTTGTTATTGGTGAAACCTTCAATGGTAGAATTTACTGCCTAATCGACAAAGATGCAGATAATACCATTAAAAACCGTATTCACACCTTGAAAGCATGTTACTTCCCTGGAAGAGAACTGTCTATCTATCATGTTGACAACAACCTGATTACTATTTTTCGTGATCAAATTGAGTTTGACACTAATATCGAGCGTCAAAATGATACTGACCTTGATAAACGATTCCTAGAAATTTTAACCGATGCCATCGTAGCTGGCGCTTCGGATGTTCACTTTGAAATTTTCCAAAATAAAGCAGATATTCGTTTTCGTATTCATGGCCTACTCTATACTGTATCACAAATGGATACTCGAACGATTTACCGTCTTATCAACTATGTCTACAACGTTGCTGCTGAGGAAGGTTCCAAAGATACCCAGTTTAATGTTGAAGAGATGCAAAACGCTTTGCTAGATCGCCATGTCGAAATAAATGGTATCAAACAGCATTATCGTATTCGTCTACAAACAGCGCCTTGTTACCCTAGTTCATTGACTATTGTTATGCGTATTCTACCTATTGATAACCAATTATCACTCGGTCTACAAGACTTAGGATACAGCGAAGAGCAAAGTAAATTATTACAAAAAGCACAAATCAAGCCTTCTGGCGCCACCATTATTTCAGGAACAACCGGTTCGGGTAAATCAACCACACTCTCAACCTTGTTAGCTGAAGTTTATCAAAATAGTCAAGGCACTAAAAAAGTATTAACTACTGAAGACCCACCTGAATATACCATCCCAGGTGCTAACCAAATTAACTTAAGTTCCAAATCAGAGTTACATAAAGGCGATGAAGACCCTTTTGTCAAAGCAATTAAAGTCGCCATGCGTTGTGACCCTGATGTATTAATGGTGGGTGAGGTCAGAGACCAAAAATCCAGTCAATTACTCTCATCAGCGGTACTATCCGGTCACCAAGTATTTACTACGGTTCATGCTGCTTCTGCACTGGCAATTTTTGACCGAATTATTCAGCTTGGATTTGATCGCCATGTCGTTACTTCTCCTGGCTTCATCTCGCTTTTGGTGTACCAGACTTTAGCTCCGGTATTATGTGAACATTGTCGAATTCCATTAGTTGAAAAAGCAGCCAGTCACAATGATGTAAAAACACAAGAACTGATTGACAGGCTGGATGAAGTATTCTCACAAGAAACCTATCGTCACCAAATGAGCATTGATGAAATCAAAGAAAGCATTTATTTTGCCAATACTGAAGGCTGTAACCAATGCCGCCACGGTTTTGTTGGACGCACAGTACTAGCTGAAATGGTTGAACCAGACCCAATTTTGTTACAACATTTTCGTAATAATGAATATGAAAAAGGTATTCGCCATTGGCGTGATCGCGGTGGAAAAACTGTTCTAGAACATGCCATTGAAAAAATGCTAGCTGGTAGCATCGACCCACATTCTGTAGAAAACAAGTGTGGTTTAATTACCACAGTTCTTGAAGGAAACTAATCATGAGAGACCAATTAATTGCTGACATCAAACTGAAAAAATCAGAGCGCATGTTTTCATTAAAACGGCTCTATTTGCGCCATGGCTATTTCAATGCCAAAAAACGTATTGAGTTCTATCGCATGCTCAATACCATGACAGCTAATGGTGTATCCATTCAGATGGCACTCACTCAAATTAAAAAGAAATTTGAGCAAATCAAGCAAAAAGACAACCCTATCAATGCGATTATCACCGACATTCTTAATTTAATGAAAGCTGGAATGCCGTTTCATCACTCAATTCGCCGCTGGCTACCCAGCCAAGAATATGCTTTGATTAAAGCCTCACACCAAGACATTCCTAGAGCATTAAAAATTGTGACACAACATGCCGAACATAATCTCGGGATTAAAAGTGCATTATTGTCTTCATTAAGCTATCCTATTATGATGTTTTTTCTCTCTATTGGTGCTATTGCCATGCTGTCGTTTTATATTATCCCTAATATGGCAAAACTGGTTTCAGTTGACAAATGGCCACCAATGTCGTATAATTTATACTTGTTAGCAAATGCAGTAACACAAAATTCGACACTTATCACGGTATTGTCACTAAGCGCAATTATTCTTACCGTTTGGTCACTGGCTAATTTGCCAGCTTACGGCGTAAGAACCATATTAGATAAGCTACCCCCTTGGAATATTTATAAAGCGTATACAGCAACATCCTTTTTAATTGCACTGTCATCATCAATCAAGCTAGGTTCAAGTTTTAACTCAGCAATTTTGCAACTACAACCGATTTCTTCACCTTATTTAAAACGCTATTTAAAAAAGGTTAAAAATCGCTTAATGAGCGGCAGTAATTTTGGTGATGCCATCGATATTGGTTTATTCGATAGTATTACCTTAGTCAGTCTATCCGTGTTTGCGGTCACGAATCGACTGGAACAAGGAATACAATATATCGCAGACAATAACCTCAATGAGCAAAAGCAAATGATTGTTAGGCGAGGAAAAGTATTGGGGTATTGTATGATGGCATTTGTAACCGGCATTATTGGATGGATTGTGTTGGCAATGTATGGCATGCAATCGGCAGTTTCTGCTTAAACATGATAAATTATAAGTAAAAAAAGAGAGGTTAGTATTATGAACTTAACAAGAAAACAACAAGGCTTTGCTATGTTAGAGGTTGTGCTGGCAATTGTGATTATTGCCATTGCATCATTTGGAGTTTACAAGCTCTATGATTCCTCATCGACTAACAGCAAACTCAGCAGTGAAGAAAATGTGATTTCGCAAATTTACAATGAAGCCACACAACTTGCTTCATTGAATTCACAGCAACCAGATTTGGATACACTGATTAATAGTGGTGCATTTCCTTCTGATATGTACACCACATCAGGCACAGGTACGACCACTAGCACCGCTTTTATTGGGGCATTTGGTAACATCACTTATTCCAGTGATACCAATGGAACTTATTCAACGATTGAAGCCAGCAACGTTCCAGGTAGTGTAGTAAATCAACTGGCTGCTCACATGAAAGATTGGGGTGATGTTGAAGTCGATGGAGATGCTTATCCAACAAGCAGTTCCAGCTATGATTCAGGTACCTTGTACACAGTAACGCTAAACTTTCCACGAGGCCTAGCAGGTTAATTAGGGCGAAAAGATAGGGTGAGTTAATAGTTACTTACCCTTCTTTTACACAAATAAAAAACAATAGGTAAGACAATGAAAACCATAACAAAATACAAAAAACAATCGGGCTTTGCGATGTTAGAAGTTGTACTAGCGATTGTAATCATCGCTATCGCTTCATTTGGTGTCTACAAACTCTATGATGCTTCATCTGCCAGCAGCAAGCTCAGCAGTGAAGAAGATGTCATATCGCAAATCTACAATGAAGCCACCCAATTGGCATCTATGAATGGAAGCCAACCCACTGCAGAAGAACTCTTCGACAGTGGTGCTTTTTCAACCGATGTCTATCCAAAGAATGATGGTGTCTTTCCAGGCGCTTTTGGGGACATTACTTACACAGGCCATGATACTTATGCCAGTATCAAGGCTATCAATGTTCCAGGCAGCGTTGCTAAAAAACTTGCCTCACACATGAAAGATTGGGGTAATGTGTATTATATTTCTAGTGGCGGTGATAGTACCGAGTACACTAGCAGTTCAACTTTTAGCTCTAGTGACTTGTATACCTTCACCTTATATTTCCCTAGAGGGGCTTATACAGGATAATTTGATCTGTTGATAAGCTAAACCAGGCGAACACCACAAGGTGTTCGCCACACTAACCGTAAAGAGCAGGTAAAATAATGCAATTAGTACAAAATCATAAACAACACCGTGGCTTCGCCATGTTAGAAGTCTTACTCGCGATAGTTATTATTGCGATTGCTTCTTTTGGCATCTATAAGCTTTATAACTCAGCCAGCATTAACAGCAAGCTAAGTGCTGAAGAAGACTTAGTCTCACAAATCTACAATGCAGCAACACAGATGTCATTTAGCAACTCATTACAACCTACAACAACTGAACTCTTTAACAGCGGTGCGTTTCCCACCGATGTGTGGCCAAAATCCAGTGACCCATTAAATGGTGCTTTCGGTCCAGTTACCTATGGCTATGATACCGATAAGCAGACTTGGTCTTCTATTACAGCTAGTAATATTCCTAGCAGCGTTGCTGGTGAATTTGCTGCACACATGCAAAGCTGGGGTGATGTCTATATTGGTGAAACGCCTTATGATGCTGCTTCAACTAATTTAACCGCAGAAGAAAACTTTGATATTACGGTTTACTTTCCACAAGGAAATAAGCCAGAAGACAGTAGTAATTAATCGCACTAATGGTAATGGGCATCTTGTATGCCCATTACTGCATTAAGATTAAGTAAGGTAAGATAAGGTATGTTAACATTGAGAAAAAATAATCAACAATCAGGCTTTGCTTTGCTAGAAGTGTTACTCGCAATTGTCATTATAGCAATTGCTTCCTTTGGTATTTATAAACTTTATCAAAACTCAACACTACACAGTAAGTTAAGCGCTGAAGAAAACCTTATATCACAAGTTTATAATGCTGCAAACCAAATGGCATTTACTAGTTTACAACAACCCAGCAAAAGTGAATTATTTAATAATGGAGCTATTTCTACAGAAATCTGGCCCAGTGCTGGCGATAATATTACCGCACCATTTGGTCAAATCAACTATTTATATGATGCACAAGACAGAAGCTGGTCTCAGATTAGGGCACTTACTGTCCCAGGAAATATTGCAGCAGAACTGTGTTCGCATATGCAAAAATGGGCTGATGTTTATGTGTGGACTCAGCCATATAATAGTAGCTACACCTTTGACAGCACAGCAACCTACTCAATCAACATCTTTTTCCCAAAAGGAAAATATGTTCCAAGCAATTAATTAGGCTAACAAACATGTTACGTATAAAAACAATCAAGCATCAATCTGGAATGGCTCTATTGGAAGTGTTGCTGGCCATTATCGCTATGTCTTTCGGCTTAGCCAGTACTTATTATATTTACAACTATGTGACTACACAACAAAAAAATAGCCGCACTAGCAACCAAATTATTTCTATGGCAAGTATTTATTCAGACCTATACAATGCCAACCTAAGTAGTACAATCAAAACAGAAAATGATTTAATTAACAGCTTTTATGCTTCAAATCGTCTGCCAAAAAACCGTTTTATTGTTAGTAATGGCAGCGTTTCAGCCATGACCAGCCCTTATGGAAAACTCAGTTTCACTGACATCAGCGCAACAACCTTCACTGCTAATGTTCCTGTGAGTGAAAACAGCGACGGCGCTAAAAATCAAATTTGTAATGCCGTAAATGACTATGTTAAGAGCTGTACTAATAATAACGACGCCAGTGTTACTGTATCGATTGATCTAGGAGATTATTAATGAATTATCACAAACAATGTGGCTTTGCACTACTGGATGTACTGTTAGCCGTTATTCTAATTATTACCATCAGTATTGCTTCCTATGAGATGATCAACACTTATCATGACAAAACTAATGTGCAAACCGTTGAGAGTGATATCATCAATGTTGCACAAAACTATGCCCCACTACTCAATCAAACCGCTATAGAATCGGTAGGTTACAGCCCTTTTGCCAATGATGGCTATATTGCAATTAGTTTGCTAGAGTCTGTTCCCATACCGAGTTCACGGATAGAAAAACGAGTGACGCAGAATAGTGTTGATTACGGTTATTTGACCACCAACTTAATGACAGATGGTAAATATTCCGTAGTAGGTTTTGAAGAATCAACCATTGATGATGATAGCACATCGGCTAATCTACACTACTTTATGATAGGCATGCAGGTTAACTATGATCAGGCTGTGCAGTTAATTCAAGATTTAAATAATACCTTTAGCATTTTTGTCGGCAACAGCTCTGATTATATTCAAAACAGCAAGCCAGCAACATCATTACCACAGTGTGAAAATAAAGACTGTATCTTAAATATTTATTTTGTCACCCCAACTTTAGACGATCCAAGCAAACTCACTA
>CAZSHR010000062.1:0-10243 GCA_964606725.1 uncultured Coxiella sp.
AAACGTGGGTGACTGCTCTGATACACGAATCACTGTAGCAGGATCACTTAATACCGGAACGGCAATAGCGAAAATTTTTAATGACGTGAATAATAATGCTAAACAAATAACTAAAAAAACCTTAAGCTTCATGGCTGATCTCCTGTTACAAAATTACTACTAACCCGAGTTCGGAGTTTATGTTTTTATAAATCAAAAGGTTAATTGACCGATGAATGATGATTCTTGAAGCAAGACGCTGTAAATACATCCCTGTAAGCTCGGATGCCGCTCCTGCGGCATACGCTTGCTTCAAGAATCATCATTCATCGGTCTTTATAGTCCATTTACTAAGTAATATGTCAAGCATTCTTGTCAAAAAACTCCGAACTCGAGTTACTACTAGGAAAGTAGTTTAGCACAAAAAAACTAGGAAAATAGTTAACGTAAACAATTAATTAAATGGTAATGATAGTTTGGGCATTAACTTAAGCGGCGCAGTATAACTGCTTAAATTTAAACGTAACTCTTGTTAAACTGACGTTAATGGCAAAGCTAACAAATCTGCAAAGGATCAACATCAATGGCCCAACGCACACGAGTCGCTAGCTTGCTAGCCTGTATCTGTTGTTGTAAATCCTGCAATACTGCTTTTAATGTCACACGCGAAGCAGACTGCAACAGTAAACACTGACGAAATTGACCAGCGCGACGTTCAAGCGCAGCAGGAATAGGGCCAAACACATTAATACGCCCTTGCCGACAAACACGCTTAGCCTGCTCTAAAAAAGCAATAGGTAATTCCGGCTTACCGGCTTTAGCCCAAATCATGGCTTGAAACGAAAAAGGCGGCAACGTACTGCTTTTGCGTTCTTTTAATAGCGCCTGCATCAGTGCCATATAACCCTCTTTTAATAATAACTGCAAATGAGGATGTTGCGGTTGGTAAGTTTGCAAAATCACTTCGCCAGCCAACTCACCTCGCCCTGCACGACCGGATACTTGCACAATCAATTGTGCCAAACGCTCAATAGCACGAAAGTCTAAACTAAAAAAACCACTATCAACATCGAGTATAGCACTTAAGCCCAATTGAGGAAAATGATGACCTTTTGCCAACATTTGTGTACCCACTAGAATATGAGCTGCCCCTGAATAAATTTGCTCAAGCTTTTGTTGCAATTGCTTGGGAGTTGCACTGGTATCTCGATCAACCCGCAACACAGAATAATGAGGAAATAGCTCGCATAGTGTTTGTTCTATTTTTTCAGTGCCTTGGCCAACAGGGATTAAATCCACTTGCTGACACTTGGGGCAAATACGCATGGGTTTTATATGTGTATCACAATGATGGCAGACCAGCCGCTCAGGATGTTTATGTAAAGTCATTTTCGCATCACAACGCTGGCACTCTACCATATGACCGCAGTGGTGACAGATCAAGCTAGGCGCATAGCCACGACGGTTTAAAAATAACAGCACTTGTTTATTGGCTTCAAGCTGCTTTTTAATCGCAGCGATTAAGGTCTGGCTTAAACCGGCACGCAAACTTTGCTGGCACAAATTAACTAAGGTAGTAGTCGGTAGTGTTGCATTAGCCGCACGCACGGGTAACGATAAATGCTGATAGCGCCCCCGTATGGCATTGTAGTAGGTCTCCAAGCAAGGTGTTGCACTGCCTAACACAATGGGTACATCCTCAAACTGCGCCCTGATAATGGCTAAATCACGCGCCGAGTAGCGTAAATTATGTTGACTTTTAAAAGAGGCATCATGTTCTTCATCAACCACAATAATACCCAGGCGCTTAATGGGAGAGAAAATCGCTGAGCGAGTCCCAATGACAATATCCACTTGATCATGATAAATCTGCGCCCAGGTTTTCACTCGCTTAGCTTCAGTGAGTCGAGAATGAATTACCGCTGTTGCCGCAGTAAAACGTTTTTCAAAACGCGCTACGGTTTGTGGTGTTAAATTAATTTCTGGTACTAATACTAAAGCGGTTTTACCGCGTTTTAACACTGCAGCAATGGCTTGCAAATACACCTCGGTCTTACCACTGCCGGTGACACCGGCTAATAGCGATACTTGAAAATGGGCTTGCGAGACAATCGCCTGTAAAGCGGCCGCTTGATGGCTGTTAAGTGATAACGGCTCTTCGCTATTAAGTACAGTAGCAGAGGCTTTTTTAATAGCAGGTGGTAATGCCTTACCAGCACGCAAAGCTTTGGGCAAGCTACTGACAACGACTTCCCCTAATGGGCTATGATAATAATCACTGGCCCAATAACAAAGTTGCAATAATATGGCATCCAATAGTGGTTGCTCATCTAATACCGACGTTACACTTTTTAATTTATCGTTATCCCAAGGGGTTTCATGAACCACTTGCAAAAACACACCTATCAGACTGCGTGTGCCAAAGGGAACCTTAACACGGCAACCCGCTTGGGGAGGGGCACTGGCGTGACAAGGCAGGTAATCAAAATAAGCCGCCACGGGTACTGCCAAAGCAATACGCCAAATGGTCAATTTGTTCATGATGGAATCTTGCCTCTGTGTAGACACCCTGCGTGCTATCCACTATGCTATCAAAGCAATTCGCAATCAAGAGGCAAAAAATGAGCAGCTACAGCACCAATGAATTCCGCGGCGGCTTGAAAGTGATGCTGGATAATGAGCCTTGCAGCATTATTGAGAATGAGTTTGTTAAACCAGGCAAAGGTCAGGCTTTTAATCGCGTTAAACTGCGTAACTTGAAAACAGGGCGCGTCCTGGAAAAAACCTTTAAATCAGGTGAAAGCTTACCAGCGGCTGATGTCAGCGAAACCAATATGCAGTACTTATATAATGATGGTGAGTTTTGGCACTTTATGGCGCCTGATACCTTTGAACAACATGCTGCCTCAAGTGCAGCGGTTGGGCAAAGCAAGCAGTGGCTGAAAGAACAAGACATTTGCACAGTGATTATGTATAACGGCACCCCGTTAAGTGTGGAAGCGCCCAATTTTGTAACCTTAACCATTACCGAAACCGACCCAGGGGTTCGTGGCGACACAGCAACCGGCGGCAGCAAACCGGCAACTTTGGAGACGGGAGCGATTGTAAGAGTACCGTTGTTTATCAATCAGGGCGAAGTCATTAAAATCGATACACGCACAGGCGAGTATGTCTCTCGCGCCAAAGAATAAGACCACTTGGCGTCCTAGCGCGAGCTGGGATGCACTGCATGCTCGCGCTAAATTGTACCGCAATATCCGTGATTTTTTTTCAGCCCGTGGCGTATTAGAGGTGGAAACGCCGCTACTGGCTCGCTATGGCGTCACGGATATTCACACAGAAACTCTAGGTGCAGGGGATGGCTTTTTGCAAACTTCGCCGGAATACGCGATGAAGCGTCTGTTAGCGGCTTATCGGCAATCAATTTTTCAAATCTGCAAAGCCTTTCGCCAAGAAGAGTGTGGCAGCAAACATCATCCTGAATTCACCCTGCTAGAGTGGTATCGAATCGACTACGACCATCATCAACTCATGGATGAAACTGATGTTTTGCTGCAAAGGTTGATAAACTGCAAAGCGGCTGAACGTCATTCTTATCAAGCTATTTTTCAACAGTACTTAGGGATTGATCCCCTCACATGCTCGCTGACAGATTGCTTAACACGATTACAAGACAATATCGATATCACTGACAAAGACACAGCCTTATCGCTATTAATGAATCGACACATTGAACCGCAGTTAGGGCGAGAGTGTCCGGTATTTATTTACGACTATCCTAGTAGCCAAGCAGCACTGGCACGCATTTCCCCACATGATAAACGCGTGGCACAGCGTTTTGAAGTGTATATTCACGGTATAGAATTAGCGAATGGTTTTTACGAGCTAAATGATGCCACAGAACAGCAGCAGCGCTTTGCTCAGGATCAACTATACCGACAGCAACAGCAGTTACCCTACATGGAAATGGACACGGATTTACTGGCAGCATTGGAGCATGGTCTGCCAAACTGTGCTGGCATTGCTTTGGGGATTGACCGCTTGCTGATGGTGATGTGTGGTAAGGATAATATTGGTGATGTAATGAGTTTTACAAACAACGTATAGCAAGTCACAGCACTTGTTTTTTGGCATCATAAATCTGACAAGCTAACTTAGCACGTCAGGTATAATGAGCCTCAGCTTATTTAACGACAGTTATTTCTTTTAATTTCAAGTAGCTATCTGCCTATTGTCGCTTATTTTTAAAGCAACCGTTAGCCGCAGGATGCGGCGCCCGAGCTTACAGGGATGTATTAACAGCGTGTTGCGTAAAAATAAGCGACAATAGGCAGATTTGCACATGAAAATAACTATTTTCAGGTATTCATCATCGAACTGACATTATTTACAGGTACACTGGCTACAACTTAGCAATCGCCACTGATTGCCCCATCTGCAAACGGGATTTGCTGGTTAAATCGCAATGCCAGATAAACCGCCCTGCTTGAAACAACAAAATAACCGTAGAACCCAATTTAAAATGCCCAATCTCATCGCCTTTATTAAAATAAATAGATTGTCCGCGATAATCCCAATAACGCAACTGCGGTTTTTTTTCTCCATTGACCACACCATGCCAATTCATTACAATACTAGCAACTACCATCGCCCCCACCGCAACCAACACAAAATCGCCTTGCTCGGATTCAAAATGACAGACTACTCGTTCATTACGAGCAAATAATCCATCAACCTGAGCCGTGGTATTTTCATTGACACTGAATAAACGCCCAGGTAAATACCGCATGCTTAACAAGCGGCCCGACAAAGGCATGTGAATGCGATGATAATCTCTAGGGGCCAAATAAGCCGTTAAAAAATCACCGTTAATAAAATGCTTTACCAACGGTGCATTGGCTAACAAAGCCGACAAGGAATAATCATGATTCTTTGCTTGGAAAATTTGCTCTTGTGCAATCGTGCCAACCGCACTCACTATACCATCAACTGGAGAGACTAGGCCTTGACCAATAGGTCGTGCATCATGCTGCAATGGGCGAGTAAAAAAGCTATTAAAATCGGGGAATTGACGATAGTCCTGAGTCACGGCTTCTTGCAAATCCACCTTAAAATAGCGAATAAAATAAGAAATCAAGCGGTTCTTGAACCAAGCAATACGGCAATTTGCCAAACTGCCTAGAAAACGAGACAATAAACGCTGCGGCAAGACGTACTGCCATTTAATAGACGACTGTTTCATGGGTTCACTATCCGCTACAATACACTGCACATGTTGCCTAGTATAACGTGCTGGGGAGAGAAGACAATTGAAAATTTATTTAGTTGGCGGCGCCGTAAGAGATCAACTGCTAGGTCTTGACGTCAAGGAACGCGACTGGGTGGTGGTGGGCGCAACTCCTGAAGCCATGATACAACAAGGTTTTCGCGCTGTAGGCAAGGAATTTCCAGTATTTCTACACCCTAAAACTCAGGAAGAATATGCGCTAGCACGCACTGAACGCAAGGTCAGCAAGGGTTACCAAGGTTTTACTTTTTATACGGCGCCCAGTGTGAGTTTAGAAGAAGACTTGGCCAGACGCGACTTAACCATTAACGCAATGGCGCAAGACGATCATGGCGTGCTGATTGATCCCTATCACGGGCAAGATGATCTGAAAAACAAGTTGTTTCGACATGTCTCAGCGGCATTTGCCGAAGACCCTGTGCGAATTTTACGTCTAGCGCGTTTTGCCTGTCGTTTTACCGACTTTACTATTCATCCCGATACCTTAGTCTTAATGCAAAGCATGGTTGCCAAAGGTGAAGTCGATGCCTTGGTCAGTGAGCGAGTATGGCAGGAGTGCTATCGCGCACTGGGCTACACTCAGCCACAGCGATTTTTTGAGGTGTTATTTGCTTGCGGTGCACTAGAGAAGCTTTTTGCTATGCTGCAAATTAAAGGTAATGGCATTGCGTTGTTACAAAAAGTGCCTAAAAACTTTACTGTGGTGCAACGTTTTGCCGTATTAAGCCATGATTTAACACTTAAGGAGCTAAGAACACTGCACGGTCAATACCGACTTCCTAAAGAATGTTATGAGTTGGCACAATTGATTATTCAATATGGCAATGCTTTTAAAAGTTTAAACGTAAACGATGCCGAAGCCTTACTCGGTTTTATTGAAAAAACCGATGCTATACGACGTGAGAAACGCTTTATAGCTTTTATCAGTGTGGCTGACTTCTGTTATGGCGGTCAAAATAAGCCTATAATTAAACGCTGTCTAACCGCTATCAAAACGGTTGATACTCGCTCGTTGGCAAGCGCTGGCTTGACTGGCAAAGCCTTTGGCGAAAAACTACATCAATTGCGCCTACAGGCAATACAAGACACCATAACGTAACAATCACTGCCAATACCATTGACGTCAGCTCGTGCAGCGTCGGCTGCGGTGCGGGCAGGCTAAGAGATCACCAGCTGTGCTCACCTTGCGCTGCTTGTCCCGCCACGGTCGCCGCGGCTCATTTCCTGACTCACGCGCGGCTTAATCAGACTTCGTGTCTGATTACCCGTGTCTGGACAGCGCTGCTCAGGTTGCGCCAGCCTAATGGTTCTCTCTTAGCCTGCCCGCACCGCAGCCGACGCTGCACGAGCTGACGTTATGAGCTATTAAACATTAAAAAAGAATAATACGACATCACCGTCTTGAATAATGTACTGCTTGCCTTCCATACGACATTTACCGGCTTCTTTAGCACCTTGTTCACCTTGACACTGAATATAATCTTCAAAGCTAATGACTTGCGCACGAATAAAACCTTTTTCAAAATCAGTATGTATCACCGCAGCCGCTTGTGGCGCAGCACTGCCTTGCTTGACTGTCCAAGCGCGTGTTTCTTTAACACCGGCGGTAAAAAAAGTGCTTAAACCCAACAAATCATAACCAGCACGGATAACGCGATGCAATCCAGGCTCGGCTAATCCTAGGCTGGCTAAAAATTCCTGCTGCTCCTCTGCGGGTAATTCAGCAATTTCTGCTTCAATAGCCGCACAAATGGCAACGACTTTTGACCCTTGCTGCTCAGCATAGTGTTTTACCTGGGTAAAATAGGCATTATCATCCGCAGCTTGATCATCAACATTGGCAATATACAAGGTTGGCTTAGTCGTTAACCACTGATAAGGCGATAATACTTCTTGTATTGACGCGTCATGCAGCAAGCTTCTTAACGGCAAGCCTTGATCTAAGGTATTTTTTGCTTGCTCTAACACGCTTAACTGTTTTATTGCGGTTTTATCGCCGCGTTTTGCCTCTTTTTGTACTTTAACGATGATTTTTTCTAGCATTTCTAAGTCGGCTAAAGCTAACTCGGTATGAATAACCTCAATATCTGCTATAGGATCGACTTTTCCAGCAACGTGGGTGATATTATCATCCTCAAAACAACGTACTACGTGGGCAATCGCATGGGTTTCACGAATATTAGCAAGAAATTGATTACCCAGCCCTTCACCTTGCGCTGCACCTTGCACTAAACCGGCAATATCAACAAACTGTACGCTGGTGGGAATTACTTGTTTGGACTTAGCTAATTTAGCAATCTGCGCTAGGCGTGGATCAGGAACGGGAACATTACCAACGTTTGGCTCAATGGTGCAAAAGGGAAAGTTGGAAGCGGCAATGCCAGCACTCGTGAGTGCATTAAATAGGGTGGACTTACCGACGTTGGGTAAACCGACGATTCCACATTTAAATCCCATTACTCATTCCTCTTAAAATGATTAACCATGTAAGTAGCGGGTGGCTTTATCCATGTTTCCTGTCACTATGTCATCGATAATTGCCAAGCCCTGTGTAATTGCTTGCTCAATGGCGGTTCGGTCAGATGATGAAGGACGACTGAGCACAAATGGCGTTACTTTATCTTTATGCCCTGGGTGACCAACACCAATGCGCAAGCGCAAAAAATCACGGCTATGTAAATGCTGCATAATACTGCGTAAACCATTATGACCACCATGACCACCGCCGACTTTACAACGAATCTGCCCAGGTGCAAAATCTAACTCATCATGAACCACCAAAATAGAAGAAATAGCTAGCTTGTAAAATTTAGCAAGCGCCGCGACAGCAACACCTGAGTCATTCATATAAGTGGTTGGGATTACCAAAAAACAGCGCTGCGTTTTAATGCTAATACGAGCAAATAAACCATGGAACTTATCCTCAACACGCAGGCTCTCATGGTACTGTGACGCTAATGCATCAACAAACCAGGCCCCTGCATTATGCCGCGTTGCTGCATACTCAGCTCCTGGATTACCTAGGCCAACGATTAACTGAATAGCGGACAAGCTCTACCCTTCCTTGGCTGGCGCCTCACCCTCACTATCGGCTGTTGATGGTTGCTCACTGGCTGTATCAGCACTTTCGTCATCGGCTGCTGCTGACTCCTCGCTTTCCTCTTCAACACGTGGCATATGAATACTGACAACGGTGGGATTATGCTCTTCGGTGATTTCCGTGGCTAACGCCACGCCTTCCGGTAAAATCACATCAGTAAGATGCAGTGCATGATCCATCTCAAGATTAGCTAGGTCAACCTCTATGGATTGCGGCAACTTTGCCGGCAAACAACTGATCTCAATGTCCTGCAATGCGTGTGACACTACACCACCGGCTTTGACTCCTGGAGAGTCTTGCTCACCGACAAAATGAATAGGAATATGCATGGTAATTTCTTCATTGGCATTAATGCGGAAAAAATCCATATGGTTGATAATAGGCTTGGTATGATGACGCTCCAAGGCTTTAATGACTACGGGTTCAGCCTGACCATCTACCTCTAGTGACACTACTTGAGAAAATACTTCATCATGACTCAGTAGTTTCATCACAGCTTTATGCTCTAGCTCCAGATTTAAAGGGGCTTTGCCAAAGCCGTAAAGTGTCGCCGGAATCTTCTGATCGCGACGCAAACGTCGTGCATTCGCTGAACCAGTCTTGGTACGTGTGGTTGCTGAAAATTTAAATTCTGTCGTCGCAGACATGATCTCTACCTCTAATCATCGTTGAACATTGAACTAACCGACTCCTTTAGGTTAATGCGGCTAATGGTTTCGGCAAGCAGTTTTGCTAATGAAACCTGCTTTATATTAGCACAATTTTGTGCCTCTTTGCGCAGAGCTATGGTATCGGTTACCACCAAAGTGTCAATATCTGAATGCGATAGGTTATCAAATGCTACCCCAGAGAGTACAGGATGAACACAATAGGCGGTAACTGTCTGGGCGCCACGTTCCTTTAATGCAGCGGCTGCCTGGCACAGAGTGCCTGCTGTATCAACAATATCATCAACAATCACACAATGACGACCTTGCACATCACCAATAACATGCATCACCTCAGCTTTGTTGGGGCCAGGACGACGTTTATCGATAATGGCTAAATCGGTATCGTTTAGAGTTTTTGCAATAGCTCGCGCTCTCACCACCCCCCCTACATCGGGAGAAACGACTAAAGGATGATCAACTCGCTGTAATAACTGGTCCTGATCAATCATGGTTTTGCTAGCATAGACATTATCCACAGGGATATAAAAAAAGCCTTGTATTTGATCAGCATGCAAGTCTACAGTGATTAACCGTGAGAAACCCACAGATTGCAACATGTCGGCCACGACTTTAGCCGAAATGGGAACGCGTGATGAGCGTACACGGCGGTCTTGTCTGGCATAACCAAAATAAGGAACCACGGCGGTAATGCTGGCAGCAGAGGCACGGCGTAGTGCATCACCCATGAAAATTAACTCCATCAGCGACTCGTTGGATGGATGAGCGGTTGATTGAATCAAGAAAATATCACGCCCACGTACGTTATCGTTGATTTCAATACGAATCTCACCATCGCTAAAGCGGCCTACTTTGGCCTTGCCTAAACGAATATCCAGGTACTCTGCCACTCGTTTAGCCAATATGGGATTGGTGCTGCCGTGAAAAATTAAGAAGTTGTTTGAAGACACAATGACCCTTCGCTTAAGTTGACTGGGGCGCTAGGATTCGAACCTAGGATGCGGAGATCAAAACCCCGTGCCTTAACCACTTGGCTACGCCCCAACGGGATGCGATTGTAAACAAAAGAGGGAAATCTTAACAGTTCTAACTCACCTGTCAATAAAGCATATTGCTTAAATAACGTCAGTTCGACGGTTAGCTATTTTTATTTCAATCGGTTATCTACCTATTGTCGCTTATTTTTACGCAACACGCCGTTAATACGTC
>CAZSHR010000063.1:0-10080 GCA_964606725.1 uncultured Coxiella sp.
CAAGCAGCGCAAGGTGAGCACAGCGGGCGAAATCGTCTTCACCGCGCCCCAGCCTGATCGCTGCGAAACTTCTGACGAAGAAAGGATAACCCTGCATTGATGATAATGGGCTTGGCTATTGACGTGCTTGATACCATTGATAATACTTGGCTATGCCTTCTTCCAAGGAATGAAATTCTGCATCATAGCCGGCTTGTCGCAATGCTGAAATATCTGCCTCAGTAAAACTTTGGTATGCACCTTTGAGATGTTCTGGAAAGGGTAGGTATTCTAAGCTGCCCGAGCCTCGTAATTTCAGTAAGGTCTTGGCAATACTATTAAAGCTGCGGCTTTTTCCAGTGCCGACATTAAAAATACCGCTGACCTTAGGATGAGCGTGCATCCATAAAATCACGTTTACCACATCTTCAACAAAGATAAAATCACGGCGTTGCTCGCCATCCCCATAGCCATCGCAGCCCTCAAATAACTTAACTGTGTTATGATCATGCAATTGATTCATCAGGTGGAAAGCGACACTAGCCATTGATGCTTTATGATTTTCATAAGGGCCATACACGTTAAAATAACGTAAACCCACTACTTGTGATGACAGTTGCGTTAGGCGCTTTAGCAGGTATTGATCAAATAACCATTTTGAATAACCGTAAACATTTAAAGGACGCTCGTTCTCACGGCATTCCGAAAATTTTTTGCTACCACCATAAACAGCAGCACTGGAAGCATAAATTAACGGTATGTTACGATTGACGCAATAGTGTAGAATTTTTTTGGAATAGTCATAATTATTACGCATCATATAGCGACCATCCCATTCTGTTGTGGTCGAGCAGGCGCCTTGGTGGAAAATGGCTTGGATGCCTAGGTCTTTATCATCAATAATCGCTTGCAGAAAATCCGCCATATCTTGGTAGTCAGCAATGTCAGTGTCTGCTAAATTAGTGAATTTTTTGCCATCACTCAAATCATCCACAGCAAGAATGTTCGTCTGCCCTTTAGCATTTAAACCCTGAATTAAATTGGCGCCGATAAAGCCGGCAGCTCCGGTGACAACATACATAGCAAGTTACTCCTCTTGAATTTTTTTAATTAAACCACTGGTTGAATGTCCCTGGTAAAAATCCAATATTTTTACTTGACCACCGTTTTTTTGTACGGCTTGGTGTCCTGCGATTTGTTCGACTTGATAGTCACCTCCTTTAACGAGAATATGAGGTAGGACTTTATTAATCAGCTTTTCTGGGGTTTGCTCACAAAAAGCTACAACCCAATCGACCGATCGCAGTGCAGCTAGTACTTCCATCCTTGATTGCAAGGAATTAATCGGTCGGCTATCCCCTTTGAGCTGTTTAACGGATTCATCGCTGTTAACCGCGATAATTAATCGATCACCCAATTCTTTGGCTTGTTCTAGGTATTGAATGTGGCCAGGATGAAGTATGTCAAAACATCCATTTGTCATCACCACTTTTTCACCCTTAGCCTTGGCATCACTGACTAGCGATAATAATTCATCTTGAGTGAGTATGCCTTGATGTGTGCCAAGTTGTTGGTGCAATGCATCGCGTAACTCAGGTAAGCTAACCGATGCGGTTCCTAGTTTTTTAACCACTAGCCCCGCAGCAACATTGGCAAGATAGGCAGCACGCTCCATATCTAAGCCATTGGCCAGCGCAGCGGTCAAAAAAGCCATCACGGTATCTCCTGCGCCAGTGACGTCAAAGACTTCTCTTGCCTGCGAGTGTAGGTGTGCTGACGGTCTATCATCAGCAAATACCAATGACATACCATCCTTACCTCGTGTAATTAACATGGCTTCAAACCGGTTTTGCTGGATTAAATTTTTTGCTCGCTCAACAATCGTGGCTTCATCATTGTGGCAAGGGCCTACTACGGCTTCAAATTCATATAAATTCGGGGTGATTAAACTCGCTCCGGCGTAAATGCTAAAGTCTTTACTTTTGGGATCGATTAACACGGGTATTTGTCGTGCTCTTGCAGCATGGATAAACTGTTGGATGTTTTTTAAGGTGCCTTTACCATAGTCGGACAGGATGACCGCGGCTGCTTTGCTTAGTCGCTGCTCGTAGTGAGCTAACAGTTTATTGTGGTTACCCTCTGTTAATGAATCCTCAAAATCAAGCCGTATCATTTGTTGATGGCGTGCCATAATGCGTAGCTTGCTTAAGGTTTTGCTTTGCTTGGTTTGCTGGAAGTAACAATTAACTGCTTTTGTTTCCAGTTGCTGCTTAAGATCGCTGGCCTCATTATCTTCTCCCACGATGCCAAATAAATCCACTGGACAGTGGATAGTCGCGAGATTAATCGCCACGTTCGCTGCGCCTCCAGGCCGTGTCACTTCATCTTCTATATTCACCACTGGAACCGGCGCTTCTGGTGAAATGCGTTGGCTATTACCATGCCAGTAACGATCCAGAATGAGATCGCCGCAGACTAGAATACGAGTTTGTCGAAAATCGGGTAATTCCAAGGCATGAATCATGCGTTATTCTCACACAAATGATAGCTTGCCTGCAAAACCTCAGTGGGGAGTAACTGCTTAAGGCAATTGGTGTGCCCCAGTGGACACGTTCGTTTAAAACAGGGGCTACAGGATAACGCTAAGGAAAGAATTTTGACTTTTTCACTAAGCGGTGGTGTAAAAGTGGGTGAAGAAGAACCATAGAGTACGACTAGGGGGCGATCCAATGCGGCCGCAATATGCATTAAGCCAGAATCATTGGTAATGACGACACGACTTAGCGACAATAAATGAATGGCTTGTGCTAGGTTGGTGCGACCTGCTAGATTAAGGCAACGTTGTTGGCATAGTGCGTTAATCTTGTCGTTGATGGTTTTATCGTTAGCAGAACCCATAAGCCAAACTTGCCAGCCCTTTGCCAGTTTTTCTTGAGCCACCTTAGCGAAATGCTCTGCTGGCCAACGCTTTGCTGGTCCATACTCTGCCCCTGGGCACAGGGCCGCTATGGGACGTTTGGTATCAAGCTGAAATGTTTGCAGGCTGTCATTCACTGCATCAGCGTCTAGCTTAAGTTGTGGTAGCGGATAGGGTTTTTGTAGTGCCGTTTTAGCGGGATAGGCCAGTGCCATAAATCGTTCTATCATCAAAGGGTAGTGTGTTTTATCTAGTGTGCGCCAATCGTTGAGTAAACCAAAGCGCCATTCCCCTAACCATCCGGTGCGTTGCGGTATCTTAGCCCAAAAAGGAATCAGTGCGGATTTAAATGAGTTGCGTAACAAAATTGCCCAATCATAATGATGATGTCTTAGGGTTTTGGCAAAGTCGTAGCGCTGACGCCAGCGTAATTCACCGTGCTTAAAGGGCAATATAATTTGTTGATTGATTTCAGGCATGCAACTGAGTAAAGGAGCTGTCCACTGTGGTGCCAGAACATCGATGCAAGCATCGGGATACTGTTGTTTGAGCAGCTTGAACAGACTTTGCGCCATGACCATGTCGCCTATCCATGCCGGCCCATCCACCAAAATTTTTTGAGGTGTCTTCATGAGTCTGATGATCTCAACACGTAGTGGGCGCTACAGTAAGGGCAGGTTGCTTGTCCTGTTTTTGTAATAGGTAAGTAGACCCGAGGATGGGCATTCCATAGCGTTTCATTGGGTAGCGGGCAGCATAGGGGTAAATCATCTTGGCTGATTTGTCTGGGAGATGCCTGGGTAGTGTGTTTGCCGTTATCCATTTGCTTGTGCTCTTATCAGTTAATTCTTGTGCGAATTTTCGGGCGATTTTACCATAGCCGTTAGTCATCAACAAATAGCAACAGCAATTCATTAAGGTAGCGCTTGCCATGTGCCGTTAATTGTAAGTGCTGTGCATCGCTTGTTAAAAAACGATGTGCTTTAGCAACAGCCAGGGTATTTTGAATACGAGAAAAATCGATTCCGGTGCGTTGCTCAAAGAGTGTGGCAGGAATGCGCTGTGATAATCGTAAGGCGTTGAGCATAAATTCCAGCACGCGTTCTTTTTCTGTCAGTGTCTTGTGATGTGATATTTTGTCATCGGCATTCAGATAGCGTTTGGGATGTCTGTGGTTACTGTGTCGTGTGATGCACCCATCATCCAAGCTTAGCTTGCTATGGGCACCGGCGCCGATGCCTAGGTAATCACCAAATAACCAATAGTTGAGATTGTGTTGGCAGGGATAGCCTGTTTGACTGTAGGCCGAGATTTCATAATTCTGATAGCCAGATGTGGCTAGTAAGTGCTGGCCGGCACTTTGCATCTCCCATAACAAGTCGTCATTCGGTAAGCTTGGCGGTTGTCGATAAAACATCGTATTGGGTTCTAAGGTCAGTTGATACCACGAGATATGACGCGGTTGCTGGTTAATCACTTGTTGTAAGTCATCTAGCGCATGGTCTATTGATTGTTCACTCAAACCAAACATCAGGTCGATATTCAGGTTATCGAAGCCGGCTTTTTGCGCTGACGCAATGGCAGATAGCGCTTGTTCGCTATCGTGAATTCGCCCTAGTTTTTTTAACTGCTTATTTTCTAGGCTTTGTACTCCCAAAGAGAGACGGTTAATTCCCAGTTGTCGGTAGTCATAAAAGCGTTGTTGTTCCACAGTGCCTGGGTTGGCCTCTAAAGTGATTTCAATATCCTTGGCTAAGTTGCAGTGGTCTTGAATATGTTGCAATAGCTGCTCATAGCCCTTTGCTGAGATGAGGCTGGGGGTGCCGCCGCCGATAAAAATGCTGTGTAAGCAACGATTTTGAATTAACCGTAGTTTTTGTGTTAATTCTTGTTTAAGATGGTCAAGATAGGTGGATTCTGGCAGCTTGTCGCGTAAAGTGTGCGAATTAAAGTCACAATAAGGACATTTTTTAACACACCAAGGAATATGGATGTACAAGCTGAGTGGAATGGTCGAGGGAGAAGTGATGTTCATTGGTAACAGCAGGTCGTCTTGTGAATAAAAAGCCGCAGCTATTGAATCAGCGCATTCTAGCGCAAAGTTCGATTTTTACAATAGAACAACTGGATTTACGTTTTGCCAATGGGGAGTTGCGTTGTTATGAGCGCATAGCAGGCCATGCTAGGGGGTCGGTGATGATTGTACCCTTGCTAGATGCGCAACGATTTTTGTTGATTCGTGAATACGCGGCGGGAATCGAGGATTATGTATTGGCCTTTCCCAAAGGTGCGGTAGATGAGGGAGAAGATGTTTTAGCAACGGCTAATCGTGAATTAATGGAAGAAGTTGGTTATGGGGCTAAGCGCTTAAGTGTGCTTACTACGCTTAGTACTTCGCCTGGCTATATGACATCCAGGATGACCGTGGTTTTAGCGCAGGATTTATATGCACAGCGTCTCGTCGGTGATGAGCCAGAACCCATAGAAGTAGTCGAGTGGCGTCTTGACCAAATTGATACCCTGTTGGTGCATCCAGAGTTTCATGAAGCGCGTAGTCAGGCAGCTTTGTTGTTGCTTGAGAGGCAGTGTCGCCATGCATGATTTACCGCATTGCTTAGACCTCGTGGTCACTGTTGCCAGGCAAGTGGGTCAGAAAATTTTGCCATTTATGTCTTGGGGTCGTGACCGATTGCAAATTCGTTACAAGCGCGATAAGACCTTGTTAACCGCAGCCGATTTATCGGCCAGTCGTCGTGTTGTCCAGGCGTTAACTGCTATTTTTCCGAATATACCGGTGTTGTCAGAGGAAGGTAAGCTTGAGAACTATGCAGTTCGCACCGCTTGGCAGCGCTATTGGTTAGTCGATCCTTTGGATGGAACACGAGGCTTTGTCAATGGATTAAAAGAATTTACTGTTAATATTGCCTTGATTGAGCATGGTGTTGCGGTGATGGGGGTGATTTATGCGCCCGCTTTGGATTTATGTTACTACGGCGCCCAGGGTTTGGGTGCGTTTAAACAAGTGAATAATGAGGCTCCACAAGAGTCGATTAGCAGTCGCGCTTTGGACTGGTCTGATTATCGCATTTCTTTGGGGCGTTATGTTTCAAATCGTAATTTTTTGCATGCCTGTCGTGAGTTGCCAGGATGTCGAGTGTTACATAAAAATAGCTCCTTAAAACTGTGTTTGTTGGCAGAGGGGCGTAGTGATATTTATCCCCGGTTAGGTCGTACTGGCGAGTGGGATACTGCCGCGGGCCAATGCATTTTAGAGCAAGCCGGTGGTGGCATATTTGATTTGGAGGGTCAGCCTCTGCGTTACAATACTAAAGTATCGCTGATTAATCCTTCTTTTATTGCTTTGGGTGACTTAACCCAAAAAGAACGCATTATTGAATTAATTATTGAAACGAGGAAACAATATGACAAAACACGTTAGCGTAGCCGTGACGGGAGCGGCAGGAAATATTGCTTATGCTCTGTTATTTCGCATTGCCTCTGGTGCGGTATTTGGAGCCGATGTGACGGTTGATTTGCGCTTACTAGAAATTGAAAAAGCGTTGCCGGCTTTGCAAGGGGTGGTAATGGAATTGCAAGATTGTGCCTTTCCCTTATTACGTCATGTGGAAATCTCTTCAGACCCTCGTGTAGCATTTGAGGGAGTGAATTGGGCCTATTTAATTGGCGCTGTGCCACGTAAGCAAGGCATGGAGCGCTCAGATTTATTGGGCATTAATGGAGGTATTTTTGTACCGCAAGGTCAGGCGATTGCTGCGGTGGCCGCTGAAGATGTGCGAGTATTTGTGGTGGGTAACCCTTGTAATGCCAACTGCTTAATTGCCATGAACGCAGCGCAAGACGTCCCCAATGATCGCTTTTTTGCGATGACTCTGCTGGATCAAAATCGCGCCGTAGCACAGTTAGCATTAAAAGCAGATGTTAGCTTATCCGCAGTGAAAAATATGGTAATTTGGGGCAATCATTCAGCGACCCAATATCCTGACTTTTATCATGCTGATATTCAAGGCAAACCCGCCACCGAAATAATTGATGAAGCCTGGCTGCGAGAGGATTTTATCCCGTTAATTCAGCAACGCGGTGCCGCAGTGATTAAAGCACGTGGTGCATCGTCGGCGGCTTCTGCGGCGAATGCAGCGATTGATGGGGTGCGTGCGCTCATCAATGATACTGAAGCAGGCAATAGTTACTCGATGGCGCGTTGTTCTCAGGGTGAATACGGTGTTGATGAAGGCTTAATCTTTTCTTTTCCTTGTCGCACTGAGCAAGGGCAATTACAAGTGGTAGAAGGCATCACGCATAATGAATTTGGACAACAGAAATTGCAAGCGACTTTGGCTGAGTTGCGTCAAGAGCGTGATATGGCCAAACAGTTGGGGTTAATTTGACTGTAGCGAATACTCAGCCAGCTAAGCGGGTTTTAGGCATAGAGACCTCTTGTGATGAAACCGCTGTGGCGGTTTATGATGCTGAACAAGGTTTGATGGCGCATTTGCTTCACAGCCAGGTTGATTTGCATCGCCAATGGGGAGGTGTGGTTCCTGAGTTAGCGTCTCGCGACCATGTACGCAAGATTATCCCTTTGATTGATGCGGTATTGCAGCAAGCCCATAGTGATAAAACCAGTATTGATGCCATTGCTTACACGCAAGGGCCTGGTCTAATTGGCGCTTTGATGGTCGGTGCCTCTGTTGCCTGTTCCTTGGCTTATGCTTGGCAGGTACCCGCTATTGCTGTGCATCATCTTGAAGCGCATTTAATGGCGGTGATGCTGGAGCAGAACAAGCCCTTGTTTCCTTTTCTAGCTTTATTAGTTTCTGGTGGGCATACGCAATTAATTGAGGCCAAAGCCTTTGGCAATTATCGCATCTTAGGTGAGACCTTAGATGATGCGGTTGGTGAAGCCTTTGATAAAACCGCTAAGCTGTTAGGCTTGCCTTATCCAGGTGGTCCAGCGTTGGCGGCGTTGGCAATGCATGGCAAGCCAGGGCGTTTTTGTTTTTCGCGCCCCATGTTACACCATAAAACGCTTGATATGAGCTTTAGTGGCTTGAAAACCCAGGTAGCCACGCTGTATCGGCAGCAAAAAAATCCAGATCAACAAATCAAAGCAGATATAGCGCATGCCTTTCAAGAAGCTGTAGTGGATAGCTTAAGGGTGAAATGTGAAAAAGCACTGCAACAGACCGACTTGAAACAGCTAGCGGTTGTGGGAGGGGTTGGGGCTAATAAGCGCTTAAGAGCTGAATTAGCAGCCAAGTTATCGGCAGAAGTTTTTTATCCCAGCATGGAATTTTGTACCGATAATGGTGCTATGGTCGCGTTGTTGGGGGCTATGGAGTTATCGAAGACACGTCGTCTTCCCCGACAAACGGCTCAAATTCAGGTATATCCTCGTTGGAATTTGCAGGCGGTTTCCGAAAAAAGCTAAAAGCATTTAAAAAGCTAGCACTGCCATAGTGATTTTGTTCTGCTGTTGTCCCAGCATTTACGCCAGTTGACTCGGGATTTAGTCTATCGAGTTCTTCATCAACATTTCGATTCCGTGGGGAAATCATATGGATGCAACCGCTAAAAAAATCTTTAACAGACTGAAATGATTCTGTAAAAAAATCTTCTTCTTGCATTGTGCTTTTAACTTGTTGCAAGCTTGCTTTGATATTAAGCCACATCTCAGTGAAATTAATAAAGAAATTAAAAAAGAAGTCAGGCAAATAGCTATTTTTTCGCTCTGTTATTTTTTCCTGCAAAGTATTTAGCGCTTGATGTAAGTTTTCATACTGATCACTATTGAACGATGATAGATCAGCTTGTTTATCAGAGTTAGTGAAAAAAGCGTTTAAATTTTCATATTCTGGTAGCTCTGTGATCAGTGAGAGAGTTAATGGGCTATTGACAAACTCATTCTCATTTGTGCTTTGAATATCTGTACTGTATTGAGTAGCGAGTTTGTTGACCCAATCATTAAATGTAAAAAACCGCTCTTCAAACTGAAAATGCACATAAGGATATGTGCTGGTTATTTTTGCGCTCTGTATCGCTGTTATTAACTGCTGTTGGAAATTATCTTGGACATATCTTGCAGTAATAGGGTGCAAGTTAGGGCGCTCTATTTTAGTCAACGCATTGTAGATGTCGGTGTTTTTTTCTTGGATTTTGTTAAGGTGAAAACCGTAGGGGTCACTTCTGAAAAACTTACATAGATTTTCATAGTAGGGTTGTTGCTCTAGTACTCGGGTAATATAGTCTAATTGTAAATTTGGGTAAATTTTTCGTTGTTCTGCAAGATAGATTGCTTTCTTTCTTGTTAGCCATTGATCAAACTTGAAAGAGCCTGTGCCGGTGATGAGTAAGCGCAGTGTGCCATCATCTGCTTGCTTTATGGTAGTATCTATTAAATCTTTAACAAATGTCTGGATAATAGCATTTTGCAGCTCATCTTGTGCTGGATGACGCCGCATTTGTTCTACCGCTTCTTTGATGTTTTGGTCTTTTTGACCAAGTGAGTAAAGGTTCCTTTCGTAAGGATCATCCTCGGTTAGTGCAATGTAAAGCTCGTTGTAAAAAGGTTGCCGCTTTATTAGTGAAAACATTTTTTCACGTGTGAGCGTTGGATAGTGCTGTTTCAAATGCTCAAAATAAGCTTGATTGACTTGGTTTAACCATTGGTTAAAGCTGTCAAAGAATTGTTCTCTAAATACAAAGTACCGGTAAGGCGCTGTCGAGCTAATTTTCGCTTGTTGCAAGGCTTGTAGTACATCACTTTTAAAATGTTGACTAACATAATGACAGATGTCTGTTTCCATTGGGATAGCTTGCAGCTCTGTGACGGTGAGTTGCAATAAGTCTTGGGTTAGATAACCAAATTCTTGGGTTTTTTTATCTGCTTGTGTGAGCTGTTGGAATAAATCTTGCTTTTTTTCTTCGGCTGCTCTTAAGGTTTTATTAAGGTCAGAATCTGTTACTGCATTAATATGTGTTAGCGCTTTGCTAGATAGTAAATTATCTACTGCTGTTTTTAATGCCTCATAGTAGGGTAGCAGTTTAATCATTGATATAATGTCTTGCCCAGTTATATCTTCATTACTGCTTTGCAGGGTTCTTATGTATTGTTGTTTGAGATGCTGAGTCACGTGTTCAAAGCAAGTGCCAAGAGCAGATTCCCC
>CAZSHR010000064.1:0-10078 GCA_964606725.1 uncultured Coxiella sp.
GTAAATCAGCAAACAAAGCATCCAATGTCTGATCCGTTGCTGCTAACAGCTCTAATAATCGCGCCCCCACATACATGCCATCGTCAAAGCCAAACCAACGATCACGGAAAAACAAATGGCCACTCATTTCACCGGCAAAAGGGGCATTACAGCTAATGGCTTTTGCTTTGATAATAGAATGACCTGTGCGCCACATTAGAGGTCTACCACCATATTGTGTAATAACAGTCGCTAAATCACGAGAACACTTAACATCAAAAACAACTGGCGCATTAGGAAATTTCGGCAAAATATCGCTAACAAACAGCATCATCTGTCGATCAGGCCAAATAATCTGCCCAGTGTTGGTAACCACCCCTAAGCGATCGGCATCACCATCAAATGCCAATCCCACATCGGCTTGCACTGCACAGACTGTATCGATTAAATCATTAAGATTAGCAGGAACAGTTGGGTCAGGATGATGATAAGGGAAATTGCCATCGAGCTTGCAATATAATTCAACTACCTCACACCCCAAAGCACGAAATAACGATGGCGCCACCACAGCTGCTGCACCACTGCCACAATCCAATACCACTTTCAACCGTCTTCTTAAATTAACATGTTGAGTGATATAATTAATGTAACTACTTAATACTTCACAGGTGCTGTAATTGCCCCTACCCCAATTAAAATCTTCACGACAAATCCGTTGATAAAGTGCTTGCAAATCATGATCAGAAAGCGTCTTGCCCGCTAACACAATTTTAAAGCCATTATGATCAGCAGGATTATGGCTAGCAGTCACCATAACACCCGAATTGGGTGTCAAATAATGGGTTGCAAAGTAGAGTATTGGTGTGGCAACCACACCAATGAAAATCACATCAACACCACTATCTAGTAAACCTTCGATTAACGCATCACACATCGACGGGCCAGATAAACGACCATCACGACCCACCAAGACCGTTTTTTCAGACTGCTCCAAGGCCATAGTGCCAACAGCCACACCTACCGCATAAGCAAGATTAACCGTTAAGCAATCCTCACTAACAGGGCCACGAATATCGTATTTACGAAAACAAACAGCCGGCACTTGGTTGGGCAGCAAATAGTAATTCATCGTTTCAATGCTTCCCTGAACTACCAAATCCTCCTTCACCTCGTTCAGAGGCAGTAAATTCCTGTACCACTGTGAATTCTGCGTGCAATATTGGAACAATCACCAACTGCGCAATGCGCTCACCAGGGGTGATAGTGTAATCAGCATCGGAACGATTCCAGCAAGAGACCATTAACGGGCCTTGGTAATCAGAATCGATTAACCCCACCAAATTGCCTAATACCACACCATGCTTATGTCCCAAACCTGAGCGCGGCAGAATAACTGCTGCCAAATCGGTGTTTTGCAAATAAACAGCAATGCCTGTACTGATTAGCTGTGTTTCACCCGCATGTAAGGTAATCGGCTCATCGATACAGGCGCGCAAATCCAAGCCTGCCGAACCAGGTGTCGCATAATCCGGCAAAGAGTAATCCTCGCCCACGCGTTTATCCAAGATTTTTAATTGCACAGGCTGCATAGAAGGTGCTCCTCAATCAACAAATGGGCAATGTAACGTGATTTTAGCAAGCACACAAGTACGGTATTGCGCAGCAATCAATCTCCACTAGAATATTAGGCAAGTATCCAAGAAAAAAACAAGGATAGATGCCATGTTATTTACACAATGGCCAAATCAAGAAAAACCCCGTGAGAAATTACTAGCAAACGGTGAAAAATTCCTGTCTAATGCGGAGCTAATTGCCATTTTGTTAGGATGTGGTTCGGCAAAAAATGATGTTATTTCACTGTCTCAACAATTACTCACTTATTACAAAAGTTTGCATGCTCTATTTCAAGCCAAACGCCCCTGTCTTATGCAGCATAAAGGCATCGGCAAAGCCAAATTTGCACAGCTAAAAGCCGTTGCTGAACTTAATCGGCGCTATTTGCAGGAACCGTTATGTCGTCACTCAGAGTTTACCAACTCCCAAGATGTCAAAGATTACTTAATTGCAGAGCTTAGAGGACATCAACAAGAAGTATTTGCTTGTCTTTTTCTAGACATCAAATGTCGCTTAATTCGTTTTGAAAAAATGTTTACCGGCACCATTGATAATACCACGGTTCATCCCAGAGAAGTCGCTAAACGTGCACTGGAACTCAATGCAAGTGCACTAATTATCTGTCATAATCACCCCTCTGGTGACCCGCAACCCAGTGGTGCTGATAGAGAACTCACTGAGCATTTAAGCGATGTGATGGCATTAATTCATGTTGAGCTACTGGATCACATCATTGTTGCTGGACACCATACTTTCTCATTCGCAGAGCAAGGAATTTTATAAGTGACTAGTGGGTTGACCATAGGCCATAGCCTACCTATACTGGCAAATTACATGCCATTTACTTATCAAAATTATGATACCCAATAGAGAAGAAGCAAAAGCTCGCGATAGCAAAACGGCAATTTGCAACGCTAGGCATTTAGTGCGACAAGATTTTGAGGCCGTAGATCGCCTAATTCGACAAGCACTACACTCCAAAGTTGAGCGCATTAATGAAATTGTCGAGCATTTAATAAATAGTGGTGGTAAACGCTTAAGGCCCTTAATTTTGCTAGTCGTTGCTAATAATCTCGGTTATCAGGGCGATGGTGAACATCACGAACTCGCTGCGATTATTGAGTTTATTCACACATCTACACTGTTGCACGACGATGTGGTAGATGAGTCTTCTCGTCGACGTAACCAAGCAACCGCGAATACCGTTTGGGGCAATGCTGCCAGTGTGCTTGCAGGTGATTTTTTATATTCACGAGCTTTTCAGTTATTAGCAAAGCGCAGCAATATTCCGGTGATGAAAATTTTGGCGGATACCAGTAATCAGCTTGCCGAAGGTGAAGTAATGCAACTGGTGAACTGTAGCAACAGCCAGCTATCCGAAGCAGATTATTTTGAGGTCATACGGCGCAAAACAGCGCAACTGTATTCTGCAGCATGTGAGATTGCTGCGCTAATTGCGCAGCCTAATCACAAACATTACCATCAACTCAGTGCTGCATACGGCATGCACTTAGGCATGGCATTTCAAATGGTAGATGACATGCTAGATTACGCTGCTGACAGCGCCAGTAGTGGTAAAAACCTTGGGGATGATCTTGCAGAAGGGAAAATGACATTACCATTGATTCATGCTTTAGAAAACGGCAGCAAAGCAGAACAAGCAATTATTCGGCGTGCGATTGAAACTGAAGGGCGTGAGGCCATAGCAGAAGTCACTGCGGCAATCCAACGCAACAAAGGCGATGCATACACATTAATGCGGGCTAGAGAACAGATTCAACAAGCACAAACACTACTAGAGCAATTTCCCAACAACGTCCACCGCGATGCATTAACAGAAATCGGGCAGTTTGTATTATTGCGTCACTACTAACTTTGCGTGATTTTATCCACCTTACATCAAAATAAATCTGCATGGCTTCTTAACATCAATTTAAACGTAACTCTTGTCGAACTCACGTTTTTACGTGATCGGAATGAGAGGATTCGAACCTCCGACCCCTGCCTCCCGAAGGCAGTGCTCTACCAAGCTGAGCTACACTCCGATAGAATCATTATCCATTAAAACAAATGAATCAGTACACACTATGTCAGTTGTCGCTGAGACTTAAGCGCAAACTCCTTGCCGCTAAAAGCAATTCCAATTTTCAGTAACTTGTTAATGCCTCGCTGCTCTATTCCCTGAAAACCAATCTTTAACAATTTTTTTGTAAAGCTTAGCAATTTCCTTGTTCGGGATCGATAAGTCACATTCTGGCTCTAGATCACCATCTTCACAAGTATCTACCTTTAAATAACCAGCCATTAAAAGCAGATTCCACAGTGTTGCTTCATTATTTTTGTTCAAGTCAGAAAAAACAAAATCATCATCAATAACATGTCGAATAGAAGCACCTTTTAATAAAACAGCCAGTTCATCCCGAAAAATACTGTTAGACTTTTCTAACAAATCTTTAATCAATGCATTATCACTGGTATTAACCCAATAAGGCTTTAAAGTGCCTTCTGCCTGTATAAAACTCAAGATAGACCACGGATTATAAAGTACCTGTTGATTAAATTTATACCCATTATACCACTCTTTAACCTCGGCTGCTTTTCCTTGCAACTGAGCTTGAGTTAGTAATTGTAAAGTTTCTTGTTCGGTAAAACCAAAATAAGTAGCATACCTTGGATGCAATAGAGAGTAGACAGAAATATTATTCATTCCTGAAAACAAACTTTCCTTGGAAACCCGCAATATGCCTGTTAAAACCGCCTTAAAAAGATAAGTATTATCTTTTAATGCGGGACTGAGCAAATCACGAAAAAAATTTACTATACTCTCATAGTAACCATGCAGATAACCCGATTGAATCATTGTATCATATTCATCAATTAAGATAACGACTCTCTGTCCATAATGATCATAGAATATCTGACTCAACATGAATATCGAATCTGCAAGCTCTGATTGAGACACCTGCTTAGTCAAGATTTTTTTAATATAATTTTTTTGAAATTTTGTTAATTGATTACTTGCTAAAAGTATCTTACTGAAAGCATCGTAAGTTTTCACAATCAGTTGTAAAATTTTCTCGTAAGCGGCATCATAAGAAGTTTCTTTAACATCTTTAAAGGTCAAGAAAATTACGGGGTATTTCCCTTGATGCTCTTCGCACAGTGTTTTTTTCTTGCTAATTTTCAAATTTTTAAATAAATGACCTCTGCTCACTTTGCTTCGTTCAAAGAAATAACGCAACATGGAAAGACCAAGGCTTTTACCAAATCGTCTTGGACGGATAATTAAAGCAACTTCACCGTCTTCTATAACATCTTCTATAAAGGGTGTTTTATCGACAAAGTAATACCCTTCATCAATGATCTTTTCAAAGTCGCTGCATCCAATGGGTAGTTTCATCGTAAGCTGCCGATTATTCCGAAGACTGCGCTCCTTCCACAGAGGCACCGTGATCTTCTTTATACTTAAGTGGCATTTGTTTAGTGGTATCCAAACGTGTCATCATATAAAAAAGCACAATAGAGAAAAGAAAAATAACGCTAAGATGCAGGCTAACGGCGGCAACGGTATGCTGCTCGGGAGAGTAAAATGCCAACGCAGTTAAACCGGCAAAGTAAATAATCATGGTGTAGCACTTTCTCAACGCAAGCAAAGTACCGCGCACACAGCGCACATTAAAGCCAATAAACACCACCAAGGAAACCGCAAAAAACACAGATAGCTCAGTCAAAATAACTGGATCAATCAAGGTAATAAGGTAAGTAAAGATCACAAACAAGAAGAAGGAAACTAATTTACCTAAAGGAACACGATAAGTATAGCGACTCTTCTCAACACGATTACGAAAAACTATTAAAGCAATGGGAATAGGAATATAAGAAATCAAATGAAATAAACTTAACACCTGTGCCAACTGAGACCAGCTACGAAATAATAACACAAAAACAATCGCCAGAAAAATATTCATTAGCAAAGAAGGCCTGGAGACCCGATAAACCGGATGCACATCGTCAAAATAGCGTGGCATTTGCTCACGACGAGACATGGCAGTAAACATACGCGTTGCTGCACCAGTGAAAGCAATAGCTGCTCCTGTCGGTGCAATGGTGGCACCAAAATAGATAATCGAAGCTAACAAACCCATGCCAATCATTAACGATAATTCGACCATTGGCGCACTCATGCTCATTTGCCGCCAACCTTCTGCCATAATATTAGCAGGCAATGCACCAATAAAAGCAATCTGTAGCAATAAATAGACAAAAAGGCAAATCAAAATCGCCGTAGTTAATGCCAAAGGAATGGTGCGATGCGGCTTTTTAATTTCACTGGAAAAAGCAATAATGGTTTGAAAGCCGTTAAAAGCAACAATAATTCCCGAGGTAACCAATGCCAAAAGCACTGACTTAAAGCCAAACGGCATGAAACTATTCTGATAATGAAAGTTATGGGGGTGAAAAACCACAGCAATAACCACCATTGCCGTCACAATAGGAATCACTAGCTTAACGACGGTAAACACATTATTGGTTTTTGCCAATAAATTAGCGCCCCAATAATTGACTAAACAGTAGAATAAAACCAAGGCAATAGAAAGACTATTCCCTAAAAAAGTCAATTGATTATTGGCAAAAAAGTAAGGCGTTAAGGTTGGAAAAACATTAATTAAATACTGAACTGTTGCATCCGCTTCTAAACCAATAACGGCAACCACGCCCAACCAACTAGCCAGCGCAAAAGGAAAACCAAAAAATTTATTGTGCGATAAAGTGGGAATAATTGCAGATAAACCACGCTTAGGATAAACCGAAGCAATTTCAGCAAAAGAAAAAGAAAGTAACATAACCAAAGCAGCACCAATAAACCAGGATAAAAGCGAAGCCGGCCCTGCTAAAGTGGCTGCTTTATAGGGTGCAAACAACCAACCACTGCCCATAATACCGGAAACGCCTAAAAAAACGGCCGATAATAATCCAATTTTAACCCTTGTTTCTTTTTTCATATCTTAGACTCTCTGATAAAAATAGTTATTTAGCAATGATGATAAACAGTTGCCCTGAGAAGCAGACGGAAAAATCAACCGCGGCATTATAGCGATGAAGTTCGCTTAAGTAAATCCAATACGCACAAATTGCAATCAAAACAAACAAATTTGCGCTAAATAGTCAATTAATAAGACACTCATTAGCTAGATAAGCCGCTTAACTGGTGAAAAACTGCGCCGATGTATTGCCGTCACACCATGCTTATTTAATGCTGCCAAATGCGCTTTGGTTGGATAACCTTTGTGCTTAGCAAAGCCATACAAAGGGTACTGGTCATCTAATTTTAGCATAATATGATCACGCGCCACTTTTGCTAGAATAGAAGCCGCACTAATACATTCTTCAAGATCATCGCCACCCACTATCGCTTTAGCTGCCATCGGTAAATCTGGCAAGTGATTACCATCGACTAATACTAATTCTGGTGTGTTAGTTAGTTGCTTAACCGCACGACGCATCGCTAATAAACTTGCTTGCAAAATATTTAGGTGATCGATTTCATCGACCTTTGCACTCGCAATAGCAAATGAAAGCGCATGTGTTTTAATTAATTGTGATAACTGCTCACGCTTTTTTTCGCTTAAGCGTTTAGAATCTTTTAATCCTGAAACAGGATGCTGCGGGTCAAGAATCACTGCCGCTGCAACCACAGGCCCTGCCAAAGGCCCGCGCCCTGCTTCATCGACACCGGCCACTAATGCCATTATTCCCACTCAATAGTTGCTGGTGGTTTACCTGAAATATCATAGACAACACGAGAAATTTCCGGCACCTCGTTAACAATGCGATGGCTAACAGCAGACAAAAATTCATGAGAAAAATCCACCCAATGCGCTGTCATAAAGTCGGTGGTTTCTACCGCACGTAACGCCACAACATAACCATAATGTCTAGCATCTCCTTTAACACCTACCGATTTGACTGGCAATAAAACCGCAAATGCTTGACTCATTTTGTGGTACAAATCTGCCTGATACAATGCATCGATAAAAATCGCATCCACTCGTTGTAAAATATCAACGGATGTGGCAGACACCGCCCCCATAATACGCACCGCCAAACCTGGCCCTGGGAAAGGATGGCGATAAACCAAATCATGCGGCAATCCTAGCTCAACTCCCAAACGCCGCACCTCATCTTTAAATAATTCTCGCAGCGGCTCAATCAGCTTAAGTTGCATCCTCTCAGGCAAACCACCAACATTATGATGCGACTTAATTACATGACTTTTACCAGAAGCAGTTTTTGCCGACTCAATCACATCAGGATAAATAGTTCCTTGCGCTAACCACCTAACATCAGGAATTTTCTTAGCTTGTCGCTCAAAAATACGCACAAACAAGCGACCAATGATTTTGCGTTTTTTCTCAGGGTCAGTGACGCCTTTAAGCTTTTTTAAAAATAAATCCCTAGCATCAACTACGATTAATTTAACCCGTAAATGCTCCGAGAACACATTAACCACTTCACTCACTTCATTCAGACGCAATAAACCAGTATCCACTAACACACAAGTTAACTGCTCTCCAATAGCACGATGCAGCAAAGCGGCAACCACGGCAGAATCCACACCGCCTGACAAACCCACCAACACCTGATCACTGCCTACTTGCTGTGGCCATTTTGCCAGATTTTCCGCAATAATCTGCTGCGGTGTCCAATTAGCTTGGCAACCACAAATGGTTAACACAAATTGTTGTAAAATACGCTGCCCTTGGCGTGTATGGGTTACCTCAGGATGAAACTGTATACCATAAAACTGTTTGTCATGATTCACCATACCAGCTATTGGCGCACTGGTAGTATGACACAGTACCTCAAATCCTGACGGTAGTTGCGTCACATGATCACCATGACTCATCCACACATCAAGCTCTACGTTGGCAGCCGCATTCACATGGTCTTGCACACCGGCTAAAATTCCTTCCGGCTTATCCACACACACTCTGGCATAACCAAACTCCGGTAACTTAGATGCACTAACCTGCCCACCCAGTTGTTTTGCCATCGTTTGCATGCCATAACAAATTCCTAAAATAGGACAACCCAAATGGAAAATACTCTCAGGCGCTTCTATGCTGTGCTGCACTGTTACCGTCTCTGGGCCACCGGATAGAATAATGCCATTAGGCTTAGCATCAATGATGACTGATATGGATACATCAGCCGGCAACACTTCACAAAAAACGCCTATTTCACGAATACGACGTGCAATAAGCTGCACATACTGAGAACCAAAATCCAGAATAATGATACGGTGTTGATGAATATTCATATTAAGCTTGCTTACTCTTCACTACGATAATTCGGTGCTTCTTTAGTGATAATCACATCGTGTACATGACTCTCACGCATACCAGCCGCCGTGATTTGCACAAACTGCGTTTTTGACATCATCTCATGCACCGTCGCACACCCAGTATATCCCATGCTAGATCGCAAGCCACCCACTAGTTGATGAATCACTGCGGTCACTTTACCTTTGTAAGGCACGCGACCTTCAATGCCCTGGGGTACATATTCTTCGCGAGCCACTTCTTCTTGAAAATAGCGATCACTGGAGCCATGTGCTTGCGCCATAGCGCCCACTGACCCCATCCCTCGATAAGCTTTATAAGAGCGCCCCTGGTATAATACCACCTCACCTGGAGCCTCTTCGGTTCCTGCTAGCAAACTGCCAATCATCACTGCATTAGCACCCGCAGCAATTGCCTTACATAAATCCCCTGAAAAACGAATGCCACCATCGGCCACTACGGGTATTTTACCCTTGAGTGCCGTGGCAACTTCACTAATCGCTGATACTTGCGGCACCCCCACACCAGCGACAATACGCGTGGTACAAATTGACCCTGGGCCAATACCCACTTTCACCGCATCTGCACCAGCCTTGTAAAGGGCTAAAGCCGCATCAGCAGAAACAATATTACCTCCCATAACCTCAATATCGGGGTAATATTTCTTAATCCAACGTATTTTCTCCAACACGCCTTGAGAAAAACCATGCGCAGTATCGACCACCAGCAAATCAACACCAGCAGCAGCCAATTCCTGCACTCTATCCTCAGTATCTGCACCCGTGCCAATTGCTGCTGCAACACGCAGTTGCCCTGAATCAGTTTTACAGGCATGAGGATGACGCTCTGACCGCAGAATATCCTTCACCGTAATCAGTCCTGACAATTCAAAGGCTTGATTAACAATCAGCAATTTTTCAATGCGATTAGTGTGAAATAAGGCCATAATTTCTGCGCGAGTGGCACCCTCAGGCGCTGTAATCAAGCGAGCTTTAGGGGTCATCAAATTGGCAACTTTTTGACCTAAATCAGTCTCAAAACGAATATCACGATTAGTGATAATGCCCACAAGGTGATTGCCTTCTACCACCGGCATACCCGAAATGTTATGCTCCTCACGAATAGCCAATAGCTCACGAATC
>CAZSHR010000065.1:0-9931 GCA_964606725.1 uncultured Coxiella sp.
GACATTCGACATCCTGTCTCAGGTCGGCTCAAAACAACCTCGTGTTGTTTTGACCGTTACACGCTGCGCGGCTCAGGTTGCGCAAGCGTAACGCTCTCTCGGCTTAACCGACCCGCACTTTGCTTGATACAACCAAAGTGCAAACTATCAACGTTAATTTTTCATCGAACCGACGTTATTTTAGCACCTACTACTCTAGTCTTGCTTGGTTGTATTGTTTGCTGTTGTTTTTTTGTCTGTTTCTTTCTTGTCCTTTTTCTGGGAGGTTTGACTGTCGCTTGTTTCTTTTTTGCTGCTGTTACGAAAATCAGTGACATACCAGCCTGTTCCTTTGAGTTGGAAGCTGGTGTTGGAGATGATTTTTTTGAGACCTGTCTTACCACAGTCGGGGCAGTCGGTTTTGGGAGCGTCGTTTACTTTTTGTAAAAAATCGTGGGTCTTGCCACAGTGGGAACAGGTATACTCGTAAATTGGCATGGTTTCTCCGCTTTGTAAGGTGGTTTATTAGACGTTTAAGGTCTAATACCGATGTATTTTAGTGGATTAGCTGAGTCTTGCAAAGAGCGTTTATTTCGTTGACCGCAAGGTTTTTTGAATATTAGCTAAGGTTTCTATGGTGGCTTTGCTTAAATTCAGCGCTTGAGGCAGTGATGCCAGTGCACTTTGAGCCGCTTCTTTGGTTAAGTAATCCCCGTACAGCAGGGTATAAACCGTGGTATGATTGTCTTTTTTATCAGCATAACAAAGCGTGCGCCCATTCATATGATGTTGTTTAGCAAACTGCAACAATTCATCAGGATTTTCTGAACTGAGTAGGCGGATGGTATAACTGGATGCGGGCATTGCGAGCAATACGGCTTCATCTAGATTTTGCTGTTGTTTTGCTATGGGTTGGGTGGGCGTATTTTTTATTGGACTTGTTGCTGTTTTTTTATGAGGTGTATCTGCTAACACACTAGCTGATACTTTTGCTTGAACTGGGTTTGAGTCTCTAGGCTGAACTGTATTAAGTGAAATATCACGTTTATTAATATGATAACTATTGTGCTTAATCACGGAAATTTGTTGTTGCAGATTAGCAATTGCTAACTCTTCTTGCAAAAGATCACGTTGTAGCTTAGCAAATCGATACCGCTCTATCATGTCAAGGTACAAGACTTCACGCACTCGTGCTTTTTTGTTGTGCTCTGATACCAACATGCTTTTTTTGATGTGAGGTTTGTGTGTTGGTGCATCACTGATAACCGCTTGTGGTGGTGACATGTCAGATCGAATGAGTCCAGTGATTTGCCACAGCAAAATAGCAACCAAGGCAATTGTAATGGCAATGACAGACAGTTTTTTTGCAATAAACTTCATGTTTACGTTCCCCATGCGGATAGTTTAAGTTCAATGTTAAGTAAAGCGCTTGGTGTAATAGATAGCTGTGTTTTTCTTAATACTAGCGGTAACTTAGTCAGTTGCTCACCCAGGTATAGTAACTGCTGTGTTGTGATTGCTTGTGCTGTGATAGTGATTTGCGCTTCGCGTGAATGTGCATGCATAACCAACTTGTCAATGCTGATATCTGGACTGTCAAATAGCCTATTTGCTTTATCCATGAGTTGCGTCGTGATTTTACCAATGGGATAAATATGGGTAATGGGTTGGCGACTTGGTGTATTGGGTGCTAAGTTAAGTAGGGCGCCTTGTGTGTTGATAGCGAGTTGATAACCTTTTTGATCCGCCCAAGTGTCAAGTGTTTCTAGCTTACCTCTGTCGGCGATTAATTTAATTTGGTAATGCTGCGCTTGTTGTATTACCTCAGTAGCCTGCCAGCCTGGTGCAAAATAACTGCGCTCAACCAGTTGCGCGAGTGTTGCGATTATTTGTGTAGGAGCAGGGCTGTTTAAGGCTGCTTGGTATTCTGGGTAACGGGGCTTGGGCGCTTTATTGTGATAATAGCTGTAAAGCGACAATCCAATGGAGGCCATGCCCATGAATGCTAACAAGACACTAGCTGCTGCCTTACCGTTGTTGCCGAGTTTTTTTGCTCTGAGTGTCATGGCTAGTGGAGTGAGCTTCACATGCTTGTGCATGGGCAGATGAGGTAGCAGGGGCTCTTTGATATATTCTATTGTATCAACCATTGCATTAGGAAAAAATCCTTGCTTAAAATCAGTGATGCACTCTGGTAATCGACCGGATAAGATGATTTGAAATCGCTGTGTAACACCGGTCAAAGGCAGCAGTTCTGCTTTTAGCTCGGATAATGACAATAAGGCGTCCATGAAAACATGACCTTCCTTGATAATGACCAGTAAAAACCGATGTTCATCGCGACTGGTTTCAACAAAAATTAGATTTTTCATTCTGGGAAAATAGTTCTTGATGCTCTCTCCCAGCAAATACCCCGATTCTTTAGAGAAAACGGCTTCAAGCTCGCCAAAATGACGTCGGAATAGCTGTACAAACTGACCTTGCTGAGAGGCAAGTTCCCGCAACCTCTGTACAACCTGTGATTTTTTTCCAAACTCAATTAACTCACGGTAAGCGTGTGTTACAAACGGTGTTCCGTCATCTCGAATGATTGTTGACATAATCCCATCACCTTTATGCTGCGCTCATCATAGATACCGCGGTAGATATTGTAAATCATATTCAGTTATTTAATGGTTTGTTAATTTATTTGCGAAAAAGAGTAGGTGCCTAATAAAATAGTCGCTATGATAATGCCGGCTATAACCGTCAATAACATGCCAATGCTTTTTAAAATAAGCACGGCTTGTTTTTCATTACGTTGCTGATATTTTCTACCAATATCCATGAGCGTAGTGGCGAAACTTGCTGTGTTACAGGTATGTTTTATTTGTATGAGCACTTGCTTGGGCAATAAACCGGTGTTGAGAATGTCAGCCGTATGATTGACTCCGGCTCTTAAGTAGTATTCCATGCGTGTGATATGTCGCTTGAGAAACGGTGAGACGTGGGGGGATAAGATGCTTAAGGATTTTTTAATGATAATGCCGCCACTGGTGAGTAAGCCTAGCATTTGCAAGAAATATGCAGCACTGAGATGGCTGTATAAGTTTAGTAGTGGTAATTGATCGATTTGATCACGAATATTGCCACTAAAGAGTCGTAGGAATTGATAGGTTGACCAAGCAAATAAGCCAATTGTTACAACAAGCATCCACGACCAGTTTTCAATGAAACTAGCAAAGTAAAATAATAACTTATCGCTGTTTGGCCAGTGCGCGAAGGGAATAATATGAGCAAAGTTCTTAAGCACTGTTTCTTTTATTACAACGCTGACCATTAACGCTAGTAACATCACTGTCAATGGCAAGATTAAGTTATTTATTATATGTTTTTTCATTTGATGGTGCTGTTGTAGACTCTCTACAGCCATTGCTAATGCTTTGTCTAGTGTTCCACTGTTTTCTCCTACAGTGATAATTTTGATAACGTGAGCTGGGTACCATGCTGTTAACCCATTGCTGAGTCCTTTTCCTTGTGCAAGACTTTTTTTAATGGTGGCAGCTATTAGCTTTCCTTGTTTGTTGGTCACTGAACCGATTGAGTCAATAGCGCTTTTTAACGTAGTGCCGCTTTGTAGCAATAACTCCAGTGCTTGTAGGAAATCTAGTGCTTTTTGCTGTTTTAGATTGAGCAAGTTTCTCTTCCTTATTGATCATAGTGAAAGTGGATGGTTTCAGGGGGGATTCCTCCAATTAATTTTTCGATGTCTAGTGGGTCACATAAGCCTTTAACTGCCATTTCGATAAGACGTTGTTGGTAAGTTTTCCAACCGTTATTCGTGAGGTAATGGCGCCAAGCCAGGAATTCACCCTTTTGGATGTATTCACGACCTTTGGCATCTAACCAGATCACCTCAGCAACCACAGTGCGGCCTGAAATTCCTTGGTTATGGCAGTGTTCGCACGTGCTACCCCTGACTTTTAGTAGCTTCATATCTTGCACATAGGGTTTCCAGCGGTTTAATAGACGTTGATGCTTTTCTGAGTTGCTAATTGGCATAGCACAACTCTGGCATAGCAAAGGAACGAGTCGCTGACAAATAAGACAAATGACTAGGCTTGGACTAGCTAGCAGTGAATGGGAGACGCCAAGGTCATTTAAGCGGGCAATAATGTCAATAGCTGAGTTGGTATGTACGGTGGATAAAACCAGATGACCAGTGACTGCGGCGCGACACATAACGCTAGCGGTGTTTTCATCGCGCACTTCACCAATGGCGATCACATCAGGGTCCATGCGCAGTGTCGCAAGCGTGATATTGGTAAAGTCGCGTTCTTGATATTCACCATTAACAGGAATTTGTGTGACAGAATCAACAAACTTTTCGATCGGGTCTTCGATGGAATACACTTTCCTGTCGTTACCAATTAATTGCATGCAACTGGCCAGTGTTGTTGTTTTACCAGCACCAGTGGGGCCAGCAACAAGAATCGCGCCGGAGGGCATGTGCATGGCTTTTTTGATAAGATTGACTTGTTTATTATCGTAACCGAGTTCATCAAGGGGATTAACAGAGTCTGTGCGCGTGGTGAGTAGTCGCATAACAACATCATAGCCGCCGTAAGCGGGTAAACTGGTTAAGCGTAAGCGTATTGTTTGCTGTTCAAGTTGCATGGACATTGAAGCGTGTTGTGGGCGCAGTGGATTAAACGGTGAGTTAATATGATCGGTCTCATGGTTAAACGCCACAAAGCAGATTTCCTCGGCGAGTTTGGGCAACCATTCCGCATGTGGCAATAGCTCTCCGTGACGGCGAAAACGAATTTTTGCGACTTGGCTGCGCATTTCAATATGAATATCGGTAGCTTGTAGCGTGAGGGCTTCCTTTATCAAGTTTGTTAGGCGTTGTTGTTGCGGTGTTATGGGATCATGATTGCCAACGAGGTTTGATATGTCGTTTTGTTCCGTGGCGTTGTCAAGTAAGATGTTAATTAAAGACGGGGTTGCCGCAAATACTTTTCCAGGTTTGAGTTGTTGATTTACCATGATGGTTTTACAGTTTGGTACGAGTCTCGACAGGGGGTTGCTGCATAAAATATCGAGATTGCTTAGTACTACAATAGAACCTTGTTCGCGACACCAGCTAAGCATACTGGGTAATGCTTTGTCTTTGAGATTCAGTTCGGATTGGTTATCTAGAATTTTGCTATGAGTTGCATGGGCATATTCTTTGAGTGCTAGATGATCCATAATGTAACGACCTTTCCAATAGCCAGATACTTAAATTCTACTCTAGCAAAAATTCTGCTGTCTTGACATCTATAATGGATCGTAATATTTATTTAATGATTATTTAAGGATTTGACTATCCTTTTGAAAAAATCACCCCCTTTGCTAAGAGGGTGATTATATTCTGTCTGCTAGGCAGCATCGGCAGCAGTCTGGCCGCTTTCCTGCTCTTCTTCTTCGGCTAAACACTTCATAAAGTTTTGTAGTGCTAAGCGATAAAAGTTATTAGGGTCGATGGTATTGTGCTTTCTAATCATGGTGTTGAGCGTGGTTTCATACAACTGGATTTGTTCGCTTGAGCCGTAGGCAATTAAATCTCGGTGACAAGCTTCTAATTCTTCAACATCTTCTTGAAAGTTTCCACTAATATTTAAGAGCTGTGCTGCCCTGACAATCGCTCTTGAGGCAACTTGTGTTGTATGTAGAATACGTACTGTCTTTTCATCAAGTTTATATTTATCTAATAACGCTTTAAGGTGATCAACGAACTTGTTAATGCCAGAGTAGGAGTAATAATTGTTTTTTGAAGCCGTTAATGTTGTTAGATGCTCGACTATTTCTCCACCCAGTGAATACAGCTTAATTTCATCTTCGTACAGTCGTGGATTTTTTAAATCTAAACGCTGTAATTGGTTAACACGTTCTGCTTGAGGTAAGTATTTCCTTAGCAGCGTACGGTATTTTCGTATTGCGGTAACCATAGAATCTATAAACATATTCATAATTTTCCCCTCTTCTGAAATTCGTTCTACTGAACCGATTGTTTGCTCAGTATAGGTTGTCACTCTTAAATTAATATTAAAAAAAGAGACAATTTTTTGAGAAATCAATTATTTTTCCACTATTGTATTCAAGCTGTTGTAAGTCGGTAACGAATTGTAACAAAGGCAGCTTTTTTGCAAGAATTTTTTGATTTAAAAATATTCAAATAAGTTGGAGATTTATAGCTATAGTTTATGCAGGGCTATACAAGGAGATTATTATGAAAAAATGGCTGGCTGTTTTGTTGTTAGTTGGCACACTGACATTAACGGCTTACGCTCAAGAACAGGATGTTATTGTCAGTTCACAGCATTACGGTGGGCATTTGTGTGCTTATCAGGGGTTTACTTGTTTTGATGTGGAGCGTGGTGATACTTGGGAGAAGCGCTTCCCTGATCAGCGTGAGCGCGAGATTGTAAAAAGATTAAACAGATCAAACAGTGTTCTTGCCTCTCGCCCCTGGATTGTCGTGCCTGATAATCTAGCCTCACTAGACTATTTTGACTTATCTCCTTTTCCTGAACGTATTGAACAGATTGGCGAGAAGCTTGTCATTGTTAGCTTAAGCCAGCATGCATTTGCTGCTTACGATGCTCAAGGCTTGCTGGTTCACTGGGGACCTATATCAGGTGGTAAGGGTTGGTGCTCTGATGTGAATCAACAATGTACTACAGCAGTGGGGTCTTTCAGAATCAATCGTAAGGAAGGTGCCGCTTGTGAATCAGGCACCTTTCCTGTAGAAACAGATGGTGGTGCGCCTATGCCTTACTGTATGTATTATTATCGGGGTTTTGCATTGCATGGGTCGACACTTCCTGGTTATCATGCTAGTCACGGCTGTGTTCGTTTGTTTTTTGAAGATGCCGAGTGGTTAAATAAACACTTTCTGGACGTAGGTTCCAAGGTGATTGTAACGCGATAGCAATTGCACGGCGTTGTCTTGAGCTCTTGCTGTCCGCAGCCTGCTGCGCTGCGAGCACGAGTTTCATGAGTGAGTTGAAGGGTTATACCGTGTGGCAGAGTACTCAGAGTATTGCAGCGTGTAAGTGCTTGACAGTAACGCAGTGGCATTGGTTGTCAGATTCGGGTTCTTTGACGCAGCGTCTAAAAGATCATTTTTCAGACAATATAACTTTTCGTCTGTTGTTTGAGGGTAAGGCAAATCTGGAAGCGGATGAAGCAGCTTTACTTTGTTTAGATATTAATCAGAAACAGTGGGTCAGAGAAGTTGCCTGGTATTATCAGCAGCAATGCTGGATTGTGGCCCGTGTGGTAGTACCTGTGAGCCGTGCTAGCAGTTTTGATGATATCTTGACCATAGGTGAGCGTTCTATTGGTGACCTGTTGTTTCGTTCAGACGGTATTGTTTCTGGTGAAATCGAGTTAGCACAGATTCCTCGAAAGCACCCTTATTATTTACGGGTCAATCGCATCACTCGATTACAGGTTGCCTCGCTCTGGGGGCGAAGACGCACTTTTTCTCGATCTGGTGGTTCTTTGTTAGTGAATGAAATTTTTTTACCGGAATTTTTTGCGCATGCCTCTGATCATGCTTAAGTTTGGTGCTTGTTGGCGTTTAATGCGCTTTGATCGCCCCATAGGAACGTTATTGCTATTGTGGCCTAGTATGTGGGCTTTATGGTTGGCTGCTGGAGCGAATTTTCCACCGCTTGATGTATTGATGGTTTTTGTGTTGGGTGTGATAGTGATGCGTGCTGCAGGGTGCGTTATCAACGATATTGCAGATCGCCATTTTGATGGCCATGTGACTAGAACCCAGTATCGGCCACTAGTAACTGGTGAGATCGGTGTTAGGGCAGCATGGGTGTTGTTTGTGCTGTTATCTTTTGCAGCCTTGATGTTGGTGTTAATGCTGAATACCTTAACCGTTTTGTTATCATTCGTGGCCATTATACTGGCAGCGACTTATCCTTTTGCAAAACGCTATATTGCTGTGCCGCAGCTGGTGTTGGCAGCCGCTTTTTCTTGGGGCGTTCCTATGGCGTTTGCCGCATTGACTGATTATGTTCCAGCAGTGGCTTGGTTGTTATTTGCTGCCGCCTATTGTTGGACGGTCGCTTATGATACCGCTTATGCTATGTGTGACCGTGAAGATGACTTAAAGATTGGTCTATATTCCAGTGCGATTTTTTTTGGCCGTTTTAATCGCTTGTGTATTGCGCTCTTACAGTGTTTAATGATGGTATTGCTGGCGTTAGTTGGGTATATGCTCAACTTAAATGCTGTATTTTTCATCACCTTGTTGTTGGTTGTTTGCTTTTTTATGTATCAACACTATTTATTAGCTCGTGCAACATCGCAGTATTGCTTGCGAGCTTTTTTAAATAACAACTGGGTTGGAGCAGTGATTTTTTTTGGAGTAGCTTGTTCTTTTTAAGGGATAAGGATAGTGAAAAAATTTGCTAGGGTAGCATGGGTTATTATTTTTTTAAGCGTTGCAAAAATCACTTTTGCTGTTGATTTATTAGGTGCTTATAATCAAGCTGTGCGCTATGATCCGGCTTTTCAAAAAGCGCAGGCGGATTGGATGGCTGCTAAACAAGCCTTGCCGCTAGCGTATACTGGCTCTGGTGCTTCAGGGACCGGAGTTTTTCCTAATATTGCTGCTACTGGTTCTTATATTCGTGATTACCAGGATAACAGCAATCGTGATGGTAAAAATTCGGGAAATTTTGATTCAACCACATTCACGATTAATCTAGTACAACCCGTATTTAATATAGCCACTTGGCAAAGTATTGGTGCTGCACGTTATGCCGTGCGTGCTGCAACTGCCGCTTATTTAGCCGCTGCTCAGGATTTAATTAATCGTGTTGCTGTGGCCTACTTTGAGGTATTGCGTGCTAATGATCGCTTAAACTTAACAATTGCGCAAAAAGAGCAATTTAAAAGCCAATTAAATACCGCTAAAGAGAAATTTAAAGTAGGGTTGATTTCAATTACCGGCGTATACGATGCCAAAGCAAGCTATGATAGAGCCAGGGCTGATGAGATTCGTGATCGCAATCAGTTACAAGATCGTGTTGAAGACTTACGAGTTATTACTGGAAAATATTATCCAACTGTTAAAGGGTTAAAGTCACATATTCCATTGCTATTACCGCAGCCGACGAATATGGATAAGTGGGTGCAAACTGCGGTAAAGCAAAATTACACCATACAAGCTGATTTAAATAATATAATGGCGAGTCGTAAGAATATTAAAGTTGCAACAGCAGGATTTTTTCCAACCATTTCTGCCATTGCTGCTTATGAGGATACTAGTGCTGGAGGTGTCGCTACACCGCCAAGTACAGATGATGGTGCGAGTAATCGTGTCCAGGATACCCAAGTTGGTGTATCACTTAATTTACCGATTTTTAGTGGCGGATTTAATGTAATCAATACGCGTCAGGCGCGATATAATTATCTAGCAGCAAGTGATCAATTACGGCTTGACCATAGTAATATTGAGAGCAACACACGCCAAGCTTATTTAGGGATAGAGTCATCTATTAGCGAAATTGGCGCGGATCAGGAGGCCATTGTTTCTGCTCGTAACAAATTAGAAGCCACTAAAGCGGGCTATATCGTCGGTACGCGAACTATGGTTAATGTGTTAGATAGTGTAACCAGTTTAACGCAAGTGCAATTAGCTTATGCAGACGATCGTTATAACTATGTTGAAGGGATTTTTAATTTAAAACAGCAAGCAGGTACCTTATCGCCTGATGAAGTCAAGGAAATTAATCGCTGGCTGCATCATAGCATTAAGTTATCATTGCATCAGCCGGATGTGCGTAAAATCACTGAATCTCAAGGGAGTTTGCCATCAGTGGATACAGATTTGTTGGAAATTAACAATGCTCAATTTACTAATCCAGTAATTTCTAATGATGCACCGATGGTTAAGGGACTT
>CAZSHR010000066.1:0-9877 GCA_964606725.1 uncultured Coxiella sp.
CTGATCAAACCCAATCCGCTGATACTCCTCTCCTTCGTAGTGAATCAACAGATAAAATTGCAGTGAACCCGAAGCATCCTGCTTTCGATAAAAGTAACAATGCCGTTCTTCTCCCAGTAACGGGTGCTGGTCGTAGATATCAGGTAACACTGTGACACTAAAATCCTGGAAAGTTTGAGAGGGATTCTTCATCTTAATTTAATCCAGACAACATAATGATACGTATTTCTTTCGATGCTTGTTAACGGCTACCCACAAGGAATAATCCAAATGCATTTCATTGGTAAAAGCTGAGCTTTGATTATAACGTTATCTGCAACAACAAACAGTTTTTAACATGAAAGGCGGGAATTTAATTCTAACTTAACTTTTAAATTACCCTAGCTTTTCACAAATCCTTATCCGTAAAAAAACTAGCAGTAAATCATTCCAAATCAATGGCCATTTTTTCTAGAATTCCAGCCAAGGTATCATGGTCATAGTACTTAATCTTAACCCAACCACCACGACTGGCAGTATCACTTTCCACTTTAAACTCGGTATTAAAATGCTCAGCGGCAATACGCTCTAAGCGCTGCACATCGGGATCAACCTGCTGCGGCAACTCCAAGCTAGCACTGACTTTATTCGTCAACATCTTTTCTAACTGACGCACAGACCAAGATTTTTCAATACAATCTCTTGCCATCGCATACTGCTGCGCAAAAGACAGCCCAGCCAACACTTTGCCATGCCCTTCACTGAGCTTCTTCTCAATTAACCATTGCTGTACACGCTGATCTAGCTTTAAAAGACGTAAACTATTGCTGACACTGGCACGAGATTTACCCACTGCCAGCGCTAATCGATCATGGGTATAATGAAATTCTTGTTGCAATCTAGCAAATGCTTGCGCTTCTTCAATAGGATTTAAATTCTCACGCTGAATATTCTCAATTAAGGTTACCTCAGCAGCTTGTGTATCGCTATAATTTCTAATAACACAAGGAACACACTGCAATTGCGCTAACTGCGCCGCACGCCAACGCCGCTCACCAGCAATAATTTCATAATGAGAGTTATCAATGGGACGAACAATAATCGGCTCGATAATACCTTGTTCGCGGATTGAATTAGCCAACTCTTCCAAAGCCATAGGACAAAAATCACGTCGTGGCTGAAACTGACCAGGACTTAATTGCTCAACTGACAACTCAACTAATTTATCCATGCAAGCAAAACCACATCACAGAAAGAAATTTAACACACCCTCAATAATATTTTCCGCAAACCCGTTATTATTATCATACCCTAAATAGCGATATTGCACATCAAATCGTAACTGATCATGCTGCAACCCAATTCCCAACAACGCTTGATAGGCAAGCTCATTATCCGTGGTTAGCTGATCGCAATCCTGGCTACCAGTACAGTTATCTTTAGACGGATTAATATAACCAATTCCCAACCCTAAAAATGGCACCACAGTACCGGCATAATTAAAATCGTAATAAAAATCAGCCATAATACTCAATGCGTTATAGCGCCCATCAGCAGGACTATTAAAATCATTACTGACATAATCCACGCTTAGCGCCGTTCTAAAGTTTTTCAGCCGATACCCATACTGAGCGCCCACAGAGTATCCGTCTTGCAATAAACTAGAATACTGGTTTGGCAAAGCAACCCCACCATGAACCCCCACAAAATACCCTGGCTCTCCTTGATTCGCCAAGGTTACTGGCAAGAAAAAAAACAGTACAGCAAGCCCTAGCCCTTTTGCTAGCAATGATATTTTTCGGCACATGAAATGGACTCCTTGGTTGTACGAGGATAAAACAGTGCCCATGATACCGAAGTTGCGCACATTTTCCTACTCTTGTCACTTAAGCAACCGGGCAAAACAACAGGAAGTTGTTTTGAGCCGACCTGAGACAGCCTGTTGGCGTTAAATCTATCAAACTTGACAATTCCATTGCCATAGACACGGGTTATGCTTTAGCATAAAGGGTAACAGTAAGCACCACTAACTTAAGTCGCAGAACAGTTGCTGCGAGAGAACGATTAGGCTGGCGCAAGGTGAGCACAGTCTGACCTAATGATGATCAAAAAAATAGGTAAAATAGCATGAGTAAACCTTCTTTTCTGAAACACTATGTCGTTATTATTGCCACCCTCTTATCAGTATGTGCCTATCTTGGCAGCGCACAGGCTATCCCCCTTTACAACAAAAGCAGTAGCAAAAACACCAGCGCTGCTACAATCACACCAGCAGCGCCACCCTTAGAGGCCAAAGCCTATCTGCTGATGGAAGCCGACTCTGGCAAAATTCTTGCAGAAAAAGCCATGAATGAACGGCTTGATCCGGCTAGCTTAACCAAAATCATGACCTTGTATTTGACGTTTGAAGCATTACAAAATGGGCAGGTCAATTTAGACGATAAAGTCACTATCAGCAAAAAAGCCTGGCGCATGAAAGGCTCGCTCATGTTCTTAGAAGTTGGCACAACGGTTACCCTTGAACAATTAATCGAAGGCGTGATTGTGGCCTCCGGCAATGATGCCAGTGTCGCCTTGGCTGAATACATCGCCGGCACTGAGCCTACCTTTGTACAAATGATGAATCAAACCGCTGCGCAACTAGGCATGAAATCCACGCACTACATGGACGCAACTGGATTACCCAATGCAGAACACTACACCACCGCCTATGATCTTGGGCTACTAACACGGGCTATTATTTACCGCTTTCCTAATTACTATAATTATTTCAAGCAAAAATGGTTACGCTATAACAACATTAAACAGCCCAACCGCAATCGCCTGTTGTGGCGTGACCCATCGGTTGATGGGCTCAAAACAGGACATACTAATGCCGCAGGTTATTGCCTTATCGCATCGGCTAAACGCGATAACAGACGTCTCATTAGCATCATCATGGGAGCCAACAGTGATGCCGGCAGAGTGCAACAATCGCAAGCACTGCTTAATTATGGTTTTCGCTTCTACAAAACCTATTCCCTTTTCAACACTGATGAAGTGGTAACTCAAGACCGCATCTGGCTAGGTAAGCGCAAGCAAATGGATTTTGGCGTCGCAAAAAATCTGTCTGTCACCATACCTAACGGTCAATATTCCCACTTAAGCGCTGCTATTCATCTAGATAAGCCGCTGAGTGCACCAATAAAGAAAGGACAACGTTGTGGACAATTAAATATTATGCTGGACGATAAAATCATTACCACAACAGCACTAGTTGCACTGCAAGATAATCCCAAAGGCAACTTTTTCTCACGGACTTGGGATCATCTGATGATGTATTTCAAAGGGTAATCATGAGCATTGTTTATCTCAATGGTGAATTTATCGCAGAACAAGACGCCAAAATATCAGTCTTTGACCGCGGCTTTTTGTTTGCTGACAGTATCTACGATGTGATACCCGTCTATAAAAATCACTTTATCGGCCTAGAAGCCCATCTCAAGCGTCTACAAGAGAGCTTACAGGCAATTGATGTTGCCATGCCAGTATCCACAGTTGAGCTAACGAGAATTTTTACTGAGCTGCTACAACGTAATGCGCTACAAGAAGAAGACCTTAGCATTTACTTGCAAATTACCCGAGGAGTACAAGTGCCTCGCTCTTATCTTGTCAATGAAGTGTTAGCACCGACGTTATTTATTAGCTGTTCTGCTGCTAACAAACGCTCAGAAGCCGAACTCATGCAAGGATTAACGGCAATTACCTTAGCCGATAAAAGACGACAAGACTGCTACATTAAATCGACCTCACTATTACCAAGCGTCATCGCGGCTAACCAAGCTAAAAAAGCCGGCGTCAACGAAGCTTTGCTGGTGTACAACGATCAGGTATTAGAAAGCAGTAGCGGCAATCTTTTTATTGTCAATCCAGCCGGAGAGATTATCACACCGCCACGACAAGCCCATATTCTTGCTGGTGTAACCCGTGACATTGTGCTAGAAATCGCCACACAACACCACTTCTTAACACAAGAAACCTCGATTAAAATCAATGACTTAATGCAAGCACAAGAAGTGTGGGTAACCGGCTCAATTAAAGGCATTTGCCCCATTGTTAGCATTAACGGTAATCCGGTCAATGGCCGCCATTCCCCTGGTAAGGTTTGGCAACAATTTTATCACTATTATCAAGACTACAAAGAAAGCCATCTGCGACAAGAAATCGGCTAATGCTAGAGGTTAAAACATTTCAAACACCGCAACCTTATGCCCCCATACTTACCGAGATGCAAGCATGGATAGAGGCGCGTAAAAACGATAAAAAAGCACCAGATGAATTGTGGCTGCTGCAACATCAACCGATTTTCACTTTGGGTCAAGCAGGGGATATCAAACACGTTTTAAACCCTGGAAAAATTCCTGTATTACGATGCGACCGTGGTGGGCAAGTAACTTATCATGGCCCTGGGCAATTAATGATCTACACCCTGCTCAACCTTGAACGGCTACAACTGAACACCAGAAGCTTAGTGCGCCGTCTAGAGCAGTGGATTATCGACTATCTGGGTTCACTTAATGTCAGTGCCAATAACGACATCAACGCACCTGGGGTGTATACTGATGGTAAGAAGATTTGTTCTATCGGACTTAGAATAACAAAGAACCTAAGCTATCACGGGCTAGCATTTAACATTGACATGGACTTAAGCCCTTTTGACAGGATTAACCCTTGTGGATTTGCTAAGCTGGCGATGACAGATCTTAATCAGCATGTCAGCCGCTCCATGAGCCAAGTCATGGCTGAGTTAATCCCATTATTTGCAAAGGCTTTTGACTATGATAATTGGCACATCACCACTATAGCGAGAACACCATGAATAACAAAGCACAGTATGATCCCAGCAAAAAAGCGCTAGGCAAAGACAAATTAGCACGCATCCCGATTAAAATTGAAAATTCAGCTCCTGCACTGAAAAAACCGGATTGGATTCGCATTAAATTACCCAGCGACAACAAAGCCACTAATCTTAAGAAAATGCTACGTGATAAGCAATTAGTCACCGTCTGTGAAGAAGCTTCTTGCCCTAACCTTGCCGAGTGCTTTAGTCACGGCACAGCCACTTTTATGATTATGGGAGATAAATGTACGCGACGCTGTAGCTTTTGTGATGTAGGTCACGGCAGGCCAGACCCACTAGACCCACAAGAGCCAAAACGCATTGCTGAAACCGTAAAAAAAATGGGACTGCGCTATGTCGTCATTACTTCCGTTGATCGAGACGATTTACGCGATGGCGGTGCCATGCACTTTAGCGAGTGTGTTAATCAGGTCCGCACCTTGAATCCTGGTATAAAAGTTGAAATCCTGGTGCCCGATTACCGTGGCCGCCTTGAAAAAGCATTGGACGCTACCGCCGTTGGCTTACCCGATGTATTTAACCACAATATTGAAACCGCTCCCAGTCTTTACAAGCAGGCACGCCCTGGCTCTGACTACGCATGGTCGTTGCGCTTACTACAATGCTTTAAACAACGCTTTGCTGGCATTCCCACAAAATCTGGCATGATGCTAGGATTGGGTGAAACTTACCAGGAAACGCGACAAGTACTGGAAGATTTACGTGCACACGATGTCGATATGCTCACACTGGGTCAATACTTACAACCCACCGCATATCACATGCCAGTAGCTCGCTACGTCACACCAGAGGAATTTAACGAGTTGGGCAACTATGCCAAATCCATAGGCTTCACCCATGTTGCCAGTGGCCCATTAGTGCGTTCCTCTTATCACGCTGACCGACAAGCAGCGGGAGACACGGTGAGCTAGCGAGAAACCCGTATGATGGAACACTACTTAAGCGCTATTACCCACTACATAACAACTCATCCAGAAGTGGGGTTGATTTGCACCATCATCATTGCTTTTGCCGAATCCATGCCCATTCTCGGTACCGTGATTCCTGGCTCAGTGACCATGACCGCCATTGGTATACTCATTGGTAAAAATGCATTGCCGTTAGGAACTACCTTCTTACTTGCCGTCATCGGCGCACTCATTGGTGATACCTTAGGCTATTGGCTAGGCAAACACTATCAAGATCGTATTCACAAGGTTTGGCCGTTTAAACGCTACCCTAAAATGCTGAAGCTGGGACGCGCTTTCTTTAAAAAACACGGCGGCAAAAGTATTGTTATCGGACGCTTTATTGGACCAACACGCAGCTCAGTTCCTTTGATTGCTGGATTATTAACCCTATCTTGGCCCCGATTTATTATTGCGGTTATTCCCTCAGCGATATTATGGGCGGCTTTATATCTTTTTCCAGGCATACTACTAGGTGCTATTTCACTAGCACTCCCCAAAGGAGAAGCCACAACCTTTACACTAATAGGGCTAGCAATCATTGTTTTGTTATGGTTAATTTTCTGGGCTATACAGCGTGGTTTTGTGTATCTTGCCAATCGAGTTAACCAAATGACGGATCGCTGTTGGGATTGGCTCAGCACCCATCACGGTACACGGCTTATCCCGAGACTGTTAACCAGTAAGCGTCAGCCACAAGACCATCACCAACTCACTTTACTGATTTTTTCTGCTATCTTACTGGCATTTTTTATTGTTGTTTTCCTCAGTGTCATGTGGCAATGGGGCATTTATGATGCCAACTCGCCGGTATTTCATCTGCTACAAAACCTACGCGGACCGCGTTTAAATATTATGGCCGCGTTTATTACCGAATTAGGTGATAAACAAGTAATTACTGTTACCAGCCTAATGATGTTATTGTATTTTACTATTAAACGACAATGGTATGCCGCTTGGCATCTTATTATTATTTTTATACTGATATTTTCTTCTGTTTGGTTGCTCAAACACGCATTCTACTCACCGCGACCACAAGGCTTTATGCTCGTTAATTCAGAATCTTCTTTCCCTAGTGGTCATGTCATATTAAGCACAGGTATGGTTGGTTTCCTTGCCTTTATCTACGCACAATGCCTACAAAAGCAGTGGCGCTGGATTCCCTACACAGTGTGGTCTATTTTAGTGATTTTAGTGGCACTATCACGATTAATTTTGGGTACCCATTGGTTCTGCGATGTGATTGCATCGATTTGTTTAGGAGCCTCTTTACTACTATTAGCTATTGTTTCCTACCGACGTTGGCTACCACTACTCAAACAACCAAATCACCTCATGGTAGCCATTGCTATCAGCATAATCCTCCCTTGGACCTATTCTGGCATTAATGACCTTGATAAAAATATTTACCGCTCCACTCCCTATTTCCCCGATCAGATTATTACACTAGAGCACTGGTGGAATAATAGCACTGCCTACACACCCACCTACCGACTCAGTCGTTTCGGCAATCCGATGCAACCTTTTAATGTGCAATGGGTTGGCCATCTTGATCAGATCAAAACACTATTGCAATTAGCACAATGGGAGGAGATTCCTTTTAAAGAAAATTTAAGACGGATGTTGGCACGTTTTGTCAGCAAAAATCCTGAAGAACACATTGCTTTTCTAGCACAGCTTTATCATAAACAGCCTCCTGTGCTGTTCATGATCAAGCATATCCCCAATAAACCAGACATTATTGAACTACGTTTGTGGCGAACACACATTGGTTTTCAGGGCAGCACTCCGCCATTACTGATAGGTTCCATCAACTACCACCAGCCTCCTACCTCATTTCTAGATTTGCAACCCTCACAGCAAATCACTTTGCACCAAGGAGGCGGCATTAATGAGCTGGTTGATACCCTCACACCACCGACACTTTGGAAAAAAGTCCGCCTCAATAATCCACAACCACTGCCTGAAAAAATTCGTGCATTAGGCTGGGATAAAACGATTTTGCTTATTCGCTCTTACTAGGAAAATAGCTCAAAACGCATCAAGCAGTTGCAGTGACTCTTTGATACTCGTCATTAAACAGAAGTTTAGGTATAATAAACGCTAATTAACAACAAGGGGAAGATCGTGAGCCAACATCATAAACTCATCATTCTAGGTTCTGGCCCTGCCGGCTATACCGCTGCCATTTATGCCGCTCGCGCTAACCTTAACCCCGTTCTCATCAGTGGCTTACAAGAAGGCGGGCAACTCATGACCACTACCGATGTAGACAACTGGCCAGGTGATATTCAAGATTTACAAGGCCCTGCATTAATGGAGCGCATGAAAAAACATGCCCAGCGCTTCGACACCCAAATGGTATTTGATCAAATCAATGCCTGCACGTTAACAGAAGGTCGTCCCTTTCGCCTTAGCGGTGAATACAACGAATACCTCTGTGATGCTTTGATTATTGCCACAGGCGCATCAGCACGCTACCTTGGCTTAGAATCAGAAAAAGCGTTTATGGGCAAAGGCGTTTCTGCCTGCGCCACCTGTGATGGTTTTTTTTATCGCGACAAAAAAGTAGCAGTGATTGGTGGCGGCAATACGGCCGTTGAAGAAGCGCTGTATTTATCTAACATCGCGGCAGAAGTGACAGTTGTGCATCGACGCGATGAATTTCGTGCTGAAAAGATGTTAGCAAAACGACTGCTTGACAAATCAAAAACTGGCAACATTAATATCGCTTGGAATCATGTACTAGATAGCGTGCTAGGAGATGATAAAGGCGTTAATGGCATGCGTATTCAGGATGTTAACAGCCATGCACAACAGGAAATCGCACTGGATGGAATATTTATTGCTATTGGCCATGATCCCAATACCAGTATTTTTAAAAACCAGTTAGGCATGGATGCACAAGGGTATCTAAAAATTAACAGCGGACTTCAAGGTAACGCCACCCAAACCAGTCTCCCAGGCGTTTTTGCCGCCGGTGATGTGGCCGACAATGTGTACCGACAAGCCATCACCTCAGCAGGTGCTGGCTGTATGGCGGCACTGGATGCTGAAAAGTACCTTGATGCACTATAAAGTTGATCAAATTTTACTTTTCCAGTACAATTTGCTTACCAGCAGTATTTGAGGCACTATAGCCCCTGTTTGAAACACTGGAGAAAAAGCCCTATGGCAAAAGAAGATTCCATTGAAATGCAAGGAATTGTTGAAGAGAGCCTGCGCAATACGACGTTCCGCGTCAAGCTAGAAAATGGTCACATAATTAATGCACATATTTCAGGCCGTATGCGTAAGAACTATATCCGTATTTTAACTGGCGACCAGGTGACAGTCGAACTAACTCCCTACGATTTAACCCGTGGTCGTATTACTTTTCGTACTGCAAGTAAGAAACCGCCTAGCGAAACCCAATAACAAATAAATCTACCAATTTTGTTTTCTGCGAGCTCACCGTTTGTGCGTACCTTGAGTTAGCGTGGCATTATTAGCAATAAAACTATCACAAGACTTTTATGCTAAAATATGAATAATTTATGCACATATGCGTCAAAGTCGCTGGTCAATTAATACGTCAATTTGCCTTGCTAATGACACCACTATGTCTAGATACTCACATTAAGCACCAGCTTTAAACCATTTTCACTGTATGAACTACCAAAAATTCCTTCATATGAAGCCATCAATTCCACTTTATTTTTAACAAGTTCAGTGGCAAAACCCAAATTAGTTACAGCAAAGTCACGACCAATATTCACAGATGGAATACTCATGAAAGCATCACTGTCAATCGATTCCACACTGGTATTTACTACAACACTGGTATCCAAAAATTCATGCTGCCAACTTAAAGATCCTGTTAATTTCAGTTGATCAATCGGAATTTCAAAAGAAGCACCAACTTGACTTTGTAAACTATTGTAGTCAAGTGTATCGACTGACAACGCAAAATCTCCGTTACCATCCTCTGTTAATGAATCACGGCTGGCTAATTGATTAATGACACCAATGAAGGGGCGGAAATGTAACCCTGATAAAACAAGGTTATAAG
>CAZSHR010000067.1:0-9811 GCA_964606725.1 uncultured Coxiella sp.
TAGGCAGATAACCGATTGAAATAAAAAGAGATAACCGTCGAACTGACGTTATTCAAAGTAAGTTACTCTTGATAAGATTAAGATTCCATAAATATAGACAGGCAATTGTAAAAACAAGCGACAGTATGCAAGTTAACTTTTCATCAAACTCATGTTACTCAAGGATATTGTTGCACAGCCGCCCCATTAGGGTAACGCAAATCAACACGCCAAGGAGTGTTGCCACGCCTTGCAATAACTTTGCTATACAAGGCAATGAAGCGATCAAGACGCTGCTGGATTGCTTCATGCCCCAGTATAACTTTGATATTGTTGGCAACAAATTCCCAGTTACCGTACTTTGTCAACACCACGCGAGTGGGTGAGAGGTTAACAGTTGCCAATAATTGACTCAGGCGAAAATACTGGTGCAATACACGATCAAGCGACTCTTCAGGACCAGACAACTGCGGCAAATGCTTAGGAAAAGAACTTACTGGCGGCGAAAAAACTTGACCTTGCTGATTCAATAAATGCTTATCTGCCCAAATTGCCAGTGGCTTTTCTTCAATCACCGTCACTTGCAACGTTCCAGGCCACTGACGCCGAAAAGAAACATCAGCAACCCAAGGCATAGCGATCAGCAGTTTACGCAACGTGCTTAGTTCTATTGTAAAAAATCCACCATCCATATGCTGGGATATTTGGGAGGCAATATTTCGCGTCGATAAATGTTTAGCATCAGTTACCACTTTAATGCGCGAAATACGAAACCATTGTGTCTCCGGCACAATGGCGCGCCACAGTAGCACGACTGCCCACGCTAACAGAATAACAAACAAGACAACACAAGCAATAGTCAATACATAACGTAAACCCCGTTGCTCATCATAGGGTTTTTTAGGGGAAAGCTTACTCAACATAAGGGTCAGTGATCAAGCCCACATCAGCAACACCGGCTTTTTGCAGCAAAGCCATCAAAGTCACTACTTTGCTATAGGCTACGGCTTTATCCGCCTTGACATAAACGGGCTTTACCTGGTGCTGCTCTTTGGCAATCTGCAATAATGCAGCAATCCGATAAAGCAACTCTTTTTCTGGAATGGCTTTTTTAGGTTGCGGCGCCTGATTAAAATAATAGCGACCTAACTGATCAACGCTAACAACCAACGGCAGTGCCTTACTGGGAGGCAATGCCTTGGCTGACGCTTGCGGCAACTTCACATCAACACCTTGACTTAATAGTGGTGCAGTAATCATGAAAATGACTAGCAACACGAGCATGACGTCAATGTAGGGCACTACGTTAATTTCAGCGAGTGACTCGCGCCTTTTACTCATAGGCTTTCTTACTAACATGTCACGTTTCCAGAAGTTGCAAACTCTTGCTGCAATAGCGCAACAAGTTTTTCCTGAAAAATATCATAGTCTTGCTCAATGAGGTTAATTTGATGACTAAAACGATTATAGGCAATCACTGCCGGAATAGCGGCAAATAAGCCAACAGCGGTTGCAATTAATGCCTCAGAAATCCCTGGAGCAACCATAGCAATAGTGGCTTGTTGCACACCGCCTAACATCTGGAAAGCAGACATAATTCCCCATACCGTACCAAACAAACCAACATAAGGTGCCGTCGAGCCAATAGTGGCTAACACCGGAATATGACTTTCCAAGCTTTGTAATCGCTGCTGCTGTGTAATTAACATGGCACGACGAAGACTTTCGAGCACACGCTCCCAATTGGCGTTGGGTAAACAGGCTGTTTGCTCGTAAGCGCTAAGTGCGGCATGAAATAATCGCGATAAATCACTGTGCTCACGTGAAATCTTATTGCGCAGGGTTTGAATACCGGCGCCATCACGGAAAAGCTTATAGAATTGGGTCATTAGACGTTTACTATGCTGCAACAATCTATACCGCTGTATGATGATTACCCAAGATAAGATAGATGCTGCCAATAAAATTAACAAAACTAGTTTAACTAGCCATGCTGCATGCGCAATAAAACCCCATAAGGATGTTGTCTCTGTCACTGATCACCTCGCATAACTTAAAATAATATAAGGTCAAGTGATTCAACTAGTCCATCATGAACCCCAAGCCGAATACCTATAAGCTTGACAAGAAAATTTTTAAACACAACCATTCTAACATCGCAAAATGGCCAAACAATACTGTTATAGCAATTTAACTGGAAAATTTCTATACGCAACCGTGAACTCACTAAAAAAACGTACGGCTTGTTGATAGTCTTGAACTAACAAACGCTGTTGTAACCTGATGGTTGAGAAATGATGAATGAATACCATAGTTAGTAACGCGGTTACTAGCAAAACGGATAGTAGAGCAAACCCTTGTTGTTTTTTAAGAAACATAAAGCGGCCATGATAGGTAACGATAACCATCATCTTGACAGTAACGCTGGCTTACAAAATAGTAACAGTGCCGTCCAGCAAAGATAGCCTGTGAAGAGCGTGATAATAACCACACCATGATGGCTTGGATTGGTTTTTTTACCACTGTTAAGGCAACAATATGGCTAGCCAAACGCTGCCGCATGCCATGTTGGGGTTGTTGATATAAGCCTGACACTCCATGCTGATCATTGGCAATAAAGTAACTAACCGGCAACCACTGCCACTGTTGATGATAATGAATACATTGATACACGGTAAACCGATGCTGACTAGCGGCAAGCAAGTGGAAATGTCCCGACTTAAGGCAGTGCTTAGCATTGCGCTGCTGATTTTGCTGCGACAAGGTATAGCTGATAAGACGCATGGATTCTAACTGTTGCACTTGTTGCTGTTGTCTATTCACTTCCAGGTGTAACGCCACAGCAATATGAATAACACCATAACTTAACACGGCACTTAGCAGCAGAGTTAGCATTAATTCGAACAAGGTGATGCCACGATGCGGGCTGCTAAACATTGCTTATCCTCATTGTGTAAACCACTGATACAGCTCACACACTCAAGTGCCGAACACTGTAACGTGGCTTGGTTATACGGTAATAAGTGCGATACAAGGCGCTGCCAATCAGTGGCAACAACGGTACGCTCTGGTGCACAAGGGGTTTTTTGCAGTTGATAACTAACATTTTCTAATAGGCGCAAAACCAGCGCATGAAAATTAAGCTGATCTAGCGTCACGCGCTGTTGCCATAAACCTGCTAGTATGGTGAGTGTGCTGCCGGTTAAAATAAAACAAGCTAGCAGAACTTCTAGCAGGGTTATTCCGCTCATGTGTGTGATTTTATTCATCACGATGAGGATATCAGCAAAGAGAGAACTTAAAAATACCGTATTTTCTTTAATTAATTCGATACTTTCTCAACAAGTTTTTCAATCGCTTGGGTAATGTTTATGGGTAAGGGGAAAACAATGGTTGAGCTTTTATCACCAGCTATGTCAATTAAAGTCTGCAAATAGCGTAGTTGAATGGACTGGGGTTGTTGCGCCAAAATAGTTGCTGCTTCACGCAACTTAGTAGCAGCTTGAAATTCACCCTCCGCATTAATCACCTTAGCACGGCGCTCACGCTCAGCCTCGGCTTGACGCGCAATGGCTCGTACCATGCTTTCTTCTAAATCAACGTGCTTAATCTCTACGTTAGCCACTTTGATTCCCCAAGCATCGGTCTCACTGTCTAACATTTGCTGAATATCTTGGTTCAAGCGCTCGCGCTCAGAGAGCATATCGTCTAATTCATGCTGCCCTAAAACAGAACGCAAGGTAGTTTGTGCAAGCTGACTGGTGGCATCATAGTAATCTTCCACTTGAATAATCGCTTTTTGTGGGTCTAAGACACGAAAATAAACCACAGCATTAACGCGCACAGATACATTATCTTTGGAAATAACATCCTGACTGGGAACGTCCATCACAACCGTACGCAACTGTACACGCATCATTTGCTGAACACCTGGTATAACGATAATCAAACCTGGACCTTTTACTTTCCAAAAACGCCCCAAAGTGAAAATCACACCACGTTCATATTCCTTCAGAATATTGACCGCACTAAATAAAATTAATGCGACTAATACCGCAACTATAGTTACTAGAATTGCCATTTATCACTCCTGATCAGTTGTAGGCGTCACAACCAAGGTGACACCACCCACTGCTATTACTGTTACCCGTTGCCCCGATGACAACGGCTCTTTGCACACACATTGCCAACGCTCCCCCACTAGAGAAAGCCACAATTGCTGCCTTGAATCAATATCGATATTGCCTTGTTGACCAATTAATGCCTCTTGACCACTCACCACGGGTTTACGCCATGATCGCCATGCCATTACCACAACTAAAGCTAACAAAGCAACAGTTAACACCACCACCAAGGTTACCATCAATAAGGGGATTTGTGATTCAACATAATTGGCTCGCAACAGAAAAATAGACCCCGTTAAAAAGCTGGCCACACCTGCTAGGCCTAAAACACCAAAGCCTGCCACCAACACTTCCAGAATAACAAGAATAACCCCTAACGCTAATAGAAAAACTCCCCAAAAAGGATGCAGCACAGCAGCGGCTGCAGGCTCCAATGCCATAGTTGGCATTAGCCATAAACCCAAAAAAAACACCCATATTAAACGTAATCGCATGGCTTCCCTACTTAAACATCTTTATATTGCGGCAATTATTTCTCCAATAATGACCAATAAATCAACTACCCAAGATGATTTACTAGCTTAAGCATAGTATAATTATTTACATGAGCAAGTAAAAGTAAGTAAATAAAATGGCTGAGCAAGATCGTATATCACTGAACAATGCCAATACACTTAAGCACACAACAGGCCACCTAACGCAATGGGAAACTAACGCAGAAGGCATTGAGCAAGCACGTCTACATGGCCTACTACACACCGAAAGTCTTATCGGCAAAGTCAACAGTCTATTGGGCCGCTATCGACAAATTGAATTACAGCGATACTACCGTCAAGATGGACATCTTGGCGACAAACATAGTGAGAAATCGTTAGTACTGGACTATGCACAAGAATCACTTGACGCACTGACTGCACTTGAGCGTTGTATCAATGATGATAGCGAACAAAGAAAAGAAAGCATTAACCAAGCTATACAAACAGCTAAAAAAAAGCTGGATGAACTGAAAAGAAGACTTGAGGAAGAAAATCGATTAGCTCATAGAATAAATAATTTTACCGATGAGCAAAAATCTCTACTCGATACAATACAACAAAAAAATAATAGTGGTCTACTAAATCATAACCAAGGCATCGACCCACTCTTTAACGAAATTAAATACGCTACGCTAGAAATTGTGGAAAACACAAAAACATTGAATCAATATTTAACCTATCAATACGGCAGCTATGCTTTTTTTCGCGGTGCATTTCATGACTGCTGCGAAAAAGCCTTAGCAGAAGCACGATTTTATCAACCCGACTTAAACAATCGCATACTACTTGAACACCAAGGATTTTACAATCTAGCGGAAGCCGAAACCATCACAGTGCCGCTCTCTCACCTTAATAGTAGAGAAGCCATTGAAAATGCGGTTATGAGCATTGTCAACATTGCACAAGAAAATAAAGAAATCACAATAAAGCTATCATCATTAAGTTACCGCAAAAAAGCAGCTAACGCTGCCATGCTATTTTACAACTTAATAATCAGCATTATTATTGGCATCCCTGTGGACTTGTTTTTATTGTTCATTCCTAACTTGCTATTTTATTTTTCACAAAACAGCTTTTTTCAAGTAAACGCGGCAAATTCATTAAAATTTCAAGATAAGAATTTTTATAAGATAGATGATCAAACACTCTTTCAAACAACAATGGCACAGATTAATATCGCTAATGAATCATTAGGAATCACAGCGATACGACATATTCACTTTATAATGAATGCCACTATCTTTGACATGGTGCATGGATTATACACATCGCTATTGCAATTTTTTATTTTATTTATTGATATAAAGTTATTCATTGTTGACAATTACCTGTCAAATACTAGAAAAACAAACCAAGAAGTGATAGAAGAAGCATTCAAAATAAATGTCGATAAAAAAACGGATCCCGGTACTGCTAATATAACAACAAAAAAAGCGATTCCCCCTTACCATTTAAGCAGCTTTAGCGCTGAACCTAAAGATTTGCTGAGTACTGCAAGTAGCGTTGTTGGTGGGCTAATCGGTGGCATTACCAGCCTCTATGAAGAAGACAGCTTTCTTGCATTAGCAATTATGTGCTCATGCGCAATAGCGGCATTAGCGATTGCAGCACCACACATTGTCTCACCTATAATCGCTCCTGACTATACTAAAATAATCACTGGCATAGGAAACAGTCTCGGCGGCAGTGACCCTGTTGCGTCAACTATTAGCGCAACTATGATGCAAGGGCAATTCACGTCTCTTCTTGGCTCATTAGCGGCTAAATTATCAAACAGCAACATCCCCTCTTGTGGCGATCATTTCAATCATCCCAACGAGATACTGCTGTTTATCACTGCCTTCTTACTGGTTGGTTATGGCGCCCCCATTGATTTCCGTTTCGATAAATTTTTCACAGATCCTGCTGCAAGCTTCGGCCATGCACCAGCAATGGGACAAGCAGCGGGAACAACCAATAGCGCCAATATTGTAGCAAAAATGGGGCAGCTTTCTCAAGGAACAAAAGCCGCCGGCATTATGACGAGTCTTAGCTATGCCCCTCAGTCAGGAAATAGTAAATCAAAAGCTGAAAGCGTCAAGGCGGAGCAAAACACAGGGCTTGACGCATTACTAGATGATTTCAGAAAAAACCCCAAAAATTACCATCAAATTTTGCAACAGTGTGAACAAAAAGCAGGGCTACTGTTGAATTTATTGGAAGTAAGAAAAAAAGGGCAGCAAACAAAATCCTATCAAGAGCGAAGACGTTTATTCAATGCGATTTACGATGAATACAAAGAAGACGATGAGGTGCGTAACCTGGCTTATGGTATATTAATCAGATACCAAGAAACCGGTATTTTCTCAAGCACCCTAGTGCTTTTCTTCAAATACGTCCCACTACTGATACGCGCATTACTGCATTTTCGTAATCAGTCATCATCAGCTTGCTATGAACTACGCTATGAACTCAACTACGATGCAACACGAATACTCAGTGCGTTTGCAACATTAGCAGATAAGCTTAGCAATTTAATCAAGGCGGTAATAGCAGCGGTAGGCGATGTGCTGGTTAATAATGTAGGCGCACGCATAGAAGGCATAGTTCGGCATGAACAAGCCAATCAAAAAGAAATCGCAGCTACTGCTGGCTTGTCTTATTTGGGCGACCTAAGCAATCAAGCAGCAAAGGCAACAGATCGCGCACAAACAAGCTTAGGCAGTGCCGCAGATTCACTCTTTCACACCAACGCCGCACGGCAAGCAGCTACCAAGCACTGTAAAATACCACTTGCCACTATAACCTGCGCCATGTAGTTCCATTAGCACCATCTTCAATCACAACCCCCATCGTTTGCAACTGGTCGCGAATGGCATCAGCCTGTTGCCAATCGCGCCGATCACGTGCAGCGTTACGATCAGTAATTAATGCTTCTACCTGAGCACTGAGCAAATGCCCTGACTGTAAATACGCTTGCGGCGACTCTTGCAAAAACCCAAAAACACTGGCCAGCGCTTTTAATTGTGACGCTAAGCGAGCTGCCTCATCTAATTGATTTGTTGCACGTAAGCGATTAATTTCTTTGGCCATCGCAAACAGAACAGAAAAAGCAACTGGCGTATTAAAATCATCCTCCATTGCAGCGTTAAATTGCTCGGCAAAGTTATTATTATTTGCCAACGGTGCTGTAGGCAGGTCACGTAACGCGGTATATAGAGTGGTTAATGACTGACGCGCAGCTTGTAAGTTTGCAGCACTGTAGTTAACCGAACTGCGATAGTGGCTGGCCAGCATAAAATAGCGCAGCTCTTCACGATGATATTGTGCCAAAGCATCACGAATGGTGCAAAAATTATTTAAGGATTTTGACATCTTCTCACCGTCAATTTCCAATAGACCGACGTGCATCCAATAGTGTGCCAAGGGCTTTTCCATCGCTGCCTCTGACTGCGCTATTTCATTTTCATGATGAGGAAATTTTAAATCCAAGCCGCCGCCATGAATATCAAAGGGCTGCCCTAGTTTATCAGTCGCCATTGCAGAGCACTCAATATGCCACCCTGGTCTGCCATCACCCCAAGGTGCTGACCAAGAAGGCTCACCCGATTTTGCCGCTTTCCATAGCACAAAATCCAAAGGGTCTTGTTTATCACGACTGGCTTGAATGCGTATTCCGGCTAACATATCGTCTAAACGACGATGTGATAACTTGCCATAATCGGTAAATTTGCGCACTGAAAAGCACACATCACCATTATCAGCAATATAGGCAAAACCTTTTGCGATCAGCTCTTCGATTAATGCCACTATCTGTGCCATATGTTGTGTTGCTCGTGGCGCATGATCAGGCGGCAAAATACCAAGCGCCGCTTCATCCTCGTGCATGGCATCGATAAAACGCTGCACCAGAGCGTCAACCGATTCTTTATTTTTCTGAGCGCGTTGAATAATTTTGTCATCAACATCCGTAATATTTTTAACATAATTTACTGTTAAACCTTGAGCACGCAAGTAACGAGTTATCATATCAAAAACAATCATTGGACGCGCATGACCAATGTGACAATAATCATAGACGGTGATACCACAAACATAGAGACTGACTTGATTAGGATTAACCGGCTCAAATACGCATTTACGTTTACGCAAACTATCAAAAAGCTGCAAAGCCATGATGACTCCTCATAAAAAATTGCCTGTATTATACTAGAAAATGCGGTATAATACAGCCTATGACTGCCTACACTTTATTCATATCCGATCTGCATCTGCAAGAGACCAGCACACAGATCAACGCGTTGTTTTTGAATTTTTTGAGTGAACAAGCCCCCAATGCGCAGGCTTTGTATATTCTCGGCGACTTGTTCGATGCCTGGATTGGTGACGATAACCAAACCCGTTTCCATCAATCCATACAACAAGCGCTCAAAACACTGAGCGATAAAATCCCTATTTTTCTGATGCACGGTAATCGTGATTTTTTTATTGGGAAACGCTTTTGTCGCGAAACAGGAGTCACTTTACTCGATGATCCCAGTGTTATCACGCTTTATGGACAAGCTGTCATACTCTCGCACGGTGACCATCTGTGTACACTAGATAGCAAGCACCAACGCTACCGCAAAATCATCCGTCACCCTTGGGTAAAACACTTGTTACTGCAACTACCATTGGCAACACGGCGTCATATTGCCAACTATTTGCGCAAGAAAAGCCAAAGCAATACAATCAGCAGCGACAACCGCATCATGGATGTAAGTCCCGAGGCTGTATATGAATTGTTCAAACAATCTAAAAGCCACCTGCTTATACACGGCCATACCCATCGCCCTAATATTCACAAGATTACTGAGTTAGACGCCCCAACAAAGCGAGTGGTTTTAGGCGCATGGCATCCTGGCAATGCCCAGTATTTGCGCTTTTATGAGACAGGTGAGCTAAGCCTAGTCAATCTTTATCATAAAGAATCTCCTTGTCAGGATGAATAATCCTGACAAGCAAGGAAAAACGGGAATAACGTCAGCTCGGCTGTTATCTCTTTAAAAACAACTACATCTTGCTATTCAACGTCAGTTCGACAGTTATTTGATGTGTCAACACTTTTCCGGACACGGAATTACGCAACTTTTTGAAGTTGCTCGAACTCTACCGGCGATAAATAATCGTTAGCAGAGTGCATTCTTAGCCTGT
>CAZSHR010000068.1:0-9734 GCA_964606725.1 uncultured Coxiella sp.
ATAGGCAGATAACCGATTGAAATAAAAAGAGATAACCGTCGAACTGACGTTAATTTGGATTTCCATAAAAATTTGTAGCAGTTTATCATTCCTCTTAAGCCAAGTAGACAAATTTTTATGAAAATGACGGGGCGCATGCACTGCTACGCCAAGCTTGAAAAAAATGATTAGCAGCTACAAATTTTCATGGGAATCTAAATACGATAAAATTAAAAACAGCGTATCCCTAAAAAGGAATGTCGTCATCAAAGTCAGGAGCATCAGGCATGGTTGCTGTGGCAGATTGTTCGCTACTACTTTGACTTGCGCCAAAATTTCCACTGTGCTCACCTTGGTGGCTGCTGCCGCCTTTGCTGTCTAGCATATGCATTTCATTAGCAATAATTTCTGTCGTATAACGATCAATGCCGTTTTTATCTTGCCACTTGCGCGTGCGCAGGCTACCTTCAATGTAGACTTTGGAACCTTTTTTGAGATATTCGCCAACAATTTCAGCAAGACGATTAAAGAAAACGGTTCGGTGCCACTCGGTGCGTTCTTGTAATTCTCCAGTTTGCTTATCCCGCCAAGTCATGCTGGTCGCTAGTGTGATATTTGCAACGGCGCTGCCATTTGGTGTGTAGCGGACTTCTGGATCGGCTCCTAGATTACCGATTAGCAAAACTTTATTAACGCCTCTGGCCATGATTTTTTCTCCTAAATTCTTCCAAATGTGTCAACTACCTGATTAATCACTGTCAAATGAACAATGCTTGACAACATGAGTGATTAAGTACTGAGTACGTAATAGGTTATTATTCTCATGTGAATAAGTAACACTTATTGTTCTAGGTTACACTCATTAATCGCTTTTCGCAATTGGTCTTTGTGAATAATTTTGGAGTCTGCTTTGACGTAAATGAGCTGTTCTTTTTTGGCCGCAAGCACTTCACTAACACCATCTTGTTGTGAGATAAATTGTTTAATTTTTTCAATATGTTGTTGCTGATGCGCATTGATTTTGAAAAGGTAAGTGCTTAAATAAGGCGGAGCTGCCATTGAGCTTGCCGCTAAGAGCCAGAGTAAGGCAAGCAGCGTGCAAAAAAGGAATAGGCCCGTTAATTGGAAGTGGTCAAATAATAGTCCTCCAAAACTACCCCCCATAAAAATACCCATAAATTGCGCACTTGAATAAATCCCCATGGCGGTGCCTTTGCGCTTGATGGGTGATATCTTAGAAACCAAAGAGGGCAGGCTAGCTTCAAGAAAGGTGAAAGCAGTAAAGAACAGTATTAGCACCAAGCTAATGAGCAAAAATGATAGTGTTTGCGTTAACAACGTTGCTTGGCATAAGGCGAGTATGATAATTGCTGTGATAAAAAAAGGCTTAAGTTGGCGTTTTTTTTCACCAATAATGATAAAAGGCAGCATGAGCATAAAAGCGAGGCTTAAGACCACAATGTACAACAGCGCTTGTGCAAGTGGCGTTAGTTGTATTGTGTGTGTCAATAAAATGGGAGTTGCTATAAATGTGGCCGTTAATATACCATGCAATGAGAAAATACCCATATTCAGGCGTAATAATTGCGGGTTTTTGATAATTTTCCAGGCTTGTTTGCCTTGATAGCGAGTACTGGACTCTACTGCAATAATAGGGCTGGGGTTGGGTACAATGGTGATTAGCATAATAATGGCTAGCATGGCTAAAAGAAAAGTCGTTAGAAAAATCCCCTGTAATTGAAACCAGTGATTGATAATTGGGCCAGCTATTAGCGCAATAGCAAACGATAGCCCAATGGTCAGACCCAGTGTTGCCATGGCTTTGCTGCGGTTTTCATCACGGGTTAGGTCAGCAACGGTGGCAAGTACGGTGCTGCCAATAGCACCTGCGCCTTGTATGGCGCGTCCAATGATGATGCCTTGGATGGAGTGAGCAAATGCAGCAATCAGGCTGCCCAATGCAAACAGAGTTAGACCACAAAAAATGATTTTTTTTCTACCAATTTTGTCGGATAGACTGCCAAGCGGAATTTGCAAGCACGCTTGTGTTAAACCGTAGATACCCAGCGCAATACCGATTTGAGTAGGGCTGGCATGAAGCTGTGTGAGCGCATACAATGAAAAGACTGGCAGTATCATAAACATGCCTAACATGCGGAATGACATGATTAAGGATAATGAGAGGATGGCTCGTTTTTCATTCTGAAACATGGTGATTACCTGTCTGAAACCGTGCGTATCATACGAATTTGGAGTATAGGTCGCAAGTATCCAGGATTTTAGTCAGTGTACTCATGTAGGGCGAATTTAGAACATGGCAGTTAGATTTGAAGGGGATATAAGGGGGTTGTGAATTATTTCTACAAAGAGAGTGTCTCTAAACTGCCCAAAGGGGATGGATGTTACTAACTTGATCATGCACTCATTGAAAAAATGTATCAGGAAGTAGGGAAAAATGCTATCATGTATAGAGAATTTGTAGAAAATTTGAATCAAAATGGGCGATATAGATAATGACCCTGGCAGCGGGAAACTCAATAAAGACAGGCCTTACGAGTTCACGAATTTCTATCATGCACTTAAACCACTATCCAGAATACCTAAAGATTTTCTTGAAATGTCTTCATGCTATGGAGGCTGGTATTATTTCTGCGAAGATTTCTGGAGACCTGTGCTCAACATCATTTATGGCATCATTGGAATTTTAGCTGTTGTCCTTATAATAATTCGTGACTTGGCGATATTTGTATCTACCACAGTCTTATTCGCAAATCCATTGATAAATCCACTCTTTTGTTTTGCCCCTATTATTTCATTTTGCGTATTGTCTGAGCACTTGGGTGAGGAAATTTATTTAACCAGTAGCATTTTGCTAAATGGAGTCGCTCATATTGTTAGAGGAATTCTACAATTGGTATTCATGCCTTTTAAAGTAATTATCCGAAGCTTAATGTCCTCATTTTTTGGATTTAAAGATTTTTCAGAAACTCGAGAAATTAAAAACCTTCTGGAAGAAAGCAGATCAATACAAACACTCCAAAGAAAGCATGCTAGAGCCATAGCACGAAATCATAAAGGCGCCCTAAGACTACAAAGTATAAATGACTTTATAATTGAAAAATTAAAAAAAATTTTCGATAATCAGAATCACTCTAAAGGAACAATACTAGCGGCCCACTATTCTTTGGCGCTAACTAATGTAGATAAAAAAACCACTGATCGTATCGTAAAAATATTAATTGATGAAACAGAGAAAGAGAGTTTAGATAAAGATCTAAAAATGGATTTGATTCTCACAACAATATTGGTCTCAACTGAAGTCGCTGAAGTTAGGAATCAAAATAAAGAAGTAATCGATCGTTTTTTTATAGATATTGACTGGGATAAAGGCAAATATCCTCTGTGTCCCTGGTGCCCTCGATTTTCTGAAGAACTGTACGCATTTTATTTTGCTTGTAAAATAATCGGAAATAAAAATTTTACTGACATTTTTGATTTATATGAAGAAAGCTTGCTATTAGAAAAAATAAAAGAAAAAATTTCCCAAAATTCATTAGAAATTATTACACCAAACAGAATAAAAATAAATTTTCTATTTTTATTTTTCGCTTTCATTAAATTTCCCTCTCTCTTGACTGACCCTAAGTATCTATTTTTCCCCCTAGAAAATCCAAGACTCTATTTATCAGAGTCCTTATCGAATTTTCGAGCAGTAATAAGAAAAATTTCCCCTCTTGTTAATATTTTACTTTATGATTATTGTGTAGAAATAAGCCATTTGATACCCCATTGTGTAGAATTTCTGAGAAAAAAGTCAGGAAGTGAATTTTTGCCAGAGGTCTTCGAAATTTTCGAAAAAAATAAAATTGAAGATAATGAAATTAAAAATAAGGTCTATGAATATCAGGATGATTATGATGATGAAATTCCACATGATCTGCGTGAAATGATCTTTAAACAACCGCAAGTAAGAAGAAGCTATTTTATCTATAAGGCAGGATATTTCTGCTTCCACAGCAACAAGCCAAAATTAGCAAATATCATAATGCAAGAAATAAAAGAAGAGAAGAATCCAGCTTATTTACTTGCGCTGGATATTAGGAGGCAATGCTGCATTATTAACAAAGACCTTGATAGTGCAAAAGAGATAGCAAACAATATTATGGAGTATGATGAGAATTCAGATTTTATCGATATTCAAATATGTCAGCAAGAGGCTAGAAAATTTCTTCTATTTTTAGAATCAGATAAAGATTTCAATATGTCACCCTCACAAAAATCAATTTCTGCAAATCAATCTGCCTTTTTCCACCGACAAAATTTAAGTAGTGATTTTCCGGCAGGTAGTGGAAATTTAATTTGCCAACCTGGTGGGTATTATTCCGGCAAGAGCAATGACGTTGAGGCATGTAAATTGCGTTTTTTATGATCTATAGTTAATTGTATTTTTATTGGATGAGCATCAAGCTTATTTTCCTACTAAATCGTTCTTTAAATTCATCCAGAGTTAGCCTTGAAAATTCTTGTCGACAAGCTTTATTTTGGTCATTATCTAGGGTAATTATGTCTCGAATTTTTCGCATTTTACGAGTAGCTTGGGTATACTGCTGCTCTTCAGATAAGCTTAATTGGTAAAACATAATAATGAGTGTTATTCGTTTGCGGGGTGTGCGTACCCATAATCTAAAGAATATTGATGTGGATATACCAAGAGATCAGTTAACCGTGATCACGGGTTTGTCTGGCTCCGGTAAGTCCTCATTAGCCTTTGATACGCTGTATGCCGAAGGTCAGCGCCGTTACGTTGAGTCACTGTCGGCCTATGCAAGGCAGTTCTTATCAATGATGGAAAAGCCCGATGTGGATTTGATAGAAGGGTTATCGCCGGCGATTGCTATTGAGCAGAAGGCAACCTCTCATAATCCACGCTCTACGGTTGGTACCATTACCGAGATTTACGATTATTTACGGTTGTTATTTGCCAGAGTGGGTCAGCCGCGCTGCCCGCAACATCAACAGCCTTTAGAAGCACAATCAGTAAGCCAGATGGTTGACCAGATTATGGCACTGCCTTCGGGTAGCGCTGTAATGATTTTAGCCCCAGTGGTAAAAAATCGTAAAGGTGAGTATGTGCAACTATTCGAAAAGCTAAAGTTGCAGGGCTATTTGCGTGTGCGTGTTAATGGCGAATTATACGAGCTGGATAACGTGCCGCGGTTGAGTTTACGCAGCAAACATACCATTGAAGTGGTGGTTGATCGATTAAAAGTGCGTGCCGATATTAAGCAGCGGTTGGCCGAATCCTTAGAAAATGCGTTGTTATTAAGTGATGGCTTAGTTGAGATTGCGCCTTTAGCGGATAAGGGAGCAGTGTTTGATGCGATGATTTTCTCAGCCAAGTTTTCTTGTGCCGAATGTGGTTACAGTTTATCTGAGTTGGAGCCTCGTATTTTTTCTTTTAATAATCCTGTAGGTGCTTGTCAAGCTTGTGATGGTCTGGGTATTGAGCAGCAGTTTGATGAAGAAAAAGTGGTTCATGATAAGGAGTTGAGTTTGGCCGATGGTGCCGTTCGCGGTTGGGATGCAAGAACGACTTATTATTTTCAGTTGTTGTGCTCTTTAGCAAAGCATTATAATTTTGATATTAATAAACCGTTTAAAAAGTTAGGCAAGAAGCTGCGTGATAAAATTTTATATGGGTCTTCTGAGGACATTGTTTTTCAGTATGTGAATCATAAAGGGAAAAAAATAGAGCGTTGTCATCCTTTTGAAGGCATTATTCCTAATTTAAAACGACGTTATCGCGAAACAGAGTCTGATGTGGTGCGCTCAGAGCTGGCAAAATATCTCACCATGACGGCATGTTCTCAGTGTCAGGGTACGCGTTTATGTGAGCAAGCAAGACATGTTTTTATTGGGGATTTGAATTTACCCAATGTAACACAGTTATCCATTGGTCAAGCGCAATCTTTTTTTAATAAGCTCAGATTTAAAGGGCGGCGTGCTAAAATTGCTGAAAAAATTATGAAAGAGGTAAAAGACCGCCTGGGCTTCTTAGTTGACGTTGGCTTAAATTATTTAACCTTAGCGCGTAGCGCCGATACCTTGTCAGGAGGAGAGGCACAACGAATTCGATTAGCGAGTCAAATTGGTTCCGGTCTAGTGGGGGTGATGTATATTCTCGATGAGCCATCGATTGGTCTGCATCAGCGCGATAATAATCGCTTATTAAAAACTTTAACTAGTTTACGTGATTTGGGTAACACTGTGATTGTTGTTGAACATGATGAAGAAGCGATTTTGAGTGCCGATTATGTGTTAGACATTGGTCCAGCGGCAGGAATTCATGGGGGTGAAGTAGTGGCGCAAGGCTCACCACAGGAGATTATGCGTCATCCTGAGTCATTAACCGGACACTATTTAAGTCATCAGAAAACTATTGCTGTGCCGACTCGCCGTATTGCTAACACCTGTCGGCAATCGATCACCTTAAGTGGTGTTAACTGTAATAATTTAAAAAATGTTACCGTTAGTATTCCATTAGCTATGATGGTTTGTGTCACGGGTGTTTCTGGTTCTGGAAAGTCCAGTTTGATTAATGATACTTTATATCCGGTGTTGGCGAATGAATTAAATCGTGCTTCGCATTCTATTAAAGGCTCTTATCAAGAAATTGCAGGACTAGAGCATCTTGATAAAGTAATTGCCATTGATCAAAGCCCTATTGGACGCACGCCGCGTTCTAATCCAGCAACTTATACCGGTTTGTTTACGCCGATTCGTGAATTATTTGCAGGAACACAGGAGGCGCGTTCGCGTGGCTATACTCCTGGCCGCTTTAGTTTTAACGTTGCTGGTGGTCGCTGTGCTTCGTGCGAGGGTGATGGTGTTATTAAAGTGGAAATGCATTTTTTGGCAGATATTTATGTTACCTGTGATGTGTGTAAAGGTAAGCGCTATAATCGTGAGACTTTAGAAGTACTTTATAAAGGTAAAAGTATTTATGATGTTTTGGAAATGACAGTTGAAGAAGCATTGGATTTCTTTTCTGCCGTTCCAGCAATTTATCGTAAGTTACAGACCTTAGCTGATGTAGGTTTATCGTATATTACCTTAGGTCAAAATGCAGTAACCCTTTCAGGAGGGGAAGCACAGCGAATCAAGTTATCTCGTGAGCTATCCAAAAGAGATACCGGAAGAACATTATATATTCTGGATGAGCCAACAACTGGTTTACACTTTCATGATATTGCGCAGTTATTAACAGTGTTGTTTCGTTTACGTGCAGGCGGTAATACCATTTTAATTATTGAGCATAACCTTGATGTAATCAAGGTTGCTGATTGGGTTATTGATTTAGGGCCAGAAGGTGGTGCTGGTGGTGGGCAAATTATCGCCTCAGGCGCACCAGAAGCGATTGCTAAAGCTAAAAAATCTTATACTGGCCATTTTTTAAAGAAAATTCTCCATAAAGGTAGTTAACTATGAGTGAGTATCGAATCATTAATGCATTATTGCGCCAGCCTGTTGATAAGACCCCTGTTTGGATTATGCGCCAGGCAGGTCGTTATTTGCCGGAGTTTCGTCAATTGCGAGCCAAAGCACCGCATTTTTTAGATTTTTGCAAAGTTCCGGCATTGGCTTGTGAGGCCACGATGCAACCTTTGGCGCGTTTTGATCTTGATGCTGCTATTATTTTTAGTGATATTTTAACCGTGGTTGATGCTTTGGGATTTAATTTGGAGTTTGTTGCTGGTGAAGGTCCAGTGGTACATAATCCAGTGCGCTGTGAGCGTGACTTAGCTGCTGTTGCCATTGATCAAGCATCAGAGCGATTGCATTATGTTTATGAGGCGATACAACTAACGCGCCAGGCAATTGCTGGCCGTGTTCCTTTGATTGGTTTTGCAGGCAGTCCCTGGACAGTAGCCTGTTACATGATTGAAGGGAAAAATCAGCGTTCTTTTCATACCGTGCGAAAAATGGTTTATCAGAACCCAGCCTTGTTACATCAACTGCTAGAAATTTTAACTCAACTTACTATTATTTATTTAAAACAACAAATTCAAGCAGGTGCACAGATTATCATGTTATTTGATAGTTGGGCTGGTTTGTTATCAGAGCGCAGCTATGTGGATTTTTCTTTGCATTATCTCAGTCGTATTGCACAGGCTTTGCCTCGCCATGTTAATGGCAACCGTATCCCTCTAGTTTTTTTCGCGAAAAATGGTGGTTTATGGATGGAGTCTATTGCTAATGCTGGTTGTGATGCGATTGGTTTAGACTGGACAGTGAATTTAGCATTAGCGCGTCATAAGGTTGGTGATCGCGTTGCATTACAGGGTAATTTAGACCCTATGGCTTTATATGGAACAGTCGATAGTGTGCGTCAGTCAGTGCGTCAGATGATGTCGGATTATGGTCGAGGCAGTGGTTATGTGGTTAATTTAGGGCATGGTATTGATAAAGATACCCCGATTGAGAATGTTGAGGCCATGATTAGTGCAGTGCGGGAGTTTGCTTAAAATTCTTTTCTTAAGCTATATTTAGCTTATAGAATAGGCTAATAGCGCCGTGTCATGACTAATAAGGAGATTAAGTGTGACAGTAAAAACCTTAGCAGACCTTTTTGTTAATTCTTTAGCTGCTGTAGGCGTGCAGCGAGTTTATGGCATTGTTGGTGATTCGTTAAATGGAATCACTGATGCAATCAGAAGAGACCCAAAAATTACCTGGATGCATACCCGACATGAAGAATCGGCGGCATTTGCAGCGGGAGCTGAGGCCATGTTGACCGGCAAGTTAGCGGTTTGTGCTGGCAGTTGTGGTCCTGGAAATCTGCACCTTATTAATGGCCTATTTGACTGTCAAAGAAATCATGTCCCTGTGTTGGCAATTGCTGCACATATTCCCAGTAGTGAAATTGGTAGTGACTATTTTCAGGAAACACATCCTGAACAACTATTTAAAGAATGCAGTGTGTTCTGTGAAATAATTTCGCATGCTAACCAGTTACCTAGAATGTTACTCACTGCTATGCAAACAGCAATTAGTCAGAAGGGAGTTGCTGTTTTAGTGATTTCAGGTGATGTGGCATTACAAAAGATACATGATCAATTGCCTATTCGTTATGTTGCTTATCCTAGGCCAAAGATCATACCCAGCGCTGATGAGTTAACTAAAATAGCTGAGATGCTGAATAAAGCTAACAAAATAACCCTTTTATGTGGGAGCGGTTGTGAAGGAGCGCACTCACAGATTATGCAACTATGTAAGATTTTGCAGTCTCCTATTGTTCACACATTAAGAGGAAAAGAGTTTATTGAGTATAATAATCCATACGATGTTGGTATGACAGGGCTTGTAGGTTTTTCCTCAGGTTATTATGCGATTGAATCATGTGAGACCTTGTTAATTCTAGGAAGCAGTTTTCCTTACCGGCAGTTTTATCCTGAAAATGCTGATATTATTCAGGTTGATATTGATGGTTCGCAACTTGGTCGTCGTTGTCAGTTAAGTATAGGCGTTGTTGGCGATATCAAGGGGACTATTTGTGCTTTGCTACCTTTGCTTAAGAACAGCAGTCATACTCAACATTTGCAGCAAGCTGTAAAGCATTATCATTCAGCAAGGCAAGATTTGGATAAATTGGCTATTGCTTCAACTAAAAAAATAATCCATCCGCAGTATGTTGCACAGCAAATCAGTGAGCAAGCAGATGAGGATGCTATTTTTACTGTGGACGTAGGGACTTT
>CAZSHR010000069.1:0-3299 GCA_964606725.1 uncultured Coxiella sp.
TCACCTTGCGCCTGCTTGCTTTGTAACGGTCGCCTCCATTCGACATCCTGTCTCAAGTCGGCTCAAAACAACATAGTGTTGTTTTGTCCGTTAGCACGCGGCGCGGCTCAGGTTGCGCGAGCGTAACGCTCTCTCGGCTTAAGCGACTCTGGCTGAAAAATGCGAAACGCCTGACCTATTTTCCACTATTCAACGTCAGTTCGATGAAAGCCTAACTTTAATACCCGAAAATAGTTATTTTCATGCGCAAATCTGCCTATTGTCGCTTATTTTTACGCAACACGCCGTTAATACGTCCCTGTAGGCTCGAGCGCCGCATCCTGCGGCTAACGGTTGCTTTAAAAATAAGCGACAATAGGCAGATAACCGATTGAAATAAAAAGAGATAACCGTCGAACTGACGTTATTCAAGTCAGTTTTTTATCGAATTCACGTAGTTTAGGGGTCGTCAAAATCAAAGTCCTCATCACTTTCTGGCAGCTCGCTAGGATGTTTATAAGGACTGCGAAAATTCTCGCTGTTTAAGCTAATTCCTGGATAGTAATCACCCATTTTGTTATTTTGCAACACGTTTTTATTTCGAGTTTGCAAATATGCATCTCGCATTGCCGCGTAAGGATCAAAAGCATTGTAAAGCAAAGCATCACTTGATAACAAATTAGCGCGGAAATTAATAAGGTTAAGTGCATTTCCTCCATAGTAAAGTTTTTTATTATTGGCATAAAACAGTGGGTCGGTTATGGCATCAAAAGGAAGCGCGATGGTATCCCTAACCGTAGATGGCCCTAAGAACGGTAATACTAGATAGCTTGAATTCACATCCCCTGTCCAGTAGGCAAAAGTCTTACCAAAATCATTACGATGATCGGGTATACCAATATCATCAGCAATGTCAATCAAGCCAACAATTCCAACGGTAGTGTTGACCACAAATCTTGCTAAATCAACAATGGCAAAACGACCTTTACCCTGAAAAATATCATTAATAAAAGCTCCAGGAACCGCTAGATTATTAAAAAAATTAGTCACTCCGGTGCGCACAAATTGAGGCGTCACATAATCATAGGCTTGGGCGACTGGCTTTATTAAAGTTTTATCAACGGTGATGTTAAAATCAAAAGCTTTACGATTATATGCCTCATAAACGTCCTGGGTATTCGTATTTTTTGCACAAGCTGATAACACCATAACACTGATGGCAAACAAAGTAGTGCAGTAAATTCTCTTCATCAATGTTGTTCCTAAATTCAAGTGAGGCATAGCAATTGATTATAGCCCATTCTTTGTATCATAGCAGGCTTAGCCATTGATCACAAAACGATAATTGAATAAAGCCGCGTGGCTGGTCTTTGCTCTCGCCGATTGCGCGCACCTTGCGCCAGTCTAATCGCTTAATCAAAGACCAGCCACGCGGTTTCATTGAATAACGTGAGTTCGATTAGAAATACGTTCAAATTCATCTGCTTAGGCGTTGATCAGTGATGATGTTCTGCGCAACACGCCGTTAATACGTCCCTGTAGGCTCGAGCGCCGCATCCTGCGGCTAACGGTTGCTTTAAAAATAAGCGACAATAGGCACATTTGCGCATGAAAGTAACTATTTTCGGGTATTCAAGTTGGGTTTTCATCGAACTCACGTTGAATAATACAAGCATAGAATTCTCGTTTTAACCGCAGCTCAACTTCATACCTATAAGATTTCTATCCAGGAGAAACAGGAGGAGGATGCTTGGTTTCAGTACTTCCTTTGGCAAGAAAATACTTAATCGCATCTTCGCTTTTATCAAAAAATAAGATGGTGCTATTATATTTTTCAGGATTTGAGCTAGAATCAGACGAACCACTGAAACGCGTTTTCACAAATCCAGGCACCAATGTATCCCACAAGAAATTCCCCACACAAAAACGCGCCGCCACTATGGAAATATAAAACCAAAAACCCCAAGAAATGGGATGCAAATCCATGTAAATCTGAGTAAGTTTTGTTTTATAATCCTTCAAATCATTCACAAAAGCTTTAATATTAGTATGAAATTGATTGAAGTTATTTTCTTTGATGGAATTAATTGCTAGGAAAACTTTTTGATATTTTTGATCTGGATAATTATCTTCATCATCTTCACCCCCAACGTATTGACACTTTCTATCATCCAAGAAACTATTTAGGACCTCGTTTTTATCCTCAGTAGAAAAAATCGACTTTTTTGCCACCAGATTATCAAGTTGCTGTTTAAAATAGGCTTTACAGTGATTACGTAATGCACCTTTTATTAAATTTTTGCATTGTTCAGTCTTAATCACAGCAAGCTGTGAGAGAATACTCTCCATATCTATATTAGAATAGTTTTTCTCTTCAGTTGCTTTAGTTATTTTTGCAACAACCTGCTGAGCTATCGCTTGTTCATTATCAGGGTTAAGAGCTATTTTTAAAGCAATCAAGCTTGGCAGAAGCGCTTCATATTCAGTGTTAATTGCGAGAAAATCAGGAGATTCTTTAGTGTTTTCTTGAAACACTTTGCTCAATATTTCAAAAATTTTTTCTTTTAGAGTTGAATTTTCAAGGCTTACTTGCAAAACTGCATTACCAATCTCTTTTTGCAAGAAATTAATAAGCGCATCAACAAGCTGCTCACCTTTAAGAAATCGGCAATAATTTTGGTTTTGGATACCTCTAAAGGAATCTTCGTTAAAATTATCATTAAGGCCTAATATAGCAGTTTTAAAATCCTCAAAGCATTTTGTTCTATAAGAGCAAAGTATATTATTTGCCTTTTCTTTAAGTTGCTGATTTTTAATAGAATTTGATACTGCACAACAACCACGAAGATTACTGCTAGACATTCCTTTTATAGCCTGATCAAATTTCCTAAAATCCCCATTATTTCTGAGAGCATATTTAATTTTCTCATCATCGCTTTGCAGTGATTGTTCAACATTATCAGTTAGCGCTAACGCTTTTTCTAGAAAATAGTCTTTATAGTGATTATTAAAAAGATGATAAAGTTTTGGTTTAAAGGTCGATTTAAGCTTACGTAAAGCAGATTTTATTGCCAAAAAATTTGGGTTGGTTTGCAAGTTGTTTTGATCAGCCAACATCAAGTCAATGACTGACCTAGTCGCTAACCAATCTTGATTAGAATCTATATCATTTAAAGTTGCTTGATCAAGCTTGGATAATTTGTCTTGAAATTTTGACAAATCATCATAACTTTTTATACTATCAAACTCTTCTATAAAGTCAGCATGAGCTTGCTGATATTTTTGATGCAAGGCTTTAGCGTCAATCCGCTCGCGCTGGC
>CAZSHR010000069.1:3309-9602 GCA_964606725.1 uncultured Coxiella sp.
TATCTTGCCATAATTTGGAGTCCTTATGTCCTCTAGCCGCGTTAAACTCAGCTATTATCATTGCTGCGTTCGACAAGCTGAAACTATCCAACCGTGATGCTAAATTGGCTAGGATTTTTGCTTGAGCGCCACTATCTAAAACTACTTGCAATCGTATTAGTGGAACAACAAATGCGTCATCAGCACTAGTAATCTGTGTCAAATCATAATTATTTGCTTGTCTGGCTAGAATTACCTTTTCACTTATCGCTAATGCTGTCGCAGACACTTGTCCATCATTACCAGCGGTATCTTGTAAAAATCGCATTAGCTCTTGCACTGGCGTTTGATCACCAAGCAATCGACACGCAACTTGCTTTTGTAAATCGGCTATCGCTATTGCCGATTTCTGTTTCATAATCACTTCTTGAAATTCAGCTAACAAAAGTTGCTGATATTTTTCTAGCACTGCTAGCAAATTGTCTTTGAAAACAAAATCTTGCGAAATAGTCTCTGCTATTTTCTGACAGTTTGATAAAGATTTTTCACCAGTTTTAAGATTATTGACTATGCTATTAAGTTTTTTATAATCATCAAAATTCTGAGCAACATATTGTAATAATTCATCATCTTTTATTTGCTGGGAAAATTGTTGTATGGCTTGAGAAAAATCTTGAATAGTATTTAAATTATCAAGACAAAAACTTATAAAGAATTGATTATTAAAATGAGTTCGATACTCAGAGATAAAAACGTTTTCAAAAAGAGTCTTAAAAGCAACATGTAAATCATTATTATCAAGCTTGTTCTCAGAACTAGCAAAAGCAGCCATATCACTAAAATTTGTATTATCCTGCAAATATTGCAAGACTTTTAATTCCTCACTCCATTGCTGCGAATTGCTTAAGGTCTTTATAGCCTGATCTGTTTCAGTTTTTTGATAAAAATCATTGAAAGATTGCTTTGTGGTCACAGCTTGCAAGCCATCTGTAAGATATTTCTTGGCTTTCTTCAGTGAAGATTGCAAACGGCGATCAAAGATTTGCTGAAAAGCAAGACGGATTTCAGGCACAGCAATGGCTGCAATTTCTTGCATGATAGCAGCCGGCTCTTGGGTATTACTTGCAATAACTGCACGCACTAACCTTGCTTGCTCATTATCTTTAACAAAGTCAATTATTTTAAGCGTTAATTGCTTATTGGCCTCATTTCCTAGTAACTTTTTCTTCTTGCCTCTCACTTTTTTTGCAAATACTATCGCAACAACATCTGAAGCAATGGATCGACAATCCCTCATAGAAGGCTCTAAACTCAATTTAAAGTTTTGCAATGCTGCCCTTATTTGCTCTTCCTCCGTTGCAATACGCAGCAAGGTCATGAGCTCATCAGGTGCTGCTAGGAATTCCTCGATAATACGGAGCACTTCAGTACCAAGCGCCGCATTCTGACTCAAATTTTCTGATACTTGATCAATAAAAGCAACAAGTTGCTTGACGGGTTTTCTATCTTGAAGAAATCGATAGCAATCCATTGCTTTAATCACTGTAATCGTTTCACTATTTATATTTTTCAATTCTCTAATATCATTGAAAAATTGCTGCTTATTTTGGCTCTCCAGTTCATGAAGTAATCGACTAGCTTGTTTTTGCAAAAATTTATCACTTATTTTACTAATGTATTGTTGATAAGATTGATAAGTCAAGGATGAATCACTGGTTTTTAATGAGCTAATAAAATCTATAAAAGCACTCTCTGGATTATTTCCAAGAATATAAACACTGACGGTATGTTTTTTAAAGTCCTGTAAGTTACCTAACGATAATTTTTTTGCCTGTTCTCTAATAGAGGTTGCATTGCTTGCATAATAGTTATTAAACAAGCCAACAAGAATAGTTCTTAACCTTTCACCATCAGTACTGCCTGAAGCAACTTTGTGATCTACTAGATGTTGGCTAATTTTATTACTGGGTATGCTTTGATGCGTCATTTCATTAATAATGCTAAAAGCGCTTAAGCTTTCTGAAAAAAACCAGGAATTAAAATCGTGGCTATTTGCGCCATTTTCTACTACTCTAACGTCTGAATTAAACAAATTATAAGAAAAAATATTGTTTAAAATAACAATTTCATTTGGCAAAATATAAAAATCTAAGGGCTTAGACTGAGATTGTTGACCCAAAACACGAGAATCAAAGGAAGCATACTGACACAAAATGCTCAACTCCCTTTCTTCGCTTAACAATAATAATTGTTTTTTAGATTGCACGTTTTGCAATTTTTGACATACTTTTTGCATAGAAGCAGAATAAATACGGCACATCCGAGTCAAAAATTGCCCGCTCTTGTTAATGTCATTCGTTGCTAGGGCATGAACGTCACAGAGAAGACTCAATACATTAGACTCTATTTCTTCAGAAAACGGCTGATTATTTTCTCTTATAAGCCTTTCATGTGCTTGAATTATGGCATCAATTCTTTGCATTTCTTTTTGTGGAAAATCCACAATCAGCAATTCTTTTACCTTTCTTAAGTAAGGTTTTAACGATATATATCCCGTAGTTAGAGATACTAGGTTGCCAAATTCAGGATTACGCTTATTCAATTCACTGGCAATGATCTGAATTAATCTTGTTAGTTCATGAGCATTATCTGTTGAACCTTGATTAATAAGCAATGCAATTTGTTCTACGGGTGAAAGTTGCTTAATAAATTCAAATCCATCTATTGCTTTTAATACACCATCACTATAATTTTCTGACGCTACAAGCTGCTGATAAAAACTCTCCATCGCCAATTTTTTATAGCGCAATAAAATTTTATCCATTTTTCTTCTGAAGAAAGAAATATGCCGCCAAGTTAAATAATCTCGATCACCACGACAATATTTTTCTTTCAAATCACTATTATCAAATTTTAACAATAGCTTTTCTTGACATTCAGAAAATGTTAATTGCCCAGTATCCTCAGCTAACACAGAAAAAATAAAGCCTCCTAAATCTGCGATATTATTAAATAAACCACGGCCTGCTGCCTTGGAGAATCGAAAATTTTTGATGGTACACAAATGCTCTCTTAATTCAGAAAGATTTCTGAATTTTTCAAGATCTATGCGTTGTAAAAAAATTATCAGATTTACCATACTCAAGAGGTTTTGATAGCCAGGATTATTGCATTGTTCTAAACTTGAGGACCTATTATCATGGCTCAAGTCATTTGAATGAATAGACGTTGCAGGAAAAAAACTACCCTCTTGCTCTTTTTCTAGAAACTCATTCAAAGCCAGTTTTGATTTAGTGTCGATAATAGATGTTAGAAAATCATGAATATCATTGTATTCTTTATATGATATCGCTGATATAGCAGATAAAAGACTTTTTCTTACTTCTCTACGCTCGATTTTTCTAATTGCAATAATTTTTCCCTTTATTTTCAGTATAGAGTCCATACTACACCAATCTTGTAAAATATTTGTAATAGCAATATAATCTGAATCGTTCTCTAGGGCGTTTAAAACAATTTGCGTATGCTTTTTCCCAGCAATGTCTTTTACTTGTTTGACAAAAGATTGTTGACTCAGAGAAGACTGGCACAATAGCTTAGCTGAAGATTGCAGAACACTATCTACACCTTTTTCCAAAAATTCAATTATTCCTTTAATATCAATTGAGTCAACAACAGAAGTAGCAACGTGCTGTGATTTCTTCAGAGCACTTAAGGTAATTAACGGATTAGCATCAGGATTTAAAAGTGCTTTGATAATGCTTTCGACTAAACCAAACGCTGATACACATTTTTCTCTTAAAGCCTTGTCCAACAAATTAATAAGCTGCTTAACTGGTGTCTCTTGCCGCAACAAAATAAAGTGGTGACTCTGTTTCAATCGATTGTAATCTTTCTCTCCTTCAGGAAAATTATCGATAAATAAACAATTAACACCTTGAAGCTTTATCAGCATTTCATCAATTAGAAAATTTTTCGAAAAATCAATAAATTGATCTGCAACCATACTTAAGCTGGTATCCCTGTCATATTGCTCACGATTGTCTTTAATTTTCGCCAGCAGATTACCGATGCTAGCCAGCTTTCTACCACCTCCGTCAGACATAAGGGCTTGCATCAACTCTAGGAAACAATTAATTGACTCGTTGAGTGTTTTAACAAATGCTAGGGTCTTACTATCGCATAATTTTTTTAAACAGTCATCAAAATGTTTTTTCTGTTCTAAGTAAGCTTTTTTACTGTCTATAGAAAATGCGTTAATAATTCTGCAATCCCAATAAATAACAAGCTGCTCTTGAATTTTCTCTTTAACTTGCGAAAGAGAGCTGAGATTAATTCTTAGATGATACGTCGCTAACGACTTAATGAGTTCATCAGTTATTTGTTCATCTTCGCTCATCAATTCCATCAATGATTGTAGACGTTTCCAGGTTTGAGACTCTATTTCCGGCTTAGTTGACAAGCTAGCTAATATTAAATGCTCATCATTTTTAACACTATCTTCTTGTGTTTGAAAATACCAAGGGTCTATTTTAAGATGGGCATAATTTGTTTTCATTTCTTCGATCAAATATTTCAGTTTTTCCTTATTATCAAGTACGTTTAATCTTTGCAAAAATAGTACTTGCTCCGATGAAAACTGCTTTCTCAAAAGGCCTAGTATGGCATTTTTCCTTGCTTCATCTTGAATGTTAGATAGGCAAGAAACTAATTGATCTGAATAACTTCTATCAGTAGACTGACTTGCTAATTCAAATTCATCTCTTTGAATTTTAGAAATTTGTGCTGCAACTAGGACAGCACTAATATTTTCTCTATTTTCTTGTACAACTCCAATAAGAAAATGTTTTTGAAAATCCCCAGAATCAAGCTGATTATCAGGAACAGTCGGGAAAATATGCTTGATATAAGAACGTCTGTAGAGTTTGACCAAATTATTTGCTAGCTGATACTCGGTATTAGCTTCTTTAATTTCCCTTATTTCTGCAAGCAGTTGGTCTAATCTAGGAGGGCCTTTGTATCGCTTTATTAATTGATCAGCCAGGGTATCCTTTTTACAAGTAATTTCCTTACCACAAATCACTTTAACTATACTGTCAAATAATTGAAGTTCTTTAATTTGTGAAGAATAAGCGAGGTGTTTTAGAAACTTATCACGAGAAAGATCTTGAAAAATTTTTGTTATGTCTTCAAATGATAAATAAGTATTATCTTCAAGCTTTTTATTAAGATTAACTCGCCAACCTTTTCTCAATTTATCAGTCACCTGATCGACAAAACCACTCAAAGAAGGAAATTCTACATCACCAAAAACAGCAACATCTAGTTGGTCTTCTAGGAAAATTTTAATTATTTTATTAACCTCCTGATAAATCGGCCGCTGAGCACCATTAATACCCAATTGACTATCTTCAATTCTAATATGAATATAAAAATCACATAATTTGGCTGACAACTGTTTCCATCGCTGCTGAAATTCTTTTAAATTATTTAACGAAGTAAAAATACTTTTGATTTCAGCAAGTAATAATTTCTCTTCTTTTACTTTTTGCATTCTTAGAAAACCGGAAAAAGGATTTTTATTATCTGGGCTATGGCAATTTTTTATCAAAGTAATCATTTCTTTAACATAACTCTGCACAGCAATAATTTTGGGATTATACTTTTGACTATTTTCGTTAAGGATAATATCAATCAAACCATTAATAGCAGCTTTGCTAACAAGGTTTTGCTGGATAGTAATCACTTTAATAGTCGATAAAACTAAAGGGTCATCACTAATAAGTGCGTAATATCGACTATTTTTTATTTCTTCATTTGGCCATTCTTTATCAACAGCGGTTTTTGGCGTAGAAAGATATAATTTTGCTTGCTCAAGAAATTGATGAATATGATTTTTTCTGAGTGCATCAAGAATAGTCAGAAGCACAGTAGTGGGAATTTCTGTCCCTATTAAATCATTATCTTTAATAGTTTTTAAAGTTTTACTCCCCATACTCAATTCATAAATTAAGAGAGAAAATCTTGTATATTCCTGATTATAAGCATTATCCTTCTTAAAAAAATCAAACCATATTACATCATGCGAAATAGCAGCAACAAATTTATCGACTTTTCCTTGTAACTCATCAATGCTTATCGCTCCCCCATTAATAGAAAAATAGTCAATAATTAATCTATCAGCTAATTTAGAAATCGACTCTCTTTCGACTTCAAAAAAAATCTTAATCGCGCTTGAAAAACGATCAGAGCTTTGCCATTTAATTTGGCTCAATAAAGAATTTTTATCTTGCAAAGAGCAAGATTCATTAGCC
>CAZSHR010000070.1:0-9380 GCA_964606725.1 uncultured Coxiella sp.
TTTTTTCAATCCCCCCGACAACTGAAGTTGTCGGCCCCCTTTTAAAAAAGGGGGCAAACATATTCTAAACAAGCTCTAGGATTTATTAAGCTCCCGAGTATTTTATCAGTTTTCAATTCTCAAAAGAATACGATGTGTGCATACCGCAGTGAACAGAAAAGGGGTGATTTATTAAATTTGTACTATTTATCAAGGCAATTTTGACATAGGCCATAAATGGTTAAATTATGATCAGTCATTTTGAAATTGGCTGCTTTGGCGATTTGCTCTTGACGCTTCTCAATCGTCTCATCGAGAAACTCCTCAACTTTATTGCAATGCAAACACACCAAATGATCATGATGCTCACCATCATTCATCTCAAAAACAGAACGTCCTCCTTCAAAATTATGACGAGATACCAGGTCCGCCGCCTCAAACTGTGTTAAGACCCGATAAACCGTTGCCAAACCCACATCCTCACCAGCATCCAGCAGATGTTTATACACCTCCTCTGCCGTCATGTGATGTGGATCAGCATTCTCCAATATCTGTAAGATTTTAATACGCGGTAAAGTGACTTTAAGGCCAACGGTTCGTAAATTTTTGGGAGACACCAAAAACCTCCTGGCATTCCAAGAAGAATGCGTTATAATTGCGCCATTATAGCCAACCAGACGGAGTTGAACAACATGCCAGGGCAACTGTTTTTATCTGTTCTCATCACAATTACTTTACTAGTTAGCGCTTGCTACCGTACTCCCGCACCTCAAGGAAATGCGCTAGATAAAGCCACTGCCAGCAAGATCAAACGCGGTATGACCCCAAAGCAAGTGATTGCAGCAATAGGTGATCCTGTGACAAGCAATGTATTCGATGATCACCGCTTGTTGTATATCTATTCCTACAAAGCAGGGAGCGAAACACTATTGGTTAAACAACTAGTTATCACTTTCCGTAATAATAAAGTGACTCAAATAAAGACAAAAAATATCTCCTGATAACTTTTAAACAACAGCATCGTTAAGCGAAAACTTGAAATATAAAAATTGCGCAAAATATAATAGCCCTATCTGTTTTTGAAAATGCAGGTGAGGCGAAGAAATTTTTAATCCCCCCGACAACTCAAGTTGTCGACCCCAGAGATAGACAGGCAATTGTAAAAAAATCACCCCCTTAACAAAGGGGGTCACTGCGCCAAAGGCGCAGTGGGGGGATTTGTATCTTGAAAATTTTTTCAATCCCCCCGACAACTGAAGTTGTCGGCCCCCTTTTAAAAAAGGGGGCGATATTTTCATATTTCCTCAGCCTTTCGAGTATTTTTCCGCTCCTTTTAATTCTCAATAGAATACGATATGTGCATACCGCAGTTGAAAAACAAAGGGGCGAACATATTCTAAACAAACTCTAGTATTCATTAAGCTCCCGAGTATTTTATCAGCTTTTTAATCCTTAATGGAATACGATGTGTGCACACGACGGTTTTTGAAACGGGGTTTAAGATTTTTTCAAACGCCGCAAACGAGCCTTTTTAGGATCAATTGCTAACGGCCGATAGATTTCAATACGATCTCCTGCTCGCAACGCCGCATCCAGATATACCGGCCTAGCAAAAATACCAATTGCCATTTGAGAAAAGTCAATCTCTGGAAACTCCTCTAAAATCCCTGACTGACGTATCGCCAGTGCTGCTGTACAATTAGGTGCAACCTTCACTGTGCGCTCAGATTGCTTCTGCGGTGTAGCATAAGCCACAGTTACATGAATACGATTAGTCATGATAAACAACCTGAGCGCGTTCACAAAAAGCATCGACTAGCTTAGCAGCAACTTGATTAAATAAAGGGCCAAATACCATAGTCAGTAATGGTGAGGAAAATTCAAACTCCATATCCAAACTCACCCTAGACTCCTGATCAGACAGCTCATCAAACCGCCAAAAACCCTCTAAATGACGAAAAGGTCCTTGCAATAAGCGAATTTCTATCATTTTATGTGGTTGCAAACGGTTAATTGTTGTAAAAGATTTTGTCATACCACGGCTGGAAAAAGTCAGTTTAGCACTGACCTCATTAGCATCACACCGTATAACCTCACTTTTGGAGCAATAAGGAACAAACTCCTGGTAAGAAGCCACATCATTGACCAATGCATACATTTGCTCTTTGCGATAAGGCACGACTTGTGTTTTCTTAATCGATGACATTTTGGTAAATTCTCCTGGACACAACGCTCACCTAATAATACGCTATCGATAAATATTAGGAAAATGTCGATACAAAAATGATTAAAAAAAGACCAGTAGGACGATTAATTGTCGCCAACAGAAAAGCACAACATGATTACTTTCTGGAAGACAGCCTAGAAGCAGGGATTATGCTGGAAGGATGGGAAGTAAAAAGCATTCGTGCTGGACGTGTTCAATTAGTAGATAGTTATGTTATTCTCAAAGCTGGAGAAGCCTGGCTAATAGGCGCTCATATTACGCCACTGGCCACTGCCTCTACGCATATTAGCCCTGAATCACAGCGTACTCGTAAATTATTATTGCATCAAAAAGAGCTAAGCAAACTGTTTGGCCATGTTAACCGACAAGGCTATACTGTGGTTCCCGTTAATTTTCATTGGCAACGCAATCGCGTTAAAGTAAAAATTGCCTTAGCAAAAGGCAAGCAAACCCACGATAAGCGCCAAGCACTCAAACAAAAAGAGTGGAATCGCGAAAAACAACGATTATTAAAAAAGTAACGCCGTGATGTTTACTACCATTACCACCCAATCGAACCAACTCATCAGTCGCATCACACTCAACCGACCAAAGGTATGTAATGCATTTAATGCGCTGATGATACAAGAGTTACAAAACGCATTGCATCAAATCGCAGTAGACGATGCCGTGCGTGTATTATTGCTAGATGCAAATGGGCAGCATTTTTGCGCTGGAGCTGACTTAAACTGGATGCAGCAAAGCGCTGCATTAAATTCAGAAGAAAACTATCAAGATGCTTGGCAACTTACATTGCTGCTAGAAACATTGGCTAATTTTCCCAAACCTACTATTGCCACAGTGCAAGGCAAAGCCATTGGCGGAGGCTGTGGTCTGTTAGCGTGTTGTGATATTGCAATTGCTAGCAAGAATGCCTGCTTTGGCTTTTCAGAAATTCAATGGGGACTTATTCCCGCCACCATTGCCCCCTATATTATTCGACGCACCAGTTACCAGACTGCAAAATACCATTTTATTACTGCTAACCCTATCACAGCAACACAAGCACTTAAATTACAGCTAGTCGATGAGCTGGTTGATGAAAAAGCATTAGCTGATCGTGCTAGCTGCCTAAGTCAGCAATTAGCAGCCTACCCTCCCAATACCAGTAAAAATATAAAAAGCGCTTTGAATCGCTTAGTGCCCATTCCACGTGCTGTTTTAATCGACAGCACCGATCAACTTGCCAAACAACGTCATAGCTCAGAAGCGCAAGAAGCATTACAGGCATTTATTGAGAAACGCAGCCCCAACTGGACAACCATAACAAAATGATTCGTCAATTATTGATCGCTAACCGCGGTGAGATAGCCTGTCGCATTATTCAAACCGCAAGAAAAATGGCGATTAATACCATTATTGTGTATGAACAAGCTGACCAAAATACCAAAGCAGTGGCATTAGCAGACCAAGCTTATCGCATTTGCAGTTATTTTAATCGTGAAGAAATCGTTAAGCTAGCAACCGCAAAACGGGCTGATGCCATTCATCCAGGCTATGGGTTATTGGCAGAAGACAGTGAATTTGCAGCACAATGTCAACAAGCGGGTATCCTATTTATTGGCCCAAGTGCCGACATTATTCAGAAAATGGCGGATAAATCACAAGCAAAACGCATCATGCAAGGCTTAAATGTACCCATTATTCCAGGCTATCAAGGAGATAAGCAATCTCTTGCTAACCTGCAACAACAAGCTGACCGCATCGGTTACCCATTACTAGTTAAAGCTACACACAGTGGCGGCGGCAAAGGAATAAGGCAAGTCAAACAAACCCAAGAATTTGCAAGCGCACTCGCACAGACACAACGAGAAATTCCCAATGGCATTAGTAAACAGATATTATTAGAAAAATACATTAACCCAGCACGTCATATCGAAATCCAGATCGCTCGTGATCAATTTGGCCACTGTGTACATTTATTCAGTCGCGACTGCTCACTACAGCGCAGGCATCAAAAAATAATAGAGGAAGCCCCTGCCCGCAACTTGACTGATCAATGTCTGGATAAAATGACAAGTATTGCCGTTGATGCAGCAAACGCACTAAACTACCACGGTGTTGGAACCTTTGAATTTCTAGTTGATCAAGACCAACAGTACTATTTTATGGAAATGAATACTCGGCTACAAGTCGAGCATGCAGTAACGGAAATGATTACCAGCATTGATTTAGTTGCCTGGCAATTACTCATTGCAGATGGACAACCACTGCCTTTATCACAACAAGCTATTACCTACAAAGGACATGCTATTGAAGTGCGTATTTGCGCTGAGAACCCATTGAAAGAATGCATGCCCACCTGTGGTAAACTAAAACACTTACAATTACCAGATGCCAGCCAGCAAGTACGCATTGATAGCGGTATCAGAGCCGGTGATTTAATTAGCCCGCACTATGACTCATTACTAGCAAAACTGATTGTTTGGGGGCAAACACGTCAAGCAGCGATAAACAAACTCATTCAACAGCTAGAGACTACTTATTTACTAGGAGTAACGAATAACATTGGCTTTATTCATCACTTAATCTGCCAAGAAGATTTTTTTAAATTAAAGATAAACACAGATTTTATAAAACAACATCCATTTGTAGCACCAAAACCCAAGCCATTAGTGTTACAAGCTGCTGCTTATGCAGAACAGCAATGGCGCAAGCAACAGCAAGAGCAGAATAGGCAATGTAGTGAAGATCACCACTCACCCTGGCATTATCGTGATGCTTGGCAACTTGGGAAAGTAAGCAATCATTACCTTGAATGTTGGTATCAAGAACAGCACTACCGTATCGACTTAAGAGCCAAGATCGATACACATGTAGAGCAGGCCACAACTTTTCACAACACAAATGTTATTGACGTTTTTTACCAGGGAAATCATTATCCATTACAGTGCTCACGCCTACATAAACAACAGCAAACACCCAGCAAAACGAAAAATACCATCACTGCATGCATGCCCAGCACCGTCATAGACATTGCAGTTAAGCAGGGACAAAGCGTTGCAAAAGATCAGATTATATTAGTGCTTGAAGCCATGAAACTACAGCAGACTATAAAGTCTCCTCACAATGCGACCATAAAAAAAATTCACTGCAGCGTTGGTGATCTGGTTAAAGAAGCACAACTGCTAATAGAATTGAATTTATCCAGTGCATGAAACAACATAACACGAATCACCTGCTGACAAGTTACTCTGACACTTGTGCAAAGCACTAGAACGAGCATCATCTTGATTGGTTGACCAACCTTGATAAGAACGTCTGCTGTTCTCATTCACTGCCTGGCATTGATAATTTCCCCACTGTTGACTATGCGTCAGACTTTGAGAACTTTTTGAACATCCAGAAAGAACAACCCATAGTAATAGTAGAAAATAAGCAAAAAACGACCGCACTGTGCATCTCCTTGTTGTAGTTAGTCGGCATTTCAGGTTAAGATTGTTATTTTTTTAACAACCTTTAGGGATTCCATTATGAGCACAACCGATAACCTAAGAGTAGCACAACTTAAAGCATTAATCGCACCGCAGCTACTGGTTGAGCAAAACCCTATCGATGATAACAGTGCCAAAACCATTGCTAAGAGCAGACACGAGGTGGTAGACATTATTCGAGGTACTGATAAACGATTAGTCGTTATTGTGGGACCTTGCTCCATACACGATACTAATGCTGCGCTAGAATATGCCGACAAAATCAAGCAAGCCATTCCTCAGTACCAAAAGTACTTAAAACTTGTAATGCGCGTCTACTTTGAAAAGCCTCGTACCACAGTCGGTTGGAAAGGACTCATTAATGATCCTGATCTGGATAACAGTTTTGATATCAATGCCGGTCTTGCCAAAGCACGAGACCTTCTGCTAGCCATCAATCGGCAAGATGTGCCAACGGCAACTGAATTTTTAGATACCATTATTCCCCAGTATATTTGTGATCTGATCACCTGGTCAGCTATCGGAGCACGTACCACTGAAAGTCAAATTCACCGTGAATTAGCCTCTGGATTGTCCATGCCAGTTGGCTTTAAAAACTCAACAACCGGCAGTATTCAAGTTGCCGCAGATGCTGTTTGTGCTGCAGCGCATGCCCATCATTTTCTAGGCGTTTCTAAGCAAGGTATTGCTGCCATTGTTGACACCTTGGGTAACCCCGACTGCCATATTATCCTACGCGGTTCCAACAAAGGGCCTAACTATGATGCTGAATCAGTGGCCAGTGCAGTGGCAAAACTTTCAAGCGCTAATCTCACCCCAAGGTTAATGGTGGACTTAAGCCACGGCAACAGTGGCAAAGACCATAAACGACAGCAACAAGTTGCTGAGTCAATCAGTGCGCAAATTAAATCCGGATCACAGCACATTCTAGGAGTGATGATAGAAAGCAATTTAGTTGCTGGAAAACAAAGCTTAAGTGATAAAAATGCACTCACCTATGGGCAAAGTATCACAGATGCCTGTGTGGATTGGGAGGAAACGTTAGTCATATTAGACAAACTTGCCAATGCTATCGCTTCACAAACCAACAAGAAATAACACCATGCAGCAGGAAGAACAAGAGCTTAAAATGCTTCGTGAGCAAATTGATGAACTGGATTACAAAATTCATGATTTGATTAACCAACGCGCTGAGCTTGCGCTACACATTTCCAAAGTTAAAGTTAAATACCACGGTAATAATACTGAATTTTATCGGCCACAACGTGAAAAAGATATTCTCAACAAAATAAAAGCTCATAACCAAGGGCCTCTGGATGAAACCAAAATCGCTCATATTTTTGAAATCATTATACAAACATGCCGTCAATTACAAATTGACACTCACCAGGAGAAAAAATGATAACCATTGGTATACAAGGCTTACAGGGCAGTTTTTGCGAAATGGCAGCACTGCATTACCTCAACACAGAAAATATAAGCGACTATCAATTGTGTTACCTGATTAATTCACACAGTGTATTAAAGCACTTATCAGAAGATCAGTCTGATATTGGCATTTTCGCGATTGAAAACTCAACAGGCGGAGTTGTCTATGAAACCATACATGCACTAGCCCATTACAACTGCCACATTGAATGCTTTTTCTCCATCCCAATCACACAAAATTTACTTGTTAAAACAGGCACAACAAAAGACAAGATCACGGCTATTCATTCTCATCAACAAGCGCTAGCACAGTGCCAAGGTTACCTTAGCCGTCACTTTAAACATGCAAAGCAAATAGAAGAAGAAGATACTGCTTATGCTGCAAAACAACTTGCACACAATCAGTTAAGCGCCAATGCAGCCGTAATTGGCAATAAAGCTTGTGCTGAGTTATATAATTTAACCATTTTAGAAAAGACAATTAACGATTTAAACGATAATCAAACTTTGTTTATTGCTGCCACAGCACTCAAAGGTGACAAATGAAGTCAGTGGGCATTATCGGGCAAGGCCGCTTTGGTCAATTGCTTAAAAAAATACTCTGTGATGATTTTACCGTATTCACCTATGATAAAAAAGAGCCAAACCAGCACACGTTAGCAGAAGTCATCGCGCAAGAGACCATTTTTATTGCCACACCTATTCGAGCATTTAAATCCGTCATCACAGAAATTGCGCATAAACTAACAGACAATGCATTAGTCATAGACGTATGTTCAGTCAAAGTGTATCCCTGTCAAGTGATGCAAAATCTGCTTCCACAACACGTTGACATTATTGGCACACACCCACTTTTTGGACCCGATTCTTACCAGAAAAAAGAGCATGCTAAAATCATTTTAGCATCTATTCGAGATCAACAGCAACGCTACTCCTATTGGAAACACTTTTTTAGTGAGAAACAACTTGATGTAATTGAGTTATCTCCAGAAGAACACGATCAGTTTATGGCGAATTCACAAAGCCTCACACATCTTATCGGCAGAGCGCTCAGTGAAATCGACGCCTGTTCCAATGGGATAGATACACAAGGCTACCAACAACTATTAAAAATTATGGAGCATACTTGTAATGATAGCTGGGAGCTTTTTTACGATTTACAATGTTATAATCCTTATGCAAATGTCCAGAATCGTAAATTTTTATACGCACTGCAATCCTTGGTTAAGAAAATCGAAGAAGACATTAGTAAGAAGAATTGACTATAATAAAGTGAACTATAACATAGTAAGAGCAGCATTATGAAAAACGACACCGACAATAGCTTTATTTCCAGCACGGCCAAAGCCTTAATAAACGATTGGCAAGCATTACGAAATATTATTGAGCAGATTAGCCGCACTCCCAAAGAACAACTGGACAATAATGACCCTGACGCCCTACTCAAAATACTGAGTGACACCCAAATAGAAGATGCTTTTCGCGGCCCCTTGCACCCGCTAATTCATCAACTCACTCATGCATACAGTTTAATCAGCGAAATTAAAACCCGCCTAATCATCACACAAGATGACAATCTCAAACCTCATGTACAAGATAGTGGTTTTAACTTACCTGATGATTTGAATAAAGAAATTAATGCCGCAGCACTGGATAAAAAACAGAGAGAGCTAGATGAAGCAGCACGTCATCATCATCAACAATGGCAAACACTCATCACGACTTGGCAAGAAAACTTAATGAAGAAAATTACAGATAATGACCTTGCTTTATCAGAAACTGAAATCCATGAAATGCAACAAGTTGAACCTTTATCTGAACTCATTAACCGTTTTACTGATCTGAAACTCACGCTGCCTAAAATGAAGAAAAAAGCCTATGGTTTAAGTGACTACTTTATGCTAAAAGTCATTTTATGCATACACACTGCGCTGGGTCGTCAACATGTGGCTAACATCGATGAAGAATTACAAAAAAGGCTCAAAAAACTCAAAGAAGATTTCAAAACTATCACAAAAGAAGAAATGACATTAATCGAACAGCAACACACTGATATTAACACTCTAATGAAGCTTTGATTACTTGTGTGAGAATCCAAACCTGATGGAATGAAAAACACCTTATTTTTAAAGCATTTTTCTTAAGTTATTTTTTGGATTCCCAGAAAAATTCGTGAACCCCTGGTATTCTCACCAATAAATGTAGACGAATTTTTCTGAGAATGCTTCTATGCTCCCCGTCAACCCTTTTTTAGAAAATATTTTTTATTTTCT
>CAZSHR010000071.1:0-9316 GCA_964606725.1 uncultured Coxiella sp.
ACATTTATTTCTTTTAATTTCAAGTAGCTTATCTGCCTATTGTCGCTTATTTTTAAGCAACACGCCGTTAATACGTCCCTGTAGGCTCGAGCGCCGCATCCTGCGGCTAACGGTTGCTTTAAAAATAAGCGACAATAGGCAGATTTGTGCGTGAAAATAACTCGTTCCTCCTATCAGTGTTAATTTTTCATCGAACTGACGTTATTCAGTATTTATTAATTTCCTGAGTATTTTACCAGTTTTTTTAATTCTTAATGAAATACAATGTGTGCACACGGCAGTTTGTTAAGTTGGTGATCTATTACACTTTTTGACTTATAAAAAACTCTGAACTTAGACTTTCATAAGAACGACCTGCGATCCCAAAGCTTTTCAAGAAACTCCTGCCAAGGAAGCGCAATGATGTTGACACCATTTTCTACCCCTAATAGCCTTGCTCGTGTTGCTGTGCAAACTACCACCGCATGTTGCGGTTGGTAGTCATGACAAAAAGCTCTGAGACCTTTTAACTCACCTAAGCTAGGTTCACTACTTGCTTTCACCTCAACAGCAAATTGTCCTTGATTAAGAACAAAATCTACTTCCAGCCCTGTTTTACTGCGCCAATAGTAAATGGCATCGTCTATTTCATTAAGCTTTAGAAAGGCAATTAATTCCATCAAAATAAATTGTTCAAAAGCAATTCCTGACTGATAGCTGTGTAGTGTGGTAATGTGGGTTTTACTTAAATAATTGGCGACACCCGTATCGAATAAATAAAATTTAGGAGTTGATTGAATTAAATCGCGTTTTATTTTCTTATAATAAGGGTAAATAAGGTAAGCGACTAAGGTGTCTTCAAGAATATGAAAATACTCTTTGACAGTTTTGGCATCAATCGCGCAATCACGAGCAATGCTGCTGTAGTTAAGCATCTGTCCATTGCAAAAACCGGCTAGGTCAATAAACCGTGAAAATCCTGATAATTGCCTTACCAAGCCTTCAGCTTGGATTTCTTCGGTAAGGTAATCACTAACATAGGCGCGTAACATGCGCTTTGGTTGATCACTTAAGTAATGTGAAGGCAGTAAACCATGATTGAGTGCGCGCATTAAATCAAATTGGGGAATTTCCTGGTATAGCAGTGGGTAAAAATTAAAGCGCCAAGCTCGCCCTCCTAATAAGTTAGCGCTGCCTCTTTTTAATTTTCGTGCGCTGGAGCCGCATAGGATAAAACTTAAGTGGGCATTTTCAATTAGCCAATGCACTTCGTTCAGTAGCAAAGGAACTTTTTGCACTTCATCGATAATAATCGGCTTTTTTAAGTCGCTTGCAGAGGCAGCCAGTAACTCTTCTCTTAATCTATTAGGGGCAGCCAATAGTCGCCTTAACTCCTCAGTTTTTAGCAGGTCATAGTAAAGTGAATCGCTAAAATGCTGTTGCAACCAGGTTGACTTGCCTGTTTTGCGCGCACCCCACAGAAAGGCCGACTGGCCTGGTGGCAACGATACTTGTAGTTTGCGTGTTAGATTCAAGGCTGCTATTCCTTTTAAAGCTTACTTAAACGGAGTATACTCCATTTAAGTAAGCTTTAAAAGGAATAGAGAGATAACTAACTGAATTAAATGGGGTGGACGATGGGACTCGAACCCACGACGACCGGGATCACAACCCGGGGCTCTACCAACTGAGCTACGCCCACCATGATGGCGCGCCTGGCAGGATTCGAACCTGCTACCCTCGGCTTAGAAGGCCGATGCTCTATCCAAATGAGCTACAGGCGCCGGTCAAAAAAAGCCAATTTCTTAACAGCGAAGCGGCACATCCTAGCTATTTTTAGCCAATAAAACAAGTAAAATGTGATTAAATAACACAAAATTTAATCACATTGCAATCTCAAAAGATTTCTGAGTGGCTCCCTATCGCCATTAATGTTACCTTCTTTTTGTGAATTTTAATGTAAAGTAACAAATCATCGGGTTTCAGATGCAGTTCTAGAATTCCTTTGTAGTTTCCTTTTAATTCATGGTCTTGGTATCTTGATGGGATGGGTTGATCATTAACTAAAAAATTTACTACTGTTCTTAGTTCTTGTAGTACGGTTTTCTTGTGTCGATATTTCTTGAGACTCCTCTTGAAAGTCTTTGTTTGTTCTAATTTTAACACTATAAATCATCAAGTTGCTTATTAAATTTTGCTAAACTTAACTGATCCATGCGCCCTTGTTCGACATCTGCTATCGCTTTTTTTATAAGAGCATTACTTTTTTGCCTTTGCAGTCCAGCAATAAGTGCTATTCGCGAAAATGCGCTAAGTGATAGGCCTAATTGAGCTGCTTGAGCTTTCATGCTAGCAACTAGCTCATCATCAACGGTAATTTGTATTCTGCGTGTCATGTGCAGCTTACTCAAAATTAATCGATATGACTCATAGTGACTCATAATGGGTCACTTTGTCAAGATGTTTACAAAAAAGCATATTGTAAGGCTAAATGTTGAAAAGACTGGCTATATGCGCGTATAAGAGGCTAACTGGCGGGCCAAGAATATGTCGGCCAAAAATAAAGATCACTGCTAGCAGTATCCATACGCCATAAGGCTCAATCAGCTCATACTTTCTCGCTATATCGGGTGGCAATAAAGCCGAAGCCAAACGGCTGCCATCTAGCGGCGGGATAGGGATTAAATTGAGTATCATGAGCAATAAGTTAATTAAAATACCATACTGCCCCGCTAGTATAAAAAACTCTGCCGTTGTTAATAAACTGGGGTTGTGTGGTGCGGCCAGCAGTGCCACTTTAGTCACTCCCGCCCACATCAATGCCATGATAAAATTTGCTCCTGGGCCAGCTAAGGCCACTAATGCCATATCGCGTCTTGGCTTGTTAAGATTATTCCAGTTAACCGGCACGGGCTTTGCCCATCCAAACAAAAAGCTAAAATTGCTGAGTACCATCATTAACAATGGCAGAATAATTGTGCCAAATAAATCAATATGTTTGACCGGATTTAAAGTCACTCGGCCTAACATTAATGCCGTTTTATCACCTAATTTATTAGCTAGCCAACCGTGCGCTGCTTCATGTAAGGTGATCGCGAATAGCAGCGGCATAGCAATAATGGCGATTTTGGCGATAATCGATGTTTCGTTCATAAGTACTCAAATATTTTAACGACTTTAGTCACACCTTTGACGTGTCTTGCTGCATTGGTGGCAACGTCAGCTTGTTGGCGACTAATTGAACCCATTAAATACACCACGCCGTCTTCGGTGACAATCTTAATGTCATTAGATTTTAAACTCGGCGTTGCTAATAAAGTGGTTTTCACTTTGCCGGTTATCCAAGTATCACTGGTACGTTGTAGCTCGGAGGTGGCGCCGGCAATGGTAATGGCGTTGTAAATGCGTTTTACCCCGTTAACTTGCTTCATAATCTTATAAGCACGTTCGCGTAGGTTTTGATTTTGCGCTTGCCCAACTAATAGCGCAACATGATTAAATACGCTGACACTAATATGTGAATGGCCTTTAAGTTGAGCATCGCTATTGATCCAGTATTGTCCAACATGGGTGGCATGCTGGTCTGACTTCATGGTAGAGAAGCTGCGTTTATCATAGACAATAGCACCGCCGGCGGTAGCACCAACAGCAATCAGTGCCGCTGGTAGGCAGCCGGATAAGCAAAAAAACGGTATGCTCAGTGCAAGTAACTTTCTCATAATCTACCTTCTATTACGCCACATGGATTACTGGTATTCTACCGTAAACGCATCACGAATCCAGCTTATTTTAGCGTTTCTGTCTATGCCTAACACGTCAAAGCGGCTTTGCATGCTGTTTTTGCGATGGCAAATAAGGTAGTGTTGTGCTGTTTTGATAAGGCGTTGAATTTTGTGCCGTGTAATGCTCTCAATAGCGCTGCCATAGTGCTTGTTGGTGCGCAAGCGCACTTCAACAAAGACCAGTGTACGCTGTTGCTGCATAATCAGATCAATTTCACCGTGATAACAGCGGTAATTTCGTTGGATCAAGCGCAGGCCCTGCTTTTTCAAATAGTGCAGAGCAAGCTGTTCCGATTGTTGACCTAATTGTACCGCGAGCATGGATGACAGTGTAGCTGACTCTGCTGTGCTAACAATACCGTAATTGATCGCGTTTGACTCTGCAAACCTAACAGCGGACAAAAAGCTTTTCCGCTTACTCAGCCTTAGCAACCCCTTGCCCCATAACCGCCATGCTAAGATGGCGATAAACTTGCTGGTTTTCTTGCAGTGATAGTTGGCCCGTAGCGCTGTCTATGCCTAACTGTGGCAGATAGCGCAAGCGATTAAGGCGGGTTACTAGACCGAAGGCATCCGCACCAAAAGCATAAAAGCGGGGGTAGTGCTGGTAAGAGTCTGGCCAGGTGTGTTGGCTGTTTTTTTGAATCTGTCTTAAATCCTGGGGTAACTGATTAGGCTGAATTAACCACGGCAGATCAACAAAGTGAATGCCATTTAAATCTCTATCCAGTCTTGGGTTAGCTTGCCCACTATAAATTGAGGAAATTGAGTAAACCGGAACTTGGCCTAGATAATAAAAACGCAGCAGTGGCATAATTTGTCTGGCTGTCACCGGATTAGCCACTAGAAAGATAGCATCAAAATCTTGACGTCTGCGCGGCGTATAACGCAATTTTTCTCCTAGCAGTTTCTCTAATGCATACAAGCGATTTTTAGATTGATTAATGTTTAATAATCGACTTAACTGTACCGACAAGTGTTTTGGCATGTAATCCAATTCTGACATAATATTGCATTGCAGAAATTGCCACTGATTTTTGAATTGTTTTGCAATACGTTGTCCCCAAGCCGTTTTAGGACTGATAATAAGCACCCGCTTTAAACCATGATTATTCATTGCTGTGGCCACCTGTGTTGCTTCTTGATCAGGAGACAAGCTAAATTGATAAAGTAGTGGTTGCTGAGCCGATACGTTATTGAGCGCTAGGGTGGGTAAGGCTATAGCGTGTTGCTGCAATAATTGGTAAATATTCGTTTTAAGCAAGGGGCCAACCACGAAATCAGCACCTTGATTTTTGGCTTGCTGGTACAGCAAACTGATGGCTTGGTTGTGGCTATCATAAACCGTAATATCTGCTGCGTAGTTTGCTTGCTTGGCGTAAAATGCAGCGAAAAAGCCGTTACGAATAGCCTCTCCTTGTGGTTTAAGTGGGCCGCTTAGGGGCAAGAGCAGCGCAATGTGTTTTGGCAAGGCCATTGCTGTGCTGTCGTGGATGAGTTGGTTAGCCGGATGTTGCGGATACATGGCTTGCCATTGCGAGAGTTGTTGCTTTAACGCATCAAATGCAATTGAGCTATCTGTGGCTTGCACAAAGCGTAGCCATGCGAATTGATAATTGCTGTTGGCAGTTACTGACAGATGGTCTAGTGTGTTTTTATGCAAGGAATGAAGTTGCCGCCATAGCGTAACCAGCGCCATTTCTTGTTCTTTGGCAGTTAACCAGGGATAAGCTAATTCACTAGTGCTGATGGCTTCTAGGTAGTGTTGATTAGCAAAGTGTGCTTGGCTGAGTAAATAATATAAATGTGCCTGAGTTTTTTGATCTTTTGTAATGGGTTGCTGTGAGAGTTGTTGCAGTTGTCTTAGTGCTTGTTGCGGTTGTTGTTTGAGCTGTTTTGTTGCTTGGTTTAGTGTTTGCTGCAATTGCTGTTCTGCGTTAACTGTTGTGATATTGTGTGCTAACTGCGAAGGTGTGGGCGTAGGTGATGGATGGCAGCCGGTAAGCAGTAATAACCCTAAAAAAATCCCTTGTTTTTTTAGGGTCATGGTATCTGTCCAATCACAGTGGGAACGCCAAGATGGTTACTGATTGTGGTTAGGGTTTGTTGTTGATTAATTTTTAAAGCCGATTTGTGTTGCGCTTGCAGCGATGCGGCAAAATGTTTGCTAAGGTCGGCATATTGTTCTCGCACTTCAGCCAGCGGTAAATGGGCCTCAAGCAGTAGTTGCCGTTTTTCCCAGCCTACCAGATACGGTTGATTAATAATGGTAACAGAGGTTTGCAACGGAACATGAGCAAATAACTCTTTAATATCTTCGGGGTATAAGTGAATGCAACCGGCACTGCTGCGAACTCCAACGCTGTTAGGGTTGTTAGTGCCATGAATTAAGTAGGTGGGTTTTGACAAGCGCATGGCATAGTGGCCAAGTGGGTTGTCTTCACCTGGTTTGATCACTTTAGGCACGGGATCACCGTGGGCTTTACGGTACTCATAAATACTTTCGGGAACAAACCAGTACGGGTCTTTGGTTTTTTCGATAATAGAGAATTTTCCTAGTGGCGTGTCCCAATTTTCTTTACCAATGCCGATAGGATAGGTGTAAAAATAAGGTTTGTCTTTCGGGAAGTAATACAAGCGCATAGTTCCCAGATTAATCACAATACCTTGGCGTTTTGCTGGAGGTAGAATAAAGCGTGTTGGCAGAATTAAATCGGTTCCTGGCACTAGTGCTTCGGGGTCAATATGAGGATTCGCTTGCAAGAGTTCGAAAAATCCTAGGTCATATTGACGCGCAATGCTAAAGAGGTTTTGCTCAGGGGCAATCAATGCATTTTGCAATGTGCCAAACACGTCGTCATTTTTAGCGGGCAATGGCACACGTAAAGCCATACTTTGCTTGAGTATCAAGATAAAAATACAGCTAATCAGTATACTGAGTCGTCTTTTCATGGTGTTTGCTCTTGGGTTGGAATGCCAGTTTTAATCGTTTTAGTAATCAGTGCGCCCAGTAAGATAATCAACCAGGAGACATATAGCCAAATCAAAAATAGTGGTAATACCGCCATCGCACCGTAGACTAGTCGATAAGTTGAAGCATGGCTGAGGTAAAAAGCAAAGCCGGCTTTAGCACTTTCAAAAATAACGGTTGTGATGAGTCCGCCATAAAATGCGGCTCGTAGCCCAACACGGCACCAAGGTAGTATCCAATTGAACAACGTAAATGTCATAAGGCTGATGAAGTAGGGAACAATAGTGCTGATAAATGGGGTATTAAAGAGTGCTTGTACATAGCTGAGTTTGTAAACCAAGCTGGCCAGTACCAGAACGCCGCCGAACAGTAGTGGTGATAGTAATAACACTAGGAAGTAAATCAGAAACGAGAGTGAGAGGTAAACATGATGGGTTTTCTCCCAGATGGCATTAAATGCCTGATTGATATTATAAATCATCAGAATGTCTATCAGTACCAAAAACACCAGATTGATGGTAGAGAGCTTGTGGATGTGGCTGATGAACAGTTGTAGGTGTGCAGAAATGGTATTGGCAGATTGTGCGACAAAGTTATTAACAATCAGGCTTTGCAGTTGCGTATCGATGCCGTCAAAAATAGGGAAAAAAGCCATGACTCTAATGCTGATGATCAGAAGAGGTACAATGGCAAGCAGTGTAGCATAGGCTAGGAATGCAGCACGGTAGCTTAATCCTTTATCAGAAAACGCAGTGCAAAGGTGCTTGGTCAGCTTGCCAGTTTTTTTCAGTGCCTTATGGTATGTTATTCTGGCTAACATCGGCGTTTTGTGTTGCTTGTGGTTGTTAACTGCTTCATCTATAATCAGCCGTGTTTTTCTCGGTTGAGGAATTATAATAATGCCAAAAGTGGTTTTATATCACAACTCAAGATGCTCCAAGTCCAGGCAAACATTGGCACTGATTCGTGAACAAGGCATTGAGCCGACGATTATTGATTACTTGAAACAGCCCCCTAATGCAGCAGAAATTGCGCTATTGCTAAAAAAGCTGCGTATGAAAGCACGGGATTTAATTCGTAGCAAGGAATCGTTGTTTTCTGAGTTAGGCTTAGCGCTTGAGGCAGATGAGCAAGATTTGATTCAAGCAATGTCGGATCACCCTGTGTTGATTGAGCGGCCTATTGTAGTTTGTGCTGCTAAAGCGTGTTTAGGTCGACCTCCTGAACAAGTGCTGGAGCTGCTGTCATGAGTTTTGTGCTAGTGCTGTATTACAGCCGCTACGGGGCAACCGCAGCGATGGCTGAAACCATTGCTAGTGGTGTCGAAATGGTTTCTGGCATGCAGGCGCGTTTGCGTACTGTGCCACCAGTGTCACCATCAACCGAGGCCAGTTTGGATACCATTCCCTGTGAAGGCCCACCTTATGCTAGCTTAGAAGATTTAAAAGACGCGGCAGCTTTAGCGGTGGGGAGTCCTTCTCGTTTTGGCAACATGGCTGCGCCATTAAAGCATTTTATTGATCAAACTAGTGCTTTGTGGCAATCAGGTGCTTTGATAGACAAGCCTTTTGGCTGCTTTACCTCGGCAGCGAGTCTACACGGAGGCCAAGAAGCCGCCATTTTATCGATGATGTTGCCGTTTTTACATCATGGCATGCTGTTTGTAGGGCTGCCGTCCTCTGAAACGGCCTTATTAACCACAACCACTGGTGGCACCCCTTATGGCCCTTCGCATTTAGCTGGCCCTGACAATAATTTACCGCTGAGTTCACAAGAAGTGCAATTATGTCGTGTTTTGGGTAAGCGGTTAGCGACAGTGGCTTGTCAGTTAGCTACATGACTCCCGCAGATTATTACCAGCAGCAACTGGATTCGGGACTAATTTCTCAAGACCTACAGCAGCAAGCCGTGGTTGCTCAGTTGCAGCGTATTGATCAGCAGCTAAGAGCAAAGCAACGTGGCGGGTTTTTATCGCGCTTTCGAAAGTCACAGCCGGTGCAGGGTTTGTATGTGTGGGGCAGTGTGGGTGTGGGAAAAACTTTTTTGATGGACTGTTTTTATTTATGCTATCCGTATAAAAAACTGCGTTTACATTTTCATGTTTTTTTACAGCGTATTCATCGCGAGTTAGCGTTGATTCAAGGCGATAGTGACCCACTGGAAAAAATCGCCAGGAAAATTGCTAAAGAAACCTCGGTGATTTGTTTTGATGAATTTTTTGTAACAAACATTGCCGATGCTATGTTGCTGGCGGGATTATTTTCTGCTTTATTTGCGCAAGGAATTTGTTTAATTGCGACGTCAAATGTGGCGCCGGATGATTTATACAAAGAAGGTTTGCAGCGTGAGCGCTTTTTACCAGCGATTTCGCTGATTAAAAAATTTACGCAAGTGTTTGCTATGGTAGCTCATCATGACTACCGTTTAACACATCTAAACAAGCAGCCAATTTATTTTACTCCATTAGGCCAAGCGTCAGAAAAAGATGGGCGGCGTGGCTCTGTCAAGGCGTCGCGCCACTCGGGCCGTGCGATGCCGAAGACCGCTTGCGTCACCGTGCAGTCGAGGCGCGAGTTTCGCGGGC
>CAZSHR010000072.1:0-9219 GCA_964606725.1 uncultured Coxiella sp.
ACTGCATTATTCAACCCAAAACTCTCAGTCTTATCATTATGATTATATGCCGCACCCAACTTACCCAAACCATATAAATTGCCACGAATCGGAGTCGCCATTTTTACCGCCAAGTACAAAGCCCAAGCCTTAATTTCATTAACTGTCACACCTGAAATACTGGCCTTAAACGTCGGTAAATAAAAACACCCCATTTCAGCGGAAAAAACTGGTGTTATTTGGTAACCCGCATCAAAGCCATAGACAAAACCTGCATCCTGATGACTAAAATCCGTAAACGACTGGCTATTCAAATTAATTACATCACCCCAAGGAAACATAGCCCATATCCAAACCCAGATAAAATCCATTGGGCGGCATAGGAGGTGGCGCAATATAGTCACCAGCTTCATCATCAGAGGCAATTGCCGTATTGAGTAAAAAAACACAGAAAAAAATAGACGCCATGCAAAGACGTAAGACACCCACCATTGTTAACTGCCCTCCATTGCAACAAACAGTCAGCGGCATGCTAGCTTAAAACAAACAATAACTCAACAATGCCTAGTTTTCTTAGCATTTGTGAGGAATTTTGCGTGGATAAGCTGGGGACGCGGTTAAGACGAGAGAACGTTACGCTTGCGCAACCTGAGATGCGCCCCAGCTTATCCACACAAAATTCCTGTTATGACCAAAAACGGAGGTTTTAAACAGGCTCTTAACCGAAATTCACTAAACTTGAGCATATTGCTGGCGCCCTTTTAACCAACGCTGCAACAAAGGAGCAATCCGGTCAGGATACTCAGCAACAATACGCTGACTCAAGCACTTAGCCTCTGGTAAAAATGCTTGATCCCGCAATAAATCTGCTATTTTAAGTCGCAGCAAGCCGGTTTGCCGTGTTCCTAATACCTCACCTGGGCCACGAATTTGCCAATCTTGCTCAGCAATGTAAAAACCATCCTGATGATCTCGCATCACCTGTAAACGCTTTTTAGCGGTTAGCGATAAGGGCGACTGATATAATAGAACACAAAAACTCTGCTGCGAACCACGGCCAACGCGTCCTCTTAACTGATGCAATTGCGCTAAGCCTAAGCGCTCAGCATTCTCAATAATCATTAAACTGGCATTGGGCACATCCACTCCCACCTCAATAACAGTTGTAGCCACCAATAAATGTATTGTACCCGCTTTAAAGGCTGCCATGATCTGTTCTTTCTCAGCCGCTTGCAAACGTCCATGCACCAAGCCAATCGACAACTCAGGCAAACTTTGTGACAAATGCTTAGCAACCTCCTGCGCTGCTTGCGCGCGCAATACCTCAGAATCATCAATCAATGTACACACCCAATAGGCTTGGCGCCCCTGGTGACAATTCTCTTTCACTCGCGCAATAATTTCATCACGACGTTGATTCGATGCTAATACCGTGCGAATCGGCTGACGTCCAGGCGGCAACTCATCAATCACAGAAACATCTAAATCAGCATAATTGGTCATCGTCAAGGTGCGCGGAATCGGCGTCGCTGTCATCATTAACTGATGTGGCTGACAATGACCGCTAACTCCCTTCTCTTTTAGTGCCAAACGCTGCCCAACCCCAAAACGATGCTGCTCATCGATAACCAGCACGGCTAAATCCGCAAAGACTATGCCCTCTTGAAATAAAGCATGTGTGCCCACAATAATATCGCAGTCATGCTGACGAATCTTATCCTGCTCAATCTGGCGGGCTTTTCCCGTTAAACCGCGCGCTAAAAAAGCTAAACGCACTCCCAAAGGCAATAACCAACGCTGTAAATTCTGCCAATGTTGCTCAGCTAATAACTCGGTTGGTGCCATTAACGCCGCTTGCTTACCCTGCGCTAGCGCTTGCAATAATGCTAATGCGGCAACAACGGTTTTACCTGAACCCACATCACCTTGCACTAAACGCAACATCGGCCGCGGCTGTGATAAATCAGCTTGAATTTCTTGCCACACACGCTGCTGCGCTGCGGTAAGTTCAAACGGTAATAAGGAGAGAAAACGCTGTTGCAAGGTATTATCTGTAAGAAGCGGTACTGCCTGCTGATGCTTTGCTTGATACCGAGATTGCGCTAAAGCTAATTGATGCGCCACTAATTCCTCAACAATCAGCCGTTGCTGCACGGGATGCTTTCCCTGCAACAATTGCTCGGTATCAGCATCTGCGGGCGGATTATGCAGATAACACAAATCCTCATAAACGCTGTGCTGCTGTTGCGGCAAAAGCGCTGCCATCTGTCCAGATTCCTGTGCAATACACAAAGCTTGCTGCATGAGTTTACGCCAAGTGCTTTGATGCAAACCGGCCGTAGTAGGATACACAGCGGTTAAACGATCTGACAGCAAGGCAAACGCGTCTTTATCTATTTGTCGATACTCAGGGTGCACCACCTCTAGCTGTCCTCCATAAGCACGGCGCACCTCACCAAAGCAACGCAATTCCATACCTGCTGCACTGAATTGTTGCTGTTGCTGTGCAGTAAAATAAAAAAATCGCAGCCATACACTGCCGGTTGCATCACTAAGACGACACAATAAACTACGGCGCTTTCCCATTTGCACCTGCGCACTACGCACTGTACCCTGGAATAAAGCGCGACTACCTAACGATAATTTAGCAATCGGCGTCACGCGCGTTCTATCCTCATAACGCAATGGCAAATGAAATAATAAATCTTGTACGCTATCAATATGAAACTGCTGCAAAGCAGCAGCGAGCTTGACACCAACGCCTTTTAAAGCACTAATCGGCAAATCTGCCAACATCAACTACGCTTCGCCTGATACCATGATTAAATCCGCTTCCACACTCGCACCTTTGGGCAATTGCTTGACAGCAACACACGCTCTTGCTGGATAAGGTGGCGTCCAACGCGCTTGCATCAGTTCATTAACCACTGCAAAATCCACCATATTGGTTAAATAAAGCGTCAATTTAACCACAGATGCCAAACTGCCACCGGCTGCAATAACTAACTGTTCGATGTTATCAAACATCTGCGCAGCTTCCACACTAACACCCCCTGTCACCAAAGACTGTGTGTTTGGGTCTATGCCAATTTGACCCGACAAATAAACCGTATTACCGGCTTTAATTGCTTGTGAATAAGGCCCTATCGCAGCAGGGGCTTTATCGGTAAAAATAACTTGCTTCATTATGTTAACTCCCATTCATGCAAACAAAACATTTTAACCTCTTCTGACTCGAGTGACTAATTTAATGATACGCAAGAAACGAATCACTTTTGCCAAATGTGCTCGATTATGCACTAAGACCTTAAACACAATTAAGTAGTGCTGTCCATCTTTCTCTTGCACATCAATACCATCAATATCCGCTTGGGCATCTGAGATCGCAGCGGTAGTCTGCGCTAAAATACCCCGCTGATTCACTGCATGCACATTGATTTTTGCAAGGAACTCTCCACTGGCATGCTCTGACCAACGCAAACGCAAATAACGGTCTTGATGTTTTCTCAGCTTAGCAATGCGCGAGCAACTATCGGTATGTACAATCACTCCCTTACCCATATCCATAATACCAACAATAGCATCTCCTGGGATAGGGTGGCAGCAACTGGCATAATGAACCACCATGCCTTCGGTCCCTTTAATCGTTAGCGGACCACTTTTCTCCGGCGGATCAATAGGGTCTAAAGGCACTTTTTCCTGTAATAAAGTATGCAACCGTGCCGCTACCAAAACCGCAGCACGATTTCCAAGGCCAATATCTTCTAATAATTCTTCAAAGCTTTTCAGTTTAGTTTCTTTTAAAGCTCTATCAACCACGGCTTGTGGAATTTTTTTAATGGCTAAAGAATAATGACTGTTTAGCGCTTTTTTCAATAACTGCCTGCCTAACTCAACGGATTCAGTTTGCCGTTGCGCTTTTAGAAAATGCCGCACACTATTGCGTGCTTTACTGGTGCGAATAAAATCCAACCATGCCGGATTAGGCCGCCCTGCCGGTGAAATCACCACATCAATGGTTTGACCATTGACTAATCGCGTAGACAAAGGCGCTAAATGTCTATCAATCTTAACTGCAACACAACTGTTGCCAATATCAGTATGCACAGCGTAAGCAAAATCCACAGCCGTTGCACCAGCGGGTAACTGCATGATATCCCCTTTCGGGGTAAAAACGTACACTTCATCGGGAAATAAATCAACTTTAACACTTTCAATAAATTCCAGAGAATTACCAGCGCTTTGCTGCAACTCTAGTAAGTCCTTTACCCAAGCTTGAGCGCGTAATTGTGATTGGCGGCTATCCGATTCATCATCTTTATACAACCAATGCGCCGCAATACCACTGGTTGCCATTTTATCCATTTCTTTGGTTCGAATTTGCACCTCTATTGGCAAACCATAAGGACCAAATAAGGTGGTATGCAAGGATTGATAGCCATTGGCTTTAGGAATGGCAATATAATCTTTAAAACGCTCAGGCACGGGTTTATAAACACTGTGCACAGCACCTAGGACACGATAACAGGTATCAACATCATCGACGATAATACGAAAAGCATAAACATCCATAATTTCTTCAAACGAAATATTTTTGTTACGCATTTTACGATAAATACTATAAAGATGTTTCTCACGACCAGTCATAGCACAGTTAGGCAGTTGTGTTTTAACAAATGCTTCGCGCAAGGTTTTATCGATTAAGTTTAAGATACGTTTGCGATCACCTCGTGTTTTGCGCACGGCTTCTTTAAGAACTTTATGACGCATAGGGTATAACGCATTAAAGCCCAACTCTTCTAGCTCAACCGATAATTCACGCATCCCTAAACGTTTAGCAATAGGCGCAAAAATTTCCAAGGTTTCTTTAGCAATACGACGGCGCTTAATACCTTGCAGAGAACCCAAGGTACGCATATTGTGTAGCCTATCGGCTAGTTTCACAATAATGACACGAATGTCTTTGGCCATTGCCATGACCATTTTGCGAAAGCTCTCCGCCTGTGCTTGAGCACGACTGACAAAAGCAATTTGTGTCAGCTTACTAACACCATCTACCAACTCCGCAATAGAGTCACCAAAGGCGGCTGCAATAGTGTCTTTGCTCTCAGGAGTATCTTCAATCACATCATGCAACAACGCAGCAATCACTGTCTCTGCATCAAAACGCAGTTCAGCTAAAACACAGGCAACAGCAACAGGATGGGTAATATAAGCTTCACCGGTGCGGCGCTTTTGCCCGTGATGGGCATTAGCAGCAAAATGGTAGGCCCGCTCGATGTTGGCAACGCTGTCATCATCTAGGTAATCTAAATGACGCTTGAGTTTTTTTAAGAGTCGCACCATTATCCTTATGTGTTAAGAATTAACTAGCTGTCCTGCTCTTCTTGCTCTAACATCAAATCTTCTCGCGTTTTACTCACGTCATAGCCAGAAGCAATTTCACGCAGAGCAAGTACCGTGGGCTTGTCATTATCACGCGAGACCATAGGATCAGCGGCACCTAATTCCAGCAAGTGCGCCCGTTGCGCTGCCTTGAGCACCAAGTCAAAACGGTTATCTACGTTTTTTAAACAATCTTCAACAGTCACTCTAGCCATCTTTTCCCCCTCGATTAAATTGTTGTCAATATTCTAACGGTTTCTTAACAAGTCTGCCAGCAAGTTAGACTGCTCAACTTGTTGCTCAGTATAGCGCAAGCGCTCGGCATAAATAATATGCTGCAAATCAAGCAGGGCTAAATCAAAATCCTGGTTGATTACCAAATAATCAAATTCGCAATAGTGCTTTAGCTCTAGCTGCGCTTGATCCATGCGTGACTGAATGGTATCAACATCATCTTGAGCACGAGTTTTCAAGCGTTGTGATAATGCCTCCAAGGAAGGCGGTAGTATGAAAATTGACACCGCATTTGCAAAAAGCGCACGAATTTGTTGCGCTCCTTGCCAATCAATCTCCAAAATAATATCAACACCTTGTGCTAGTTTTTGCTGCACCCACCACTTAGACGTGCCATAGTGGTAACCAAATACTGTCGCATGCTCTAGGAAAGCACCATCAGCCAACATGATCTGATAGCTAGTATCATCGATAAAATAATAATTCACACCGTGTTGCTCACCAGCACGTTTGGCGCGGGTAGTATAAGAAATTGATACTTGCACCCCAGGGACACGCTCTGCTAACGCAGCTACTAGGCTGGTCTTGCCGGCACCGGATGGTGCAGCGATCACAAATAATTTTCCAGTTCTTACCAAGCTAATACTTCCTCGATAATACAAGTTTGATCATTATACTCTGTATTTTCAATCGTTTATCTGGCTATTGTCGCTTATTTTTACGCAACACACCGCTGATACGTCCCTATACGCTAGAGCGCCGCATCCTGCGGCTAACGAAGGTCATTTAACACCAGAGCCCTATCGATTCTTAAGCCTAGAACTCACGCTCACTACAAAACGAAACTGTGCTAAGACAAAAGCTCTTGTATTCTAACACAACTATCACCATTGTCACCGAGTTAAACAGACTCTAAGATTGACAGTGATGGTGACTGCGCTATGATCTTGCGCAAGTTTATCCACCTAAATAGGGTTAATGCTATGCGAAGTAATCAACGTCAGGCTAGCGACTTGCGACCAATAGCTTTTTTACGTCATTTTACCGATTATGCTGAAGGCTCGGTGCTGGCGTGTTTTGGCCAAACCAAAGTGCTCTGTAATGCCAGTGTTATCGAGGGAGTACCACGCTTTTTACGCGATAGCAAACAAGGCTGGTTAACCGCAGAATATGGCCTATTGCCTCGCTCAACGCATACTCGTGTTGACCGTGAAGCAGCGCGAGGTAAACAAAATGGTCGCACGGTAGAAATCCAGCGACTTATTGGCCGCTCATTAAGAACTATGTTGGATTTGAATTTGCTCACCAATTATACCATTACCATTGACTGCGACGTCATCCAAGCAGATGGAGGCACACGTACTACAGCGATTAGTGGTGCCGCTGTTGCATTGGTTGATGCGATTAATCAACTGCGCAAAAAAGGAAGCATCAAGAAAAACCCGATACGGCATTTAGTTGCCGCTGTCTCAGTAGGTATGCACAATGATGCAGCGGTATTAGACCTGGATTACGCTGAAGATTCACAAGCACAAACTGATATGAATATCGTCATGACAGAATCAGGTAGCTTCGTTGAAATACAAGGAACGGCAGAAGGAAAAACATTCACACAAGACCAGTTAAATGAAATGATGAATTTGGCTAAAAAAGGTATTACAGAGATTATTATTGAACAGAAAAAAGCGCTAAAAGACAGTGTAGTAACCTGAATGGGAGCTATCACTGGCAATCAAAGAAGAAATACCCTCAGTTGCTGCAACAGCCGACATGGTTAATGCACTAAAGCCTAAAAAAAATGCAATTAGAAGTGATGCTCGCATATAAAAATCTCCTCTTAAGGTAACAGCAAAGATTTTAATACAGTGTTAACATTAAAAGCAAGCCTTAATGTTGTCATAACATCATTTTTCTTTAAGCATGGTTTACGCAGCTGCTATTTATAACTCATTTAAGAATTCATTTGCACTCTGTTCATCAACAATCGGAGCTAGATATGCTTGCTTATCAAAAAAACCAAAGCGTTTTCTGTGTTCAGCAAGCCCCTGCCCAGAACTGTCTTCTTGCACCAGTGGCTGCTCATGATTAACACTAGGAGACACATACTCAGGTGGCGCGTGAATGGGAATCTCTTTGAAAAACCCCAGCCCTAAAGATGAATTTTTAGCCTCTTCATCAGTACTTGATAGGAAAAAACTAGAGTTAACAGTCTCTTTATTAGTCAAAACATCTGATTTTTTTTCTTCTAATTCAAAACCCACTACTCGCTGTGATAAGCGATCTATCTTTTTTTTAATTAAGCAAGCTTGCATTAAGCACACAAACGCAGCCAAACTAATAATACCACTGATAATTGACTTAGTAGTAATCGCCAAAGTCGGCAACCCTATTCCTGTTGCAGGAAAAACAACAAATAAAGCAATTAAGCCAATAATAGATAAAGCTACTGCAATATTAACTCTTGGGTTATCCAGCTTAAGACACAATAACGTTTTCACGGCAATAGCCGAAAGAAATAAAGCATAAGGTGGCATTGGGCAAAACATAAATAACGCGGTCATGCTCAGTGAAAACAGAATAATACTGGCATTCTCCATGTACTGATTAATAATCAATAAATCACCACCCTTTCTCCAATGATCAAATGAATTCCCCGTCACCTTTTCAAGTAAATTTAAAAAACCTTTATCATTCATTTTAGGCTGCAATAAACAAGCAACAGCCAGCATATTGATAATTGTGCACACAAAGAATTTTAGTGAGATTACCTGCATAAACGGTGTTGTTAAAAATGCAACTCCTGGGAATGGACATACAAGAAGACAAATACTCAATATCAAACCAAACAAAATACCAACTAAATTGACAATTTTCTGTCTTCTGGACCAAATACAATTATTACTTTCCAATTCTTGCAACATAGAGAAATCACAAATTGAAAGCTCTTCTGATTGAAAAAAACTTTGCATGCTTTCTAACTGCCGTGAATAAGTAACAGACCTAAAAATTTCACTCAACATAAAAAAAGCAGTCATCACCAAAGGAAATACCGCGCCCCAAACTGGCAAGAAAGAAATAATTGTTAAAACAAGACCAATCCATGAAAAAGCTAAAGAACAGCGATTAAAAATTTTAATCGACATAACCGATTGTTCATACTCCATTAACTTTCCATGATAACTCGTCACAGCAATTTCTCTTTTTTGCTCTTGCCCTAATTTATCGATATAAAAAATCCATATCTTCTCTTTTTTATGCCCTCCAGTTGTTTCATCTTCTAACAACGCCTGATAACCATCATCACCAGGAACCTCTTTCTGACGATCCACATTAAAACGCTCACAAATAAAATCTCCTAATTCAGCAATACTCGCCCCCAACACTTGAAAAGAAGGTGACAAAGTACCAGGAATTTCTGCTAATAAATCATAGGGAATAAAATCTGAAAATTTAAATGTCCAAGCAGAAACAAATAAAAATTCAGAAAGCAATTTGGTCGTTTTCTCAAACAAAGCATACAAAACACCACCGTTGCTTTCTGATAATTCTTCATCAGACTCCTTTGCTTCTCTAATATCAGGTATCTCATAAACACTGGGCTTCTCTTGCGCTAAATCTACA
>CAZSHR010000073.1:0-2704 GCA_964606725.1 uncultured Coxiella sp.
GTGACACTAGAAAGTGGTGAAGAGCAAGCGGCTGACCAAAGTAATTGCGTTAGCCTAATGACTTTACATGCGGCAAAAGGCTTAGAGTTTCCGCTCGTTTTTATTACTGGCATGGAAGAAGGTTTATTCCCTCACAAAATGTCAATCAGTGAGGAGACAAAATTAGAAGAAGAGCGGCGCTTATGCTACGTGGGAATTACTCGTGCTATGGAAAAGCTGGTGTTAAGCTATGCTGAATCACGTCGTCTTTATGGAAACGCACAGAACAGTCTACCATCGCGCTTTATACAAGAAATCCCTGCCTCGCTTGTTCAATGTGAAAGAGCATCCAGCCAAGTATCGCGCCCACGCTATTCACGACAACAAAGTGCATCTAGCAGCATGGCAGGATTTCGCATGGGTCAACAGGTTAAGCATCCAAAATTTGGCAGTGGAATTATCACTGGCTTTGAGGGTCAAGGAGATAATATCAGAATTCAAGTGAAGTTTAATCGACACGGTAGCAAATGGCTGGTCGCCAATTTTGCCAAACTCACTTAGCTGTAATAGATCACCTCCATGCTTCATTAAACATTTAAGTAAAATACATTTTACTAGCGACAACTATTGAGGCTCCTGCTCTGATAGCAAGACGGGTCTCGTTTAGCTTTTTCAAAAGGGTTAAAAAAGCTATGTACCGTCTGAAATAAGCTTTTCTCAGCTTCTTGTCTCAAAGAGACTTTTAGCTCTTGTTCACCAGGAAAATCACAGCCATTACTGAAATCTTTTGGATCGCTGGCATCTGGATAGGGCGGCAAATCCTCCGCAGTTTGGTCTGGCTCTATAACTAACTTAGCTTCTTCATCAAGAAATTGCAATGCCGATTTTTTTGCATCAGAAATAGCAGAAGATAGCTTGGTAAAGTCATTATAAATATTATCAATAGTACTTGCTGAAAGAAAACCACAGCAAATGCCAACTCCTCCAATTGCATCTAAACAAAGAGCTAATAGTATTGAAACAATCCACGGCAACGCTTTAGATGTTAGGTATAATGAGTACAGCATTGAAGCACCTATAGGGCTCAGCATCATCCAGTACCCTAGAACAAGTACTGATACACCAACAATAAAACCCAGTAAAGAACAAGACAAAGCACACAATTCTTCTCGCAAAGAATAATAACTATTCAGAAAAAAATAGTCTTGAAATTTATGAATAGCACCAACTAACTCTACATGATGGTAATAAACATCTTTCTTCGAAAAATATGGATAAGATAGTTCAAAAGATAGGTTATGACAATAGGGATTAAAGAAACCAGAATTTCGAAATGGTTCTGTATACAAAGGAGGGGTTGCATATCCTTCTGGCAAAGAACAAAACAAGCTGATCCAGTTCCTTTCCTGGTCAACTGCTCTTCTTTCGCGAAAATGATCAAACACCCTTGCCAAATAAAATTTTTCCAACTTATCGGGATGTAAAGCAAGGTATTGAGCTTGATAAATCCTGGTTCTATCTTGTTCTGACAAATAGAATGCCTGTCTTTTCTCGGCATTTACTAATATGTTATAACGACTTAAAATATCTATTACTAAATAAATATTTCTGGAAACTTCAAGCTGATACTTTTTTCCTTGCGCATCAAAAAAATAAAGAATTCCATTTTTAATTTCCTGGTCTTTCATTTCGTTAATATGAAAAACATAGCAATTTTTAAAGCTTTGAGCGCTCATCTCTTGATCTGGATCAAGAACAGTAAAGAGTTTATTATCAACACCATGTAAATAGCATAATGGAGGTCCTTGGTGGCCTCGCTTATAAGCGATGTAATAATTTTGAAGCGGCGGAAAATAGAGCAAGTCTAAATAATGTTTTGCTTCTTTAAGTTCCTCACTCACCATCACAGTTATCCTCTACTATTTCCCGCCAAGATTTAGGCTAGTGAATCAGGAGAAACAAGTCAAGAGTAGAGACTAACATAATGGTTTTTTAACCTAAAACGAACAGCTAATTGGTTTTAATAACCATATTTTGTTAAATTTTCCTTAAAAATTTAACTTGATGTTATTGCTAGCGCACCATTATTATCATGAAAATTTGTCTGCTCGAATTGAAAAAATACTTGGTTTTTACAAATTTTCATGGGAATCCAAACATTATATCATTTAAAATACCTCATTTTTAAGGTATTTTTCTTGGGTCAATTTTTGGATTCCCAAAAAAATCTGTGATAATCTCGCGTCTTTCTCACCATCAATAGACAGATTTTTCCGAGAATGACGGGGATTAAATTGGCGCATAGCAGTACAAAAAGCAATTTACCATCACAGCAGAAGCACTACCTTTTTTACGAGAACAAGCGACTGCGGTAATGCAAAGACGTTTGCCATCACAGCAGTATTCCGCCATTACTCTTACCAATCCTCATTTCTGACACACCGTCATTCTCATGAAAATTTGTCCACTCGAACTGAAAAGAACTCTTAATCTTTACAAATTTTCATGGGAATCCAAACATTATATCATTTAAAATGCCTTATTTTTAAGGTATTTTTCTTGGGTCACTTTTTGGATTCCCGAAAAAATCTGTGATAATCTCGCGTCTTTCTCACCATCAATAGACAGATTTTTCCGAGAATGACGGGGATTAAATTGGCGCATAGCAGTACAAAAAGCAATTTACCATCACAGCAGAAGCACTACCTTTTTTACGAGAACAAGC
>CAZSHR010000073.1:2804-9059 GCA_964606725.1 uncultured Coxiella sp.
AATCTCACTTCTTTCTCACTATCAATAGACAGATTTTTCCGAGAATGACGGGGATTAAGTTGCCGCATAGCAGCACAAAAAGCAATTTACCATCACAGCAGAAGCACTACCTTTTTTACGAGAACAAGCGACTGCGGTAATGCAAAGACGTTTGCCATCACAGCAGTATTCCGCCATTACTCTTACCAATCCTCATTTCTGACACACCGTCATTCTCATGAAAATTTGTCCACTCGAACTGAAAAGAACTCTTAATCTTTACAAATTTTCATGGGAATCCAAACATTATATCATTTAAAATGCCTTATTTTTAAGGTATTTTTCTTGGGTCACTTTTTGGATTCCCGAAAAAATCTGTGATAATCTCACTTCTTTCTCACTATCAATAGACAGATTTTTCCGAGAATGACGGGGATAAGGGGTTTTTCTTGAGACACTTTTTGGATTCCCGAAAAAATCTGTGATAATCTCGCGTCTTTCTCACTATCAATAGACAGATTTTTCCGAGAATGACGCGGATTAAGCCACTACATAACAGCACCACTGCTTTTTTAGGAGCATGACGGGGATTAAGTCACTGCATAAAAATATGAAAATAACTGTTCTTCCTCAGAATACTAGCAACAAATACCAAGGTACAAATCTTCCCAAGTGGGATTATGCTGATTAATTAAATCTAGCTTTAATCTTCTCGAAAATTTCTTTAACTGCTTCTCTCGCTTGATCGCCTCATAAATGCTATCATACTGTTCATAATAAACTAAATTTTTAACGCCGTATTTTCTAGAAAATCCATTAACACAATCATTTTTATGCTGCCAAATACGGCTCACTAAATCAGCCGTTACACCAATATAAAGCGTTCCATTGATTTTATTTGCCAAAATATAAGAATAAGCATACTTTTCCACACTAGCACTCAATCATGATTCATTCTTACCGAATTTTATCATTGATTACCAAGCTATATCTACTCGTAAACTGCCACCATTTTCAGCATAAGCATCTGAGAAAACGCCCTGGTAAAGCGCAGATACTTTGATAGTATTTTTCTGCCACAATACTGCTCCTACGCTTAATAAAGCAGTATCAGCACCAATATCAACACTGGATGTATTGAATTCTTCACTATTATTAATCGAGGTGATTCGTGCATCAATACTCGCCGATGTATCCGCAAATTCATGCTGCCACACCACAGACCATAGAGCAACAACTGGACCAAGCTGACTGTCAGCAGCAATACCAACTTGACTACTAACACGATTATAGTTAAGAGACTGTACAGTTAAAGCAACATCAGCATCACCGGTCTCATCAAATGAATCATTCGATACTTGCTGTGCAATTAACGCCACAAAAGGAAATAAATGACTGTGATCCCAATCGATAAAATAAGTTGCTTTTAATTGCTCTGATACCAAGCCAGCATTATAATCCCCACTTACAGTAACTGTATCAGGAAAAAGATATACTAAATCACGACTTGCGCTGATGTCATTGGTCATGCCCACATCAAGACTAGCGCCAAGATGCCAATTATTTATTTGATAGTTGCCATAAATTCCTAGCTGATACAAGTCTCCTTCATCATGACCACTTTGTTGACCCGTTACATCACTGCTAAAATAACTCGCTGCAAATGCTGCGCCCACGGTGATATTATGAGAAACTAGCATATCACCACCTATCGCTAAACCACCCATACTGGTATCTAAACCACTCACTGAACCAGAATCAATACTGGCACTGCTGCCATAAGGCACTATCCAAATAGACCCTGTCCCACTGTATTCATGATGTGGCTGCAGTAATTCTCGAGTCAACCAACTGCCGGTTTTCGCCAACTGTAGGCCTTGGTTGGCATAAGTCGCCGCAGAAAGCTCATCCATTTCCTGATTAAAAAGTATGGTATCATTAGCATTCAAGGAAGCAATGAAATTCTGAATTTGCGCTGTTCCTCCTGTTGCTAACAAATAATCGCTTACTGCATTCTGATTAGGGGTCTGGGCAGCAGCATTAAAAGCGGCAGCATAAAAGGATGGCAACAATGAAACTGTGCTAGTACTGGTATCTTGAGACAATTGTGCTGATAGAAATCCTTGCACTAGCAAACCATTATCATCGACATTATCAAAAGCAAGGCTATTAATCACAGCACCATTAATAGTGTTAATAAAGGTGTATGAAACTCCCTGAGAAAATCCTGAATTAATATTAAGTACTAGACTACCGCCACTAATGTCTAACGCAGCGGAACCTGCCATGCTGCCATCAACGGTTAGCAAGTCACTTTCTCCATCAGTATTTAATTCGACCTCATAAACACCTGTGCTCTGAAGATAACCGCCCACTGTGATAACACCAACAGAAGCACCAGGCGACAAGGTTCCGCCAAGATTGTTTATATCTCCCAAGACCTGACCATAACCACCGAAAGTGGCTCCCTCATTAATTACCACATCACCGGCTATCTGAGCATCACTATGATCACTAGATTCTCCTAATAATAAAGCGCCTGAGTCAAGGTAAGTATCTCCAGTATAAGCATTAACGCCATTTAATATCACAGTATTTGTGCCAGACTGCCTAACGCTACCGATGCCACTAATGTTATCAGCATACGTAAAAGTCTCTGGATTATTAAAAACCAACTTACCATTATTACTCACATCACCGACTAAATAGCCTGTATGCACACCATCACCAATTTGTAGCGTACCAGTGCCATTAATTTGCGTTTGCCCTTGATAAGTATTATTAGTGATAATCAAAACACCCTTACCTAATTGAATTAATCCACCATCACCACTAATCTCACCGCTATGGATGATAGTGCCAGAACGATCAAAAGCAACAAATGCACCATCAGCAACGGCAATAGTCGCTTCCTCAGGAATACTGCCTGTATTACCATTACCAATTTTTAAAATACCACCACTAACGGTTGTAGCACCGCTATAAGTATTAGCACCAGTTAAAATAAGATTTTGTGAACCAGCCTGCTCCAAGCCACCAAGACCACTAATAACCCCACCATAGCTCACATCATTAGCACGCTTAAATACCAGTAAAGCATCTGATGCCAAACTAACATTACTGCTATCAGAAATACTGCCAGTAGTAGAGTCATCACCAATTTGCAATATTCCTGTATTCACTGTGGTTACACCATGATATTCATTATCCCCTTTTAAAATCAGCGTCTTTGATCCTGATTGCGTCACACCACCCTCACCACTAATAACTCCAGAGTAAGTCAGGTCTTTAGAACGATCAAATTCTAACAGTGCTCCATCGGCAACAATAATGTTGCTCTGATCAGAAATACTCCCTGTTTCATGGCCATCACCAATTTGTAGTGTTCCATATTCTACATAGGTATCACCGGTATAAGTATTCTCCCCTGTCAAAATTAATCGTTTACTACCTAACTGGGTTAATGTGCCTGAACCATAAATCACCCCATTATAGGTAATATCGTTAGAGTGGTTAAATGATAAAGTCGCTTCGTTACTAATGTCAGAAGTCACACTTCCTACTTCACCACCATTTCCTACACGCAAACCACCCGTACCAGAGCGTATTTGCGTAATATTAATGTAGTCATTATCGGCTGTTAAAATAACAAGCCCAGCACCCGTCTGTAATACTTTGCCATCACCGGTAATTTTTTTACTGTATAGCGTTGTTTGATTATTATCAAAAGAGAAAGTGCCATTATTCTTCAAGATAACTTCCGTATCAATCATACCGCGGCTTGATGAATTACCGAGTTGAAAAGTACCGGTATCAATGGTTGTGATTCCAGTATAATCACTCTCATTATTCATAAATAATAATCCGCCATTAATCTTAGTCAAATTGCCACTGCCTGTTATAGGAGTGAAAACAGTAAGGCGATCAGTATTTGCCAAGACAACTTCGCCTTCATTATTAATAATTACATGACCACCAGTCATAGAACCCGCAGCAATGGTCATGATACCAGTTGCTGTATTATCAATATGTTGCGTTGTGCTATTTGCTGTACCAATAGAATTACCAGAACTTATACTCAAAGTCATACTACCACTGTTAGTGATGGTGAAACTCTCCGTAGAATTAAAGTACAAAGCATCAATGGCAATATCACCATCATTATCAGGCTGATTACTCGTTGGCGTACCCGTGAAATTTGCCTCATCACCTGGCTCAGTCGGAGCCCCTGCTCCTGACCAATTGCCATCATCAGACCAAGCTGAATTACCGCTGCCTCCTGTCCAGGTGACAGAACCAACCACCGCAGATGCATTTTGCATCAGCATTAAGGGTGAAATAATTAGCAATAACTTTGCCAAGCTGGTACATCGGCTGCCTTGCATTACCATGATTTCCTATCTTGTTAAGCGGCTAACTCATAAAGATAGTACACTTTAGCAAGAGTTTAATTAAAATCTCCAATTTTGGTCATAAACCTTGCTTTGCAGCACTAATCGATCAAATTCCGTATCGTACTAAGACGCTGCTGATAATCATCTGCCTGAAATAAACCGGAACCCACCACAAAATAATCAATACCCGATTGAGCAACTTGTACAATATTATCCGACTTAATACCACCATCCATCGCTAAACGCGCATGACACTTTTGCTGATTCATCCACTCACGCGTCTTACTGGCTTTCTCTAATACTTCAGGCAACAAAGATTGCCCACCAAACCCTGGAAAAACCGACATTAATAAAATCATATCGATAGAGGATATTATAGCAGGACTGATGTCAACTGGCTTGTCAGGATTAAACACCAAACCTGCCTGTAAACCGGCTTGTTTGATTGTTTTAATGACTGCAGCAACATCATCCACAGTTTCAGGATGAAAACTAATTAGATTAGCGCCTGCCTTGGCAAAGGGTGCAATATAAGCCATAGGCTCAGTTACCATCAAATGCACATCAATAAACGTTTTGATGCCAGCATGACGCAAAGCCTGACAAATCATCGCGCCAAACGATAAATTAGGCACAAAATGATGATCCATCACATCAAAATGCAAGGTATCGGCGCCGGCTTGTAACATCGCATTAACATCATCGGCTAAATGCGCAAAGTCAGCCGCTAGAATAGAAGCCGCGATTAATTTTTCAGACATGGTTACCTCTTACGTGCTTGGCAAATTTGTTCATACGCTTTTTTAATTTGTTGCGTTTTTTGCGTTGCTAACTTAACCATTTCTGGTGGCACACCTTTAGCAATCAATTTATCAGGGTGATGCTGACTCATTAAACGTCGGTACGCTTTCTTTACTTCAGCATCACTAGCCGAGGCGGTCACACCAAGAATACGGTAAGCATCACTTAAATGGGCCTGGGGATTTTGATTATGATAATGATGACGATACTGATAACGCTGATAACTTTGCTCAGCGCGTTGCTGGTCTTCAAATTGTGAAAAGCGAAATCCCGTAATGGCTAGCTTCTGGCAAATATACTCTAATACTCGACGCTTAGCCTCAGAGAGAGTATTGCCATCGGCATAAGCCATTTTTACCTGAATCTCAATAAAGATACGTAGCAAACTGGGCCTTGTCCAACAAACCATACGCAACTGTGTAATCACTTTATCCAAGTTAAAATGTCGCTGCTTGCCTTCATTGAATAATCGTATTGCCTCACGTTTCATAGCCGCCGACAAATTCATATCGTCCATAATCGATTGGGCAATACGAATTTCATTCTCTGAAACCCGACCATCACACTTGGCAAGGTGGCCCATGATCATAAAGCTACAGTTAAAAAAGACGTTTTGTATGCGTGAATTCTGCGAGCTAACGCCTTGATTAATCCATCGCGAAAACCAACCTATATCATAAAGATGGCCAATGAAAAAACCCAGCACAATGGTAATTGGATGCGCCAATGCTAGACCAATCAAAGAACCAACAATTTTTCCTGTCCACTTCATAAGCTTTTTGCTAACATATTGCCTGATTACAAAATCTTTGCTAACACCACCAGAGGAACAAACCGTGATTGCAGCCCAACCATCGCCAGATTATCTCAGCCTGATTGAGCATCAAACGCGCATTGAAGCCTGGTTCGATGCACAGTGGGAAAAAACAAAACCGCCTTTTTACGGCTCAGTTGACCTACGCAATGCAGGGTTCAAGCTCGCCCCAATTGATACCAACCTATTTCCTGCTGGGTTTAATAACCTCAATACCAATGTCATATCACTAGGTTCACAAGCGATCTCGGCGACTATAGCCGAAAT
>CAZSHR010000074.1:0-9016 GCA_964606725.1 uncultured Coxiella sp.
AACTTACTTTGAATAATATGATCTGTGCATACCGCAGTTTTAAAAAAGGGGGCGAACATACTCTAAACAAGCTCTAGTGTTTATTAAGCTCCCGAGTATTTTATCAGTTTTTTTAATTCTTAATGGAATACAATGTGTACACACGGCAGTTTTAAAAAAGAGGGGCGAATCTATCCTACCTTCAATAACTGGTGTTTTCACTGCACTTTTAAAAAAAGTAGGTAAGGTTATTATCCCCGACCCTTTCGATTCTCAACAGAATACAGTCTGTGCATACCACAATCTTTTTCAAACAGGGTTATGCTTCTAAAACTATGCTCGTGCTGCTGATGAAGAAGAACAAGAGTTCTCTTGCCCACCAAAAATTAACTGCTTAAGCGAAGCAAAAAAGCCATTTTGATTTTGCGGCGGCAATTCTGGTTTAAGCACATTAGAACAGAACTGATTAGGTCCTTGCTTTGACTCATCAACAACCAGGTCAATTAACGCTTGGCTGGTTAATAATGTTGCTGAACTTTCTTGATCAGAAGCAGGCAAAGACATATCTGTTAGTAGGTCTCTAGCGTTAGTACTATGATCACCAGTAACTGGGTGACGCGTCAGCCAATTACCAATCGCAGCTCTGAGTAGATCAATATCTTCCAACGCGTATCCCTTTTGGTAAAAATTTCCCAATGCTGTAAATGGAAGAAAAGGAACCACAAAACCCACAGCAGCACCGATCAAAGCTAAGATAATGAACGCATAACTAGGCATACTGGCAAAGTGGAGGGACAACACAATCCCAGTAAAAACGGCTGCAAAACCAAGCAAAGCACTCCGACTTTGAGCATATTCTCGCTCTCTAAATGAGTAAATTAAGGCACACCGACGCATGAGCAACACTGCTTCTACAAGCGCTTTATTGGGGTCTGTAATTTTTTCAAATATAGCACTAAAATCACTATTTTCAGCACTCTGACACGACCCAAACCACTCGACATGCTGAGATAACAACACACACAACTGCTTGTTCTTGTCCACATGATCACAAAGTGCTTCTACAATATAACCCAATTTCTGATATTTTTCAGCTAGAAAAGAACTAGCCAAATAGCCATTACACACTTTACGAAAAAGCGCATAATGGCTAATACGTGATAAATGTTTAACGGCTGCAAGGTCCAGAAGCCATAATTTATATGGGTAAGAAGTATTACCTATAAAAAACTTCTGGCGACTCTTAGATGATAAAAGATCTGCGAAGGGACCACCCAATGGCAATAAGCGTTCTTTATTATGATTGTCAAACCCAGCAGAGGAAGTATTACCTCCCTCACTAGGGAGATAGTAAAGCATTTTTTTATGATGACTATAAAAAAAATCACCTGGTTCTAAGTGTTCACGAATAAATGTTTCCTCAACAGTATCATGATTACTACCATATTCAGGTAATATCTTAAGAGAAGCTTGGGTTTTAGAAAAATCAAACCCTGTTTTTTTCACTGATTCATCTTTCTCGCTATAATACAGCAGAGGAAGCAGCTTACTATCACCGTCCACAGCACTAGCAGCACTAGAATCTGATTTAACAAGCTCAAGGAATTGAGCAACAGGATTAACCTCAGAGCCACTTTGCTTTTTCATGATATACCTCACTAACAATTCACACCAATAACCCTAGCAGAAAACGCTTTTCTCATCAAATGCGTTGGCTTCTAGCAAAGCATTTAACCTTTATTTAAGTTTATATTTGTGGTACAAATTTCGTTACTGATTTATTTGCATATAGATTGCGCTACGATGCTCAAAAATCGAAGCTTTCTGCTTCAAGCTCGAAGCGTTAAACAAACATTAAGAAGAGTAAGCAGTCTGCAAGCGGTTTTTAAGCAACAGCACGATGTCATGAAACGATAACTCACGCAAATGCAGCAACACAAGCAGGTGATAAATTAAATCCGCTGTTTCATTACACAATCTTTCATCATCTTCCACCAAGGCAGCAATCACAGTTTCAACACCTTCCTCACCTACTTTTTGACTGACTTTTTTTAATCCCTGCTTTAGCAAGCTGGCAGTATAGCTCTCAGTTTCCTCAGTGTGTGATCGTGCAGCAATCACAGCCTCTAAATGAGATAGTAATTGCCAATCATTTAATTCAGCTTGATTAAAGCAACTGCGGTTTCCTAAATGACAGGTAGGGCCTTGTGGATTAACCTGGAATAATAAGGCATCTTGATCACAGTCTAAAGACACATTGACCAAATGCAAATAATTACCTGAACTCTCACCTTTCACCCACAAGCGTTGTTTACTGCGACTATAAAAAGTCACTTTTTTTGTCGCCATACTTTGCTGCAAAGCAGCGGCATTCATATACCCTAACATCAATACCTGACCCGATGCGGCATCCTGTACAATGGCAGGAATAAGACCCTGACACTTATCCCAATCCAACTGATTAATATCAATACTCATACACGCACCTCGATCTGATTAGCTAGTAAATAGGTCTTTAATTCCTGTATAGCAAGGATTTTTTTATGAAAAACGCTGGCTGCTAATGCCGCATCAACCTTAGCTTGCTGAAAAACTTGCGCAAAATGCGCTAACTCTCCCGCACCACCGGAAGCCACTAAAGGCACTTGCGTTAGCGCCCGCATGCGGCTTAATTGCGCTAAATCATAGCCTTTTCTCACCCCATCTTGATTCATGCAATTTAATACAATCTCACCAGCACCGCGATCCTGCACCTCACGAATCCACTGCTGTGTTAAACGTTGGGTTTGCTGCGTTTTAGTTACATCTCCGGTGTACTGATAAACAAAATAATCGCCTTTTTCAGCAAAGCTATCCATTCCTACTACCACACACTGTTGCCCAAAGGCTTTTTCAAGCTGATTAATCAAATCAGGATTTTCCAGCGCCGGACTGTTCACCGAAATTTTGTCAGCACCGGCATTTAAAATCACTTCTGCCTGCGCAACACTGCGAATACCACCAGCAACGCAAAAAGGAATGTTAATCACCCGTGCAATGTCTTGCACCCATTGGCTGGAAACACCCCGTTGATCACTGCTAGCGGTAATATCGTAAAAGACCAGTTCATCAGCACCGGCTTGACTATAAATCTGAGCCAAATCGACAATATCCCCTACCACCTCATGATCACGAAAACGCACTCCCTTCACCACCTGGCCATTCTTTACATCTAAACAAGGAATAATGCGTTTGCTTAGCATCGTGCTATCGCCTCAGCCAAAGTAAAACGTTTTTCATAAAGCGCTTTACCTACAATAACTGCACTAAGCCCTAGGGTGTTTAACGCCGATAAATCTTCCAAGCAACTGACACCACCAGAGGCTTGCCACTGCAACTGCGGAAAACGTTGCAAGCCTTCACGGTATAAATCAAGATTGGGTCCACTTAACATACCATCACGACTAATATCGGTACACAGTATTCGCAAACCTGAAAATTCCTGATAATGCGCTAGTATTTCCCACAAAGAAACCTGAGTTTTTTCACGCCACCCTTTAATGGCTACCAAGGGTTGCTCGCCCTCTTGATTGACATCAAACGCTAACACAAAACGCGCTACGCCATACTGACGAATCATCAAACTGACTTTTTCCACTGCCGTTAGCGCCAAGCTTCCCAATACCAGGCGATCAATGCCACTGGCTAATACTTTCTCAATAACCGCTTGACTACGCAAACCACCACCGAATTGCACCGACAATGACAGTTGTTTGCTAATGTCTAAAGCCAATGCTAGCTGCTGACTCTCACCCACCTCAGCGCCATTTAAATCGACCACATGCAGTTCTGTTGCTCCTTGCGCTACATAAGATTTTGCACACAATAACGGATCGCTACCATAATGCGTCAGTCGATCAAATTCACCTTGATGCAAACGCACACACTCACCGTTATATAAATCAATGGCTGGAATAATTTGCATACTAACCCTCGTTTAAAAATTCTTTGAGTAACGTTTCACCCACTTGTGCTGAACGCTCAGGATGAAATTGCATGCCAGTAAAGTTCCTATATTTTACCATAGCGCTAAAGGTTTCTGTATGCTCGGCACTGGCCACAGTATAGTCGCTCAAGGGTACTGCATAACTATGAACAAAATAGACGTAAGTGGAAGCCTTGGTGCCTTTGACATAATGCAAGCGATTCCAACCCATATGAGGAATGGCGTAACCGGCTCGCGCTGGCAAGCGCTGCACTTGCCCAGGAATGATACCCAAACACGGCGTATCACTCTCTTGTGAAGCGGTATACAATAACTGCATCCCCAAACAAATCCCTAAAACAGGCTGAGTCAGTTGTGGAATAAGCGTGAGTAAATCAAATGCCTTTAATTGTTGCATGGCATACTGAGCGTGACCCACACCTGGTAAAATAACATGAGAAGCTTGCTGAATAACGGCGACATCATGGGTTACTTGTGAAGCAAATCCCAAACGCTGCAAGGCAAATTGCAGTGAAGTGACATTATTGCCACAACCTTCAATAATTGCAATCATAATACCCCCTTGGTGCTGGGAATCGCATTATGCTCTTTTTTAATCGCCTGCGCCAACACCCTGCCCAAGGCTTTAAAGGCAATTTCTACCATGTGATGCGTATTCTCACCACTAATTTCCATATGCAAGGTGGCTTGTAAACTTGCCACAAAAGAACGGAAAAAATGCGGCACCATTTCAGTGGCCATCTCACCAACAAACTCTCTGGATAACGGGCAGCGCCATTGACAAAACGCCCGCCCACTTAAATCCAAAGACACTGATGCTTGCGCTTCATCCATAGGTAATACAAAGCCATAACGCGCAATACCACGCTTATCGCCTAATGCCTGACGCATGGCCTCACCCAAAGCAATCGCTGTATCTTCAACACTGTGATGATCATCAACTGCTAAGTCACCACTGACATGAATATCGGCACTAATACCAGCATGTTTGACTAATTGCTCTAGCATATGATTAAAAAACGCAATGCCTGTTTCTACGTGAATAGAACCAGGTTTATCTAAATCCAAGAAAACCGTCACCGCTGTTTCTGCGGTTTGACGATGTACACGAGCGCAACGTGGTTGGTTGAGTATCTGGTGTAATACCTGCGCCCAGTTCGGTGTTTCACAAGAAGCGATTTTTATACCAGGAATTTTTAAATTAGCCGCTAATTGTAAGTCGCTATCGCGATCACCAATGACATAAGAGTGAGCGTGATCGATGCGTTGCGATATCACATAATCCATTAACAATCCTATTTTAGGCTTACGACACTCACAACCGGCATCCGGCAAATGCGGACAAATATGAATAGCGGAAAATTCAATGCCCTGAGAGCGAAAAATCTTTAACATCCATTGATGCACTGTTTCAAACTGTTCAGTGGGAAAAGCGTCTGTGCCCAGACCATCTTGATTACTGACCATCACCAATTCATAACCGGCCTGACTAAGCTGGCTTAGCGCCTCAAAAACCCCTGGCAGAAAATCCAGTTTATCGATATGATCCACTTGTTGATCTTCTGGCTCGGCAATCAAGGTGCCATCTCTATCAATAAACAGATATTTTTTTTGCGTCAGCATTGCTTTAATACCTCAATTAACTGGCGGTTTTGCTCTGGTGTACCAACTGTCACACGAACGGCATGAGCAATACCGGTTTTACTCTGCATATCACGCAACACAACGCCTTGTTGATAACAGTGTTGCATAACCGGAACAGTAAATTTTACCAAAATAAAATTAGCGCTTGAAGGCCAAACCTTTGCAACACAAGGTAAGCTGTTAATAGCCTTAGCTAAATAATCCCGTTCTTTTACTAGCAATGACACCTGCTTTGCCATTTTCTCACGTGAAGTATATAAAACTTGCTGCACTGCCTGTATGGAACACTGAGGCAAAGGATAAGGCGGTAGAATTTTCTGCAACGCGGTAATTACTTCAGCATGGGCTAACACAGCCCCAACCCTTGCTGCAGCTAAACCAAAGGCTTTAGAGAAAGTGCGCAACACCACGATATTATCATACTGGGAAATAGACTGGGCCACGCTAGGTTGCCCAGAAAATTCAATATAAGCCTCATCGACAACGACTAAGGCTCTACCTAACAACTCCTTTGCTAAGGATAATATCGAATCAAGCGAGATAAAATTGCCAGTAGGATTATTGGGCGAACATAAAAAAACCAGTTTTATTGCTGAGTGATATTGGGATACTATCTCAGTCACATCCAGTGAAAAATCCTTGGCTCGCAAAGGTACCTCAAGCACACCAGCCCCTTGCAAAGCGGCTGAAACGGCATACATACCAAACGTTGGCGGACAAATTAAAATAGCATCTTGACCAGCCTGACAAAATAAACGCATTAACAGGTCTATGCCTTCATCACTACCCCGTGTTGCCAACACCTGATTGACAGGCAATTGATAATAATCCGCTAATTGCTGCATAAAGAATAGCGGCTGCTGCTCAGGGTAGCGATTAAGCCCCTGCTGGTCCCAAGGTAACTCATTAGCATTTAACCAAACCTGGCCTTGTGAGGCCTCTAGTCTTGCTGAAGAATAAGCGCTAAAGTGCTGCAAATCAGGACGAATTAATGCGGAAAAACTCGCCATTATTTGTCTCGCTCTAACTGATTTAAACGAATAGCCACCGCATTTTGATGAGCGCTAAGTTGCTCTACCTCGGCTAAACGCATCGCCGTTGGCCCTAAGCGCTGCAAACCTTCTGCTGTTACTTGTTGCACGCTGATGTATTTCATAAAATCAGCAACCGACAACCCACTTAAACAACGCGCATAACCCTCTGTGGGCAACACATGATTAGCACCATTGACATAATCACCCATGGTCTCTGGCGTCCATTGACCCACAAAAACTGCCGCCGCATGTTGCACGGATGCTAAATGCTGCTCGGGATCATCAAGATGCAGTATCAAATGCTCAGGCGCGTACTGATTACTAAGCGTAATTGCTTCTTGCACAGTATTAACAACAATAATACGACTGTGATATAAGGATTGATGCAAAATTGTTTGCCGTGATAAACTCGATAACTGTTGCTTCAATGCCGATAATACCGCTTGCGCAAGTGGCTTGGAAGGCGTTAATAAAATCGCTTGTGAGTCGACACCATGCTCGGCTTGTGATAATAAATCGGCTGCTACAAATGCGGCATCAGCGTCCTCATCGGCAATTACCAACACTTCCGACGGACCTGCGGGTAAATCAATCATTGCCCCATCAGGGTCATGCGCAACGGCTTGCTTAGCCGCGGTAACCCAGGCATTGCCTGGCCCAAATAATTTATCCATTGCCGGCACGGTTTCGGTACCGTAGGCCATTGCTGCTATCGCCTGAGCGCCGCCGATTTTATAGACGGTATCAATCTGACACAGTGCCGCTGTCGCTAATAATACCGGATGAATATTACCCTCAGCATTAGGTGGCGTACACAACACACGTTTACGACAACCGGCAATATTCGCTGGTACCGCTAACATCATCAAGGTAGAGAGCAACGGTGCTGTGCCACCTGGAACATACAAGCCCACTTTTTCTATCGGTCGCGGGATGCGACGACAAATAATGCCCTCTCCTTTATCAACGGTAATGGTTTTAGGCAAACACGCTTGTTGGTAATCACTAATGCGCTCAATGGCTAACTGTATATGTTGCAATAGCGCTGGATCAACTGCCATTTTTGCACTGTGAATATCAGCATCGCTCACTCGTAAAGCATCAAGCGATGCACCATCATACTGTTTTGTCAGCGCCAACAAACCAGCATCACCTTGCCCTCTCACCTGCTTAATAATCAACGCTACTTGTGAGGCAATATCACGCTGTTTACGCGTGGGTCGCTGTAATACTGCTTCTCGATCTGAATCACTCAGAGTCTGCCAATCTGTTATTGTTAGCATCATTAATTCATCATCTTTTCAATCGGCAACACTAAAATAGAGCTGGCACCAATGGCTTTTAGCTTCTCCAAAGTACTCCAAAAAACTGCCTCTGCTGAAACCAAATGCACGGCTACTTTATCAGGCTGGCCCGATAAGGGTAAAATAGTCGGCGCTTCAACCCCAGGTAGAATCGCTTGAATATCTGCCACTGCGGATTTATCAATATGAAATAAAATATACTTGCTTTCTTTAGCTTTGAGTACACCTTGTATGCGCCGCAATAATAAGGCTAACGTCTCTTGCTTTTGCGCACTTAAGGGTTTTTTAGTTTGTACTAATACGGCCTGACTTTCTAATAAGGTCAGCACTTCCTGCAAATGATTTTCTTCTAGGGTTCGTCCTGTTGAGACTAAATCACAAATAGCATCAGCCATATCCAGTTGAGGTGCAATTTCAACCGACCCTGAAATTACTAGAATTTCACAGTTTAGTTGTTGTTTTTCAGCATGCCGACGCAGCAAATGTGGATAGCTGGTCGCAATACGCAAGCCATTTAAAGACGATAAATCCGCAAATGGTTTATCCTTTGGCAAAGCCAAAGACAAACGACACTGACCGAAATTTAAGGGGAGTAATACCGTAAACTCCGCCGGCGCTTTATTTTTTTGTTGCGATAATTGCTTTTCATACAAGGTATTCTCACCCACTATGGCCAGATCACACACCCCAGTCATCACCATCGCTGGAATATCCCCATCGCGTACCCATAAAATATCAATGGGCAGATTTTCTACTCTTGAGACCAAAGAATGAGAGTTGCCACGAAACTTTAAACCACAGCGCGATAATAAATCCGCGCCTTCACTATTTAAACGGCCTTTTTTCTGCAAGGCAATTTGTAATCGCTTTTGTAACATGATTGATCTCACCATAAAATCATCAATTCATTAAAAAATATCTCAGCCACTGTCAGTAGACCTTTGCGGGATCATCTATAAATTCTTTGACAAACAAAGACTTATCGACAAATCGACAATGATTCTTCTGCTCAACTAATTGCCAAAATTTATCAACATCAACAGGAAGGTTGCAACGCATGAAAAGACCCT
>CAZSHR010000075.1:0-8925 GCA_964606725.1 uncultured Coxiella sp.
CTTACCCGCTGTTTGCAATGCTTCTACGGAAGCTCGAACTAAAATTGCTTGTTCTTCAGGATTGCTCGTACCAGAGGATATTTCTGAAGTATCAGTAACTACTGTCTGGCTGGCTGCTTGCCGCACTTGGCTAAGCTGATAGCCTTCATATAGCGCAGTCACAAGATTTGCTAGCGCAAAAATCCCGAATACACAGCCAACCGGAAAAGCAATGGGATTAGTAGCCACCACAAAATGCGCCAGCAGCATTAAGCCAACAAAAAAAGGCTTACTATAACCGAGATTGTGCAAGCTTGATCTTAATGCACTGGAATAGTACAGCAACTCGATATGTTGTCTACAGATATTACTCGCTCCCCGATATTTTAATCGAAACCACTTGTCAACAAGATAAGGGGATAATCTAACCTGATGTAATAAGTCTTTTTGAGCAAGTGCGGCAACGGCTTCTTCAATCTTGCTATTAACTTGCTCATTATCTTTTTTCTGACCTTTTTTACCAGTAGGCATATCACTATCCTGGCCAAGATAGTGATCCAGAAAATGAAATAAAATAGTCCTTTTTTTAGAAGGAGTTAAACTTTGCAGATGTTCTTCTGTACAATTATCCAAGCTGTATATGTAACTAAACGGCCCATCTGATTCAATTTGAGGAATTTTATATGTTTCAACTACACTAAAACTAGAACTAGAACTAGAACTAGAACTAGAACTAGAACTAGAACTAGAACTAGAACTAGAACTGCTAGGAAGAATTAGATTAAGTAACTCTCGAACATCATTCACTTGTTTCATTTTGACATTCCCCCTCATTCAAATGGCTTTTATTATAACGCCAACATAAAAGCTTATCAAAATTTAAGCGAAATTAATGTCAACTTAAGGGTTCATTCGGCAAGCTATGACTTAATCAACTTGATAGCCGCGTCAACGGCCTGCTGCGCGGCATTTTAACTTTCTAATTGGGTCTTTAATCAATACAATTTTTGAACTGCTGCGCAGTAGTAGTAGCAGTCGCTATTATTATGCATGCGTCTTTTACTCCAACTGAAAAGTCTCCTATGTCAACAGAATACGAATCTCACAATGGAAAATTTATTTTAAGCATAGCACGTCAGAAAAAACCACCTAGTAAAGAAAACCCAATAAATATAACGGTATCTTATTTTTAAAGCCTGTGACTATTCCATCAGAAAAAATATAACTGTTTTTAATGTCTTTAATTTGTTTTGTCGATTTATTTTTTCCACCGACTTCAAGCGTGACACCATCTACTGTAAAGTCACCGTGCTCACTATAAAAAACTGAATGACTGCTATTTTGCAACTGATTGATTACAAAGGTTTCTCTTATTTTCCCTCGAATTGCCTCCGACGTATCAGGAATAGAAGCGGAAAAAACAAGATTCGAATTGTCAGCATACATTTTTGTCGGGTTACGAAGCAGCGCTTTTCCTGATTTTTCAGTAAAGATAAAACGAATAAGTCCTGCTTGTTGTAGAAGACGTAAATATTCACTGACACTTTCATAGTCTTTACCAAGAGTACTTGCGAGCTTATAGGCACTGACTTCACCTGGAGCTGAGTTTACAACATAGCGGTACAATTTTTCCAGTGTGAGTAGGGTTGTTGTTTTTAGTGAGCAAGAAACAGCAATATCTTCATATAAAGTTTTCTGTATCGAATTTTCTATCGCCTGAAATTTTTCTGTGTCTACAGTTAACGCTTCAAAAAAGGGATAGTAGCCTATTCGCAAATAATCATTAAAATGTTTTAGTATTTTTTCAATGTTTAATGCGGTGCTAATTTCTTCGTGTTTAGTGAGAATCTCTTTGAGCGTTATTACAGGAAGTTGCTGTTTTTCTGAAAATTCCAAGTATTCTCGAAATGACAATCCGTGTAAATGGTGTAAAGTAGCGCGGCGCGATAAATCGTATTTCGCTTTGACAATATCTATCATTGAACTACCGCTAAAGAGGACGCGAAAATTTTTATAGGTATCGGCAATATTCTTCAGCTCCTGATTCCAGTTTTCGTATTTTTGTATTTCATCAATGCACAGCAGCGTTACTTCGGTTTCTTTGTAAAGCCTATCGACTAAGCTTAGTAGCGGTGTTTTTAGCAGGTAGTAGTTGTCAGCAGAAACATAGAGGGCTTTTTGCTGCTTCGCACCCCTATGGATGGCTTGCTGTATAAGCAGGGTGGTTTTGCCAATGCCTCGCGCACCAATAAGTCCGCTCAAATGGTTGTCGAAATGTATCTTATTGAAACAATGACGTTTATAAAACCAATCTTGCTCAAATTGCGATATAAGCAGGTTTTGTATTTCAAAGAGGTGTTCCACAGCGGCTCTCTATACTTTGGTTGCAACCAAAGTATAGGCTGGTTTTACTTCGGTTACAACCAAACCTCTGGGACTTCTGGGGCTTTTAAAGCTAAGCGTTAATCAACTCGACAGCCGCATCAACGGCCTGCTGCGCGGCGTTTTGACTGTCTAACCGAGCTTTTAACTGCTGCAATTTTTGAACTATTGTGCAACGGTATTCACTATCATTCAGCAGTTTGAGTATCTCATCGGCCACAGCTTGGGGCTTGAATTGTCCTTGAATTAACTCCAAGGCCACGGGTTCTTCTGCCACAATATTGCAAAGCCCCACTTGAGTCACTGTCGCTACCCACTTGGCTATCTGGTAACTCAACGGGTTAACGCGGTAAACAATGACTTGAGGCACGCCAAGTACAGCCACTTCTAATGTGGCCGTGCCAGAGGCAACAATGGCAGCATCACACACTGACAATACATTGTAAGTATTGTTTTCCACCACCTCAATCCCTTGCAGTTGAAACGATGCCAAACTCGCGGGCGACAAATTAGGTGCTAAAGCAAGCACAAACTGGGCCTGCGGTTTTTGTTGCCGAATACATTGTACCGCAGCAAGCATATCTGGCAGCAATCGCTGTATTTCAGTAGCACGACTGCCAGGTAATAAAGCGACAATGGGTTGTTGTGGGTCCAAAGAAAATTGCTGATAAGCCGCTTGTTTGGTCAAACTGGGGGTTAACGCTTCAATAATAGGGTGGCCAACAAAAGCAACTGGAACATGCTCTGCCTGATAGAGTTTTTCCTCAAAACGAAACAACACTGCCATTAAATCGACATTTTTTTTTATTTTCTTTATACGACTATAATGCCAAGCCCAAATTTGTGGACTGACGTAATACATCACTTTAATTCCAAGCGCCTTGGCTTTGGCAGCTAGACGCAAATTAAATCCTGGATAATCAATCAGTAATAATAAAGTGGGGGGCTGTTCTGTTAAGCGTTGCATGATAACGTTCATCGCTTGACGCAGCACCGCTATTTTTTTAATGATCTCAACAAAACCGACCATTGCCAATCGTTCGCTATCAAAAATTTGCTGCACACCGGCTTGCTGCATACGATACCCGCCTACACCTTCTAACACACATTCAGGATAACTACGCTTAAAAGCTGTCGCTAAATAACTCCCTAATAAATCACCAGAAGGCTCTCCGGCAACTATAAAAATAGTATGAGAGGAATTATTTTTCATCAACTTAATTCGCCGCAGCTTCTAATACAGCTAAAGCAGTGGCTAGCGCTTGCCTACCCGCTTGACCATCAACCAAGGGCTGTTTATTCTGATTAACACACTCAACAAAAGAGCTAATTTCATCTCGCAAGGCATCTGAGGATTCACAATTGATTATTTGTGTTTCCATATTATCTGCGGCCTGATTTTTACGCGACACCATCACTTGCTTGTTATGAAAATCTACTAGTATTTCACCGTCTTCTTGAATAACACGCCATTTTCTTTCTGTCGTCGCGCTAATACGACTAGCCGTTAAATTAGCAACAAGCTGATGACCTAATCGAAAATGCGCACTAGCAACATCGAGGGTGGGCGAGAGCACAGTCATACCAGATGCAGTAATTTGCCCAGGACTGCTATTAAACAGCGATTGAATCATCTCAATATCATGTATCATTAAATCTAATACCACATCCACATCTAAGCAACGCGGCTTAAAAGGAGACAAGCGCGTAATGTCTACCCAACGTGGCTGCTTAATCAAAGGCAAGGCCGTCACAAAAGCAGGATTAAATCGTTCAAGGTGACCAATTTGCAAAATAACTTGATGCCGTTCGGCTAGCTCAATTAACGCATCCGCTTGTGACAGACTGATCGCAATGGGTTTTTCCAGCAATACATGGACACCATGCGCTATAAAAAATGAAGCGACCTCATGATGGCAATGCGTAGGGGTGGCAATACTGACCAGATCAACCGATTCAGCCAGTTCACGGTAATCACTCAAGGTTTTGACACCTAATTTTTGGCCAATTTTATGGCATGCATGCGCATCAGTGTCACAAACAGCAACCAGCTCAACAGCAGGGAGTTGGTGATATTTTTCAGCATGATATTGACCCAGATAACCTACGCCAATCACTGCTGCTCTTAATTTAGTCATTTTGAACGCAATACCTAACACGATAGCACCACTGCTAAGGCGCCAGCAGACCTGGCGGTGCTTTCAAGCTTAAAATCAGTAGCAATGAATCTGAGCAGTGCACAATTGTAGCGATGCTGACACTTTTTCTAACAGAAATCAACTGAGCGCAATAGTAGACGTGTTGATCATCATTGCGCTACTATGGGTAACACTCAGTTAACTTTTCGCGGAGAATACAATGACAGTATTAGTAGGGCGCCAAGCTCCTGATTTTAAAGTCCCAGCAGTATTGGGCGACGGCAGTATCGTAGACGATTACAATTTCTACGAAGCCATAGCGGGCAAATACGCCTTGGTTTTCTTCTATCCTTTGGATTTTACTTTTGTCTGTCCCTCAGAGCTGATTGCGCTAGACCATGCGATGGATGCTTTTAAGCAACGTAATATCGAAGTGGTGGGCGTGTCTATTGACTCACACTTTACCCACAATGCGTGGCGTAACACAGCAGTTGATAAGGGTGGCATTGGGCCAGTCGCCTATACTCTAGCCGCAGATATTAGCCATTTTATCGCTCGCAGCTATGGAGTTGAACATCCGGTCGCAGGGGTTGCTTTACGCGCTAGCTTTATCATCGACAAAGATCGCGTTGTTCGCTCACAAATTGTAAACGACCTGCCTTTAGGACGTAACATACCAGAAATTCTACGCACCTTTGATGCCTTACAATTTCATGAAAAGCACGGCGAAGTATGTCCGGCAAACTGGAAAGAAGGGCAAAAGGGCATGGAGGCTTCTCCTAGCGGAGTCGCTCAATACCTTGCGGATAATGCTGAGGCGTTATAAAAAAAGCCTCTGCGGTTGGGCTGGCACAACCTGACCGCAAGAGGGCTTTACTATCCAATCGTAATAGATCACCCCCTACTTTATGTGCTGAGAATTTTCAGCGTTTAGGCCATATTGGACAGAAAATTTGTGAAAAGGGGCGGAATGTATACAAATACATGAGTACCTCGAGCAAATTTTCTGTTCAAGAGGGCCAAAATACGGAAATTCCCCCAAGGAAACTGAGCTGTTACATCCAATCAACTCTGAGCTTCGCTATTATGCACATTCAAAATCTTGCAAAACAATTCTGCTGTTTTCTCAGCATCATACAAGGCTGAATGGGCTTTGTCGGAGTCAAAATCAATACCAGCCTCTTTCAACGCCTTAGCCAAAATAGTTTTCCCATAGACTAAGCCAGATAGGGTGGCTGTATCAAAGCAAGTAAACGCATGGAAAGGGCTGCTTTTAATCGCACAGCGCTTCATGGCCGCAGTAATAAATCCTAAATCAAAATGGGCATTATGCCCCACTAAGACAGCACGACGACACTGGTGTTTTTTAACAAGTGCACTGGTAAAGTCAAATAGTTTTGTTAATGCTTTTTTTTCATCAACCGCAAACCGAAAAGGATGGTAAGGGTCAATCTTAGTAATTGCCATTGCCTTAGGATCAAGTTTAGCACCTTCAAAAGGCAACACGTGACAAAAAAAGTTATCGTCAACTTGATATTGTTGATCCTCATTAAGTACAACACTAATAGCAGCAATTTCCAATAAACCATTTTGCAAGGCATTGACGCCGGTTGTCTCAAGATCAATAACCACGGGAAGATACCCGTCAAATCGCTTATTCAAGCGGGTGTTCATGGTGAATCTTCCAATTAATTATCTGACCAGCAAAAAAAGGAATACCCGCTTCAGCACCAAAAGAAAGCGACTCAGGAACTTGCCAAGGCTCTTGAATCAATGTTAATTTTTTTTGATTAACGGGTAAATGGTAAAATTGCGCTCCAAAGCAACTAGCAAAGTTTTCTAGCTTATCTAAGGCGTGATGACGAGAAAAGACCTCGGCATATAACTCAATCGCCGCATGCGCACTGTAAATACCGGCACAACCAACAGCACACTCTTTATGGCTTTGAGTATGCGGCGCACTATCAGTTCCTAAAAAAAATTTAGGATTACCACTAATGGCTGCCTGAACAAGTGCTGCCTGGTCAGACAACTGATTGGCTATCGGCTTACAATAATAATGCGGTCGAATGCCATTCGCTAACACATCGTTTAAATTTAATAACAAATGATGCGGTGTGATGGTTGCTGCGACATTCGATGGGGCTGACAATACAAAATCCACAGCAGCTTTTGTTGATATATGCTCCAAAACAATACGTAGCTCTGGAAATTCCTTCGTTAAAGGTAATATCTGCTCTTCGATAAAACGCGCTTCTCTTGCTAATATATCAACATCAGACGCTGTACATTCACTGTGGATCAACAAAGGCATATCGCATTGCTGCATCACCGCTATAATAGGATAAAGATCACTTAACTTGGCCAATCCTGCTTGCGAATGCGTTGTTGCGCCCAAAGGATAAAATTTACAAGCGCTAATATGGGATTTTCCCTCAATAATTGTTTCACTACTGATATCTTTTGTCAGATACAGTGTCATTAAAGGATTAAAAGTCTCCCCCAGAGGTACGGCTTGCAGAATACGTTGTCGATAGCTTAATGCCTCGTTTACGGTCGTAATAGGGGGCGATAAATTCGGCATGATAATGGCTCGTTCAAAGCGTTTACAGGTATCAGCAACCGTTCGCTTAAGATACGTACCATCACGCAAGTGCGCATGCCAATCATCAGGAAAACTCAGGGTAATACGCTGCATTAACGAATAAATCCTCTACTGTGATAAAGCCATCTTTTTAGTGTAGCAAATTAATAGCAATACGTGTATATTGCGCCCCTCAGTGTCGACAGTAGGAGTTCTGTAAATGCGCAACTTAATACGATTTATTCTCTTCGCTTTCCTAACAAGTTCTACTAGCATTCTTTTTGCTAATAACTCAGCCACAAGCAATGATGCCTCATTGTCTGCATTAGAACAAGAAGAAAGAACCATAGAAGCGGAACTTTACCGCCTCAAAAAAGAGTTAAAACAGCACCGAAAGACTCAAAGCACTGCTCAAGTGACTAAGCAAAATTCATCTAGCAAAGATAATGATGAAAGTGATCTTTTCAAAGTATCTTCCTCAGTTAAACGCGATGTGCACAGCATAGCGCTAAACTACATTGGAGGTATCACCGTCACCACTTCTCCTATTTTAGGTCTGAAATCCGCGTGGAACGCTTCGGATTTACTGTATCAAGTCTCATCCATGAATGAAGATTTATTACTATTGCAAGATAGAGACCGGTTCAACGAAATTTTGGAGAAGTACTCAGGGGAAACACTTAACATGCGACCATTGCTAATATTCAGTGGAGGCATTGAAAACCAGTTAAGCTACAAGAAACGCTATAATGACAGCGATAGTGTCAATGTTAAATTAAGTACTGCAGAAATTGATCTATGGGCAATCCTAAGCCAATGGGCTAGTGCTTTTATCAATGTTGAGTTTGACAGCTCCTCCCCCGATTCCGGCTCCAACGTCAGCAACTCGCGCTTCTTTTTACAACGGGGATTTGCCACTATCGGAAATCTGCAACAATCGCCTTTTTATGTCACGATGGGGCAGCTTTACATTCCTTTTGGTCGTTACTCCAGTGCAATGGTGACCTCAGCGCTGACTAAATCGATGGCAAGAATCCAGGCACGCGCACTAGTGTTGGGCTATTTCAATCACGGCTTGTATGTGCAAGCCTATGGCGATAATGGTGACAGAGTTAGCAGCGATCCTAACAGGGTTATCTTCCAAGGAGGCGCTAATATCGGTTATAAGAACCGCCATACCCGCATAGGGGGTATTGATATCGGTATGGGATACACCAGCAATCTTGCTGATTCTCAAGGCATGCAATCCAATGGCCTATCTAGCAATGGTGATCCAGCCACACAGTTTGCCGGTTTTGGCGAAACCGTTAATGCCAACGGGGTATCTGCTAATGATTTAGCACATAACGTAGACGGTTTGGATTTTCACTTTAGTTTATCACACGGTATGATTACCTTGATTACCGAATATATCACGGCACTACGTCACTTTGATGAAGGTGACCTAGTGTTCAGTGGGCAAGGCGCGTCAGTCAGCGCACTACAAACAGAGTTGGACTTTAATTTTGTTTTTGGCAAAATCCCTGTAACTGTAGGTGCTGCTTATAACCGCTCCTGGGAGGCATTAGCGCTAAACCTGCCAGAACACAGTTATTTTGCAGTGCTTAGCACGTCGCTGTGGAAAAATACTGTTGAGAGTTTAGAATTCCGTCATGATGTCAATTATGCTGTCAACAGTGATGCCGGTGGCGGCGGTGCAGGAGACCCTAGCTTAGTGGTTCCCGTACCCAGCGCTAATATTGGTGGGTCCCAAGACACTATTACTTTCGAACTTGGCGCTTATTTTTGAGAATTTTCGGGTTTTAGGAACTAAAAACACAAAAGGCAAATGGATATGCTACT
>CAZSHR010000076.1:0-8721 GCA_964606725.1 uncultured Coxiella sp.
GATCACAGATGAGAAGAAAGCAAATATACAGTGTTTAATTTTAAAGGCAAAGAAAAATTTGTCAGTATATTGTTGATTTTTATCCTCCTCCTGAAAAACTTATTGTTGAACTTGATGATGAGCGGTACTTAATAAAACTTTAGTAGCAAAGCAAAATAAAACTAAAAGATTTTAAATTAAAAAAAAATTAAGGAGAAAAAGAATATGAAGACACTTCCACCTCTTTTGATCCACTAAGCGGAGTAATACCAATTTTTTCAGCTTGCTCTTTCAAAAAATTTTTATCTATTAGACCAGTTAACTTCTGAACAGATAGTTGAACTTCATATTGAAAAATTAAATAATCAACTGCCTTTTCTACGGAGGAAACAACAGCATCAATAATAGTTTTTCCTACACCTGTTGAAAGGAAGTGCTCACTAGAATTTTCCATAGAAAATTTCAACTTAATTGCATCAAGCTGTTTTTCAGCTTTAACTCTTCCATTAGAAAAATAAAGATCACCCACATCAACCTTATAATGACAAACATTCTCTAATTTTATGTCACTAGGATTTCCTAGTTTTTCTCTTAAAATTTTATGTAGTATAAAAATTAATCTTGCAGCAACATTTAAACAAAAAATATTGATACTCATATAATTTGCATATTGGTTTAAATTTGGAATGTTAAGTAAAAATTTTTCACCCCTCATAGAGAATAGAATTGACGTTATATGCTGATTAGTCGACAAAGAAAATCGATTTTTTTCACCAGCAATATTCCTTGCATCAAATATTTCAGCAATAAGTAATTTAGCATTAACATTATTCTTTCCTCTGTAGTTTTCTCCTCGTTGAAACTCACCCCACTTAACTGCTTTTAAAACATTATCCAGCCTTTCATCATCCTTAGAAATATTGGAAAACCCTAACTCCTCAAGCATAAACTGCACATTTGCCCTACCTGCCACTGGTGACAACGTAACAGAAATACGTTGACCGAATTTTTGGGCAGATACACTATTGTAAGATCCAGTATACCCTCTGATATCACTCGTAAATTCCTGAAAAAATTTAATACCTTTTTTACCTGTACTACGTAATTCTTTAAGTAATTTTGATGCGTGCATTCCACCAACAGCGTTGTAAGCATCAGCAGAACCTAATGTCTTATCAGAAGCAGTTGTCCCTAGTTGCTTGTGCAATTCATCACAATACTTTGCAAGTTTAGGCAAATCTAACTCACCAATACAACAATCAAAAACAGACGATTGATTGATAATTGTAGCTATCTGCAATAATCTTGTATTACCAGCTCTTTCACCATAATGATTAAGAGATACATCCAATTCACGTACTCCAACTTCTAAAGCAGCCAATGAATTTGCCGCACTAAGACCCAGATCATTATGAGCATGGATAGAAAATTTATCAGCAGTGAAATTAATACCTTTTAATTTTAAATTTTCTGAATTTTGAAGTTTTTTTGTTAGACCAACAATTACTTCTTTAACTTTTGAAGGTGTTAATTCTCCATCAGTATCAGCCAAAATAATTTTATCTGCATGAGAAAGTAAAGCAGTTTCAATAGTGTAGACAAGAAAATCTGCATTTCCCGCCAGATAAGATGAGAATGCATGTTCTATAGCTATATCAAATATTTTACTCTGCTGAACTTGCCTAATTTTTTTTCCTGTGCGCCGAATGCTAGCCATTAGTTCCTCAATATTCATACCCAAATCAATTAGATCTTCTGGCTTACCTTTTGTGATAGTAACTGCCACTCCGAAACGTATATCCTTACAAAAATCCTCCTGATCTTGGCTAAAATCATCTGATCGAAACAATAAAGTTGGCATTGTTATAAAAGGTATCAAATCAGGTCTATTAAATGAAACCCAATCAAGAACCATTTGATCAGCAGGATTAGAATGCCAACCAATACGAAATCTATTTGCCCAGCTATTTTCTGTCATGTGCAATAAATGATTTATTTTGAAAGCAGGAGTCATAATCACATTACCCTGAGATCCATCACGCAAAGTTTCATCGGTAATGGTAATTTTAATCATAATAGACCTTCCTCAAATTTTCGTATTAACCGGCAGAAGAATCAAGACTAAAAGTAACATAGTCTGAACTTGGATTTCCAAGTAGTTCTTTATTAAAGTTTTCAAAATTATCAGAAACATGAAATATTGAATTAGAATTTTTTGAATTTTCAATTAATAATTTACCATCTCTATTTAGAGGTGGCTCTACACTAAAAATGAAATGCATTGCCGCACTACTAATCGCAGATAAAGCCGATAATATTTGAGATGTCTTAGAGTCTTTTTCTAAGTTTAGGTTCGAGAAAACATCGATACAACCACTGTAAAAAGCAAATCCATATGTGCATATATCTAACAGTGACAATGTTAAATGAAATAAAAATGGCAAAGAAGTTTTCTTATTATGCTCAGGAATTTGATTGACAAAAGTTGATTTATGATTTTCCTCTATAAATAGAAATGTATTAGAAACTCTCGAAAGAAATATATCAATAAAAGTGCATACCAGTGCAATCCATCCTAACGTGTCTTTAAATTCAGAATCCAAATTACTCATTTCATCTGTAAGCATTTGGAAAGCCATGGCGCTAAACGCAAATGTTCCTAATCCACAAAAAAATAAAGTTAAAGCTATAGATTTTTTATGTTGAAGTATTTTTTCCCAACCACTATTTCGACAAACTTTAGCTATTTTTTGTGAATTTCTTATTGTTTTTTGCATAACAAAAGAAAAGTATACAGCTAAAGCACACACAAAATTAAGAGAGGATAAAGGAATAAAAATTTTTTCTTCTTTAACACCAAAAGAATTTAAAAGAACTTTTGATCCTAAATAAGCTTGTGCCCCTGCCGCTGTTCCAGCAATCATACCATTAGCAAAAACAAATGAGGAAACAGTAAAAAGTAGTTTATCGTTTTCAGGAAAAAGCGGAGATTCATTATTATCGCTACTAATAGAGAATTTTCCAGGCCCAATATTACGCCACAATGCGGGATAGCGTGTTACAGCACGAACCCATGAATTTGATATAGCTCCTATTATCACCACTGCTGTTACAATATCTGAGTTAACCGAGTTATGTGAATCTTCAATATCATCAAAAGTTTCTTTAATTCCAAAAATAATTTGACCGGTTGAAGCAAAAACTTTTCCTGTACCCAAAATTATGACTAAAGTCAATAAAGCTGCATATTGAATCGAAGTTAAACTGTTTTCTTCTCTCATTTTTTCACCAGAAATTAAACAAAAATTGTTCAATCTTGTAAATTTTAGCAAGATTTAAAAAACTAATCACAGGTCAGAACTATATCAAAATTTTTAGGAATACTACAATTTTTAACAAAAATAAAATGAAATTAATAATAATTTAATTATTAATTTTTATACCATCATAAAATACTTTTTGATGACGCGTAAATAAATGGTATAAAAAGCAAAGATATGACAAAGAATGCTAGTGATAAACCCATCCCTGAATCAATATGAAACACTAGCAACATCAACAGCGTTATCGCTGTTCCTGTCATCTTGATTGCACCTTGCAAGGCACTGGCCATACCTGCTTTCTCTGAAAATGGCAAAATACTGAGAGAAAGAAGAACGGGAGCCGCAAAACCACAAGCTATTGCTATTACGGTAGAAAATAGTAAAATTACCCAAAATGAATCAAATAAATAACTGAAAAATAGCATAACAAACGGAGCTAATATCAGTACTCGCACACTAACATTCAATATGTTTTCGGGATTAAAAAAATTAACCAGCTTTCGGTTTGAATAAGCACCAATAAATAATCCTGCCGAATAAATCATGTAAATTATTCCATTCATTAACGGTGTAAACTGATATTGTTCCTGAAAAACAAAAGGATTGATGGTATAATAAGCGATCGTATAAGAAAACACTAATGCTGACATCACACTGTATGAAATAAAGCGTTTATCCAACAGTAACGACTTGTAATCTATCAAGATAAAAGAAATGCTTGACTTTTTCTTACGCAGATTAGTTTCCTTGAAGATAGACGCTACGATTAGTAAAGCTATTCCGGTGAGAACTGCCAAAAACAGAAAATTAATTCGCCAGGAATAATGCTGCTCAATAAAACCGCCAATAACTGGTGCAAAAGCCGGTGAAATCTGCGCTGCCATGGCAAATATTGAAAACGCTTTTGTTAACGTCTTTTTATCTTGAAAAAAATCCCTTAATATGGCGCGACTCACAACCGGACATCCTCCGGCGCCAATACCGGTGAGAAAACGATAAACTAAAAGCTGATCACCACTTACCGCTAAAGCAGTTAAGCCATTCCCCAGAATAATTAACGTCAACGAAATAAAAATAACTTTTTTCCTGCCAAATCTATCTGAAATTGGCCCATAAAAAAGCTGTGAGAAAGCAAAACCGGACAAATACGCAATAACCAAACTACGCATAGTAATTTGACCGACATTCAAGGACTCAGCAATAGCCGGCAAGGAAGGATTATATAAATCTATCGAAAATAAGCTAACAACCAGCAAGGTACAGGAAACAAGAAGGACCATCATTCTTGTAAAACCAGCACCTAGGCAACAACAGTAACCCAATCATTTAAGACCGTGACCACTTGCTCTACTGTCTCTTGCGGCATATAAGGGTGAAAAGGCAAACTCAATACCCGAGAAGCCGCTCGCTCAGCCATTGGAAAATGTTGATTGTGGTACTCCTGACTCAAAGCAGGCTGCTGATGTAAAGCTTTAGGATAATGAATCGCGGTTGGAATGCCCTGCTCTGTCAGTGAAATACGTAACTGATCCCTATCACTCACTTCAATGGTATATTGAGCAAAAGCACTTAAGTTATGAGACTCAATGTGAGGAGGATTGAATGACGCTGATAAAAATTGCTGATACCAAGCGGCAACTTGCTGTCGCGCGGTAATCTCCTTGGGAAACTGGTAACGCAATTTAGCCAACAAAATCGCTGCCTGAATGGTATCAATTCGGCCTGTCAAACCGATTAAATCATGCTGATAACGTTTGGATTGACCATGATTAATCAGACTACGCATGACTTCCGCTAAATGCTCATCATCAGTGAAAGCAGCACCACCATCCCCATAACAGCCTAAGGGTTTGGAGGGAAAGAAGCTGGTGCAGGCAATGGTTGTCAAACTACAGGAGCGCTTGCCTTTGTATTCCGCACCAAAACTTTGCGCCGCATCTTCAATAACCGGTAAGTGATGTCGCTCGGCAATCGCATTAATCGCATCGTAATCCGCACACTGACCATAGAGACTAACCGGCATAATCGCCTTGGTCTTGCTGGTAATCGCCGCTTCCAGTTGCTGGGGGTCAAGGTTATAGGTTTTGGAATCAATGTCGACAAATACGGGTACGGCGCCGAGAATCTTGATAGCCTCAACGGTACCAAAAAAACTGAAGGGTGTGGTAATGACTTCATCACCGGCGCCTATCTCAAGCGCCATAAGTGCTACTTGTAAAGCGGTTGTGCCGCTGGACATGGCGATACAATGTTGAACGCCGGTAAACTGTGCAAGCTCTTGCTCAAGTGCTTTAACCTCGGGGCCGTTGAGAAACTGGGCATGTTGCAATACTTCATCGATACCTGCATCGATTTCATGACGTAAATTACGATATTGCGCTTGTAAGTCTATGAATTTCATGGGTGGTTTCCCATTTGTGGTTAAATAAAGTCGGCATGTTACCGAATAAGCAAACACCATGCAATTGAACGTTGACTTTGGTTTTGTCAGGGCACACTGTTCGTGATCTGATTGGTTTGTTCCGGTGAGACGCCGTGAATACCTCCCTGTATGCTCGGGCGTTTCCACTAAAATCCCAGTTCGGAGTTTTTAATCAACTTAACGGTCAACAGTCAAAGCCTGCAATGGTCATTTCATTCAGGTGGCAAAATACGCTATGATTGCCGCTTTCAGTAACATGTATCTGATCAATATTAACTCAGACGGAGGCGTAATGCAACTTTCTTCTTTAACTGCGATTTCCCCACTTGATGGTCGATATTCGAATAAAATCAATGGATTACGCTCATTATTGAGTGAATACGGTTTGGTTTATTATCGGGTAATGGTGGAAGTGCGCTGGTTACAACAGCTTGGACACAGCGGTATTAACGGTATACCGTCACTCAACGAAAAACAGTCACAGTTTCTCGAAAAAATAATCACGGATTTTTGCGCAGACTGCGCCGAACAGATTAAAACCATCGAGAAAACCACGAATCATGACGTCAAAGCGGTGGAATACTTTATCCGCGACAAATTGAAACAAGAAAAAAGTCTGGAGCCATTCTTACCCTATATTCACTTTGCTTGCACATCGGAAGATATCAACAATCTGGCCTATGCGCTAATGCTCAAAGATGCACGATCTCGTGAAATTTTGCCGCTATTGTCGCAAATTAGCAGCGATCTTCAGGAAAAATCGCTAAAATACGCCAAAATGGCAATGTTGTCGCGCACCCACGGTCAAACAGCCTCTCCAACCACACTGGGCAAGGAGTTTGCCAATGTGCTTGCCCGACTGGAGCGTCAGATCAAACAACTTGAATCGGTTGAGCTGCTGGGTAAATTTAATGGCGCTGTTGGCAATTACAATGCCCATTATAGCGCCTTTCCAGATGTTAACTGGCCTGAATTTAATGCCCGATTTATTAATCACTTAGGGTTGAAAATTAATCCATTAACTACGCAAATTGAGCCACACGATTACATGGCCGAATTGCTGCAAAACCTGACGCGAATCAACACAATCCTGCTGGATCTATCGAGGGATTTATGGTCTTATATTAGTATTGCTTATTTCAGGCAAAAAGCTCATCCAAATGAAGTTGGCTCTTCGACCATGCCACACAAGGTAAATCCCATTGATTTTGAAAATGCCGAAGGCAATCTAGGCATTGCCAATGCACTGAATGAGCATTTGGCACTTAAATTACCGATTTCACGCTGGCAACGCGACCTGTCTGACTCTACCGTACTGCGAAATTTAGGCGTGGCAATCGGGTACGGAATACTCGCTTACCAATCATTACTGAAAGGTTTAAGTAAGATTAGTGCCAACGAAGAACGGATTAATCAGGATTTAGCGGAGCGTTGGGAAGTATTAGCAGAGGCGGTACAAACCGTCATGCGGCGATACGGCGTCACTGACGCTTACGAGCAACTCAAAGCACTAACCCGAGGAAAAGCAATCACTAAAGAACTGATCAGGGAGTTTATCGAAACAGCATCACTGCCGGATGAGGCTAAACAGGCTTTGCTTAAACTTACCCCAAGTAATTACATCGGTTGTGCTAGCATATTAGCCGAAAGGTGACAGAGCAATTTAGAGTCTATTTAAAAGCTCCCGCCTCCTTCGAAAAAGGGGACCGACAACGTCATTAATGACTCTCCAGACAATCATCAAAATTATGCTATAATCGCTACAAAGAGTGTTGCAAAATCAGGAACTTAAACAAGATGGGAATGGGTAACTGGCTATTCCAGAAAATCACCAAATATTATTCGAAAGAAACCCAAAACGCCCAACGTTCTTACCTGTGTGATTTTGATCGGATTTGTCACGAGATTATCCCTGGCGATGTTTTGCTCGTAGAAGGCACTAACCGTATCAGCCAATACATTAAGGCTGTCACCCACAGTCCGTGGACACACGCTGCGATTTATATCGGACGGATACATAGCATTGTTGATCCCAAAATGCGTGAGTTAATTCGCAACCATTACTCCGGCTCTGCCGACCAGCAATTAATTGTTGATACGATTGTTGGAAAAGGAACTTTTATCAAGTCGATTGATTGCTATGAAGGAAACCATATCCGCATTTGTCGACCAACTGGTATTTCGCATAATGATGCCCAGAAAGTAATTAACTTTGTACTCAAGCACGTTGGACGCGATTATAATATGCGGCATTTTATTGATCTTGGGCGCTTTTTGCTAAAATCCCACTGGTTTATTCCTAGACGATGGCGGTCTTCTCTGTTTGTGAAGAAAGCTGACCAAACTACTAAAGATATTTGCTCGGTTGTTATTGCTGACGCTTTCCGATCGGTTAACTTCCCGATTCTTCCCGTGATTCGATCAAAAACCCAAAAAGAGCTTGAGATTATTCCACGCAATCCCAAGCTTTTCACACCAGCAGATTTTGATTATTCACCTTATTTTTCGATTATTAAGTATCCCATTGTGCGTTTTTCAGAAAATGCCCCCTACCATCACTACCCCTGGCGCAAAGACTTGATCAGCAATGATGAGGATATCGTTGAAAAAACCTGAAAGCCTATTTAAAATCTCGCCTTTTCGAAAAAAGCCCTTACATTAAAAAATTAACTTTTCACTTCCAACTAATTACAAAGACTTAACATAAAATTACGATTTTTTCTCGTATAATTCATGCTTGAAAAGTATAAAATTGTGCTTATAGTTACTGACCATTCCACGGCAAAAATATTTTGGAGAAAACAATTAAAGAAGATCGCACAGAGGCATATTTAGAAAAAATTGATGGAATCACAGACTCTGAAAAATACCTGCATTGCCTTGAACTGCCCGTAAAATGGGAAGAAACAGAAAAACGACAAAGCTATACTGTTTTTGATCCTAAAACTAATCAAACTATTGACCTCCATGATGGTAATAAAGTTGATCACTTAAAAA
>CAZSHR010000077.1:0-8626 GCA_964606725.1 uncultured Coxiella sp.
ATGACTATCCTTAATCCTGACCACATTTTCCACCACCACAATGGCATCATCAACCACTAAGCCAATCGCTAACACCATCGCCAAAAAAGTAAGTAAGTTTAAACTATACCCCATCATAAACATAAAAAACGTGACACCAATCAGTGATAAAGGAATAGTGACAATGGGAATTAAAACCGCACGCAATGACCCTAAAAAGCAATACATTACTAATATCACAATAATGGTTGCTTCAAAAATTGTTTTGATCACCTCATCCATAGAAGCACGAATATAGATAGTTGCATCATAAACAATCTTAGAACTTAAACTCGGTGGATAAACCGACTCAATACCAGGTAATAAGGCCCTAACATCTTTGATCACAGTCAAAGGGTTGGCAACAGGGGTCGCATTGATGCCGATAAAAACCGCTTGCGTACCATTGAGAAAAACCGATGAATCATAGCTTTCCGAACCTAATTCAACTTTAGCAACATCACGCATGCGCACTAGAGTGTTCTGATCTTTTTTGATCACTAAATTTTCAAAGGTTTTAACATCTTCAGCACTGGTAGTCGCATTAATACTAATTTGTGTAAAATATCCTTTGGTCTTACCTGCAGCTGACTGAAAATTATTCTTCTGCAACACAGAGGTCACATCATTTGGGGTGACATCTAAGGCCGCCATTTTTCGGGTATCCAGCCAAACTCGCATAGAAAAGGTCTTACCCCCTAAAATTTCTGCAGAAGAAACACCAGCAACTGACTCTAATTTAGGCTTCACTGCACGACTGACATAATCGGTAATCTGCTCAGCACTCATGTCTTTACTGTCAAAGGCAATAAACATCAAAGCAGTGGCACTATCGGTTTGCTTTTTGATAACCGGCTGCTGCGCCGCAGAAGGTAAGTTATTCTGCACCTCAGAGACCTTGCTCATCACATCAGTAAACGCCACATTAGGATCATAGTTAAGCTTGACATGAATATTAATGGTGCTTTTACCATCGATACTCTGAGAATCCATGTAGTCAATGCCTTGTGACGTAGCTACCGAGCTTTCAATTTGTTGCGTAATAAAACCTTCAATCAGATCGGCAGGTGCACCAGGATATTGAGTCGTCACCGTGATTAACGTGCTATCTACTTTCGGATATTGGCGCACTTGCAAATCAAACAATGACTTAATTCCCAGCACCAAAATCAACAGGCTGATGACAATGGCTAGTACTGGTCGACAGACAAAAATATCTGTGAAGCGTTTATTCATGCACCACCTTCTAACGCAGCAGGCGGTGGCAAAGTCATATTAACATCGTTATCAACAATCACCTCAGCACCATTGCTGAGTTTTAACTGACCATCGCTAACAATATTTTCTCCTTCTTTAACACCACTGATAATCTGAACTTTATTACCTTCTCTAACACCCACTTTAACACTGCGTTGCTGCACAACATCAACCTTTTTGCCATTCTTGGATTGAGAGGTGATTACATAGACTATATCCCCATACAGTGAATAATCGACTGCCGTTTGTGGCAAGCTTACGACTTTTTCCTGCTGCGGCAAATGTAATTGTACATCAACAAACAGCCCTGGATACAAGATAAAATCTGGATTAGCAACAGTGGCTTGAATATCTAAATTACGAGTATTATCACTGACAATTGAATTAACCGCGGTGACTTTGCCAAAAAAAGTTTTACCAGGATAGGCATCTGACGTTAGCGATACCGCTTGCCCTTGGTGCACTTTACTCAGGTAACGTTGTGGCAATGAAAAATTCACATACAATGGGTCAAGCGCCTGTAAGGTCACAATCGGGTCACCTGGCGTTAAATACTGCCCAATATTAACCTGACTGATGCCAACCATACCGGAAAACGGCGCTTGTATACGCTTTTCCGCAATTTCTACCAAAGTTTTGTCGACTTGTGCTTGCGCCTGTTTTAATTCTGCCAAAGAATTATCATAGTCACTTCTGGATATGGCACTGGTACGGTAGAGCTTTTCTTTACGATTAAAGTCTAACTGCGCCAAAGTCAACTGAGCCTGATTATTTTTTAAATTTTGAATATCCAAGGAGTTATCAATTTGAACGAGATAATCGCCTTTTTTGACGCTTACTCCCGAAGTAAAGCCAATATCCATGATAATACCTGAAGTTTCCGTAGTCACAGTCACACCATTAATCGCTTCTAACGAACCCACGGAATCTAATTTAGGATGCCAAGTCTCACTAAGCGCAAGCACAGCCGATACGTGGGGTACAGGTCTTTGTCGTGTTTTAAGCTTCTCGGTTACTAAATTTCTAAAAACAAGATTAAACACCACGGTCGCAATAATCACCACAATAACACTGGTGACAATTAATAGGATACTTTTGCGCATGGATGGAACTCCTGGCTTGTTTATTTGTCATTTTGTAATCGATATGCTCAGCCAAACCAAGCAAATGATTACTCTAAAATATTTTCACCAGGAATACAACAAGAGAACAATTCTACAACAACTAACAATAGCCTGATTACGCGAAAGCACAGGCGTTACACAAGAGGCTATGAATACGCTGCTGTAACCCCAGTTTTGCAGCTAAAAGATTACAACATTCCTAATTCCAGTTTAGCGACATCTGACATACGGTTTTGATCCCACGGCGGGTCAAAAACTAGCTCCACAATCGCTTCTGATACCTCAGCGATACGCAACACTTTTTGCTTAACATCACCAGCAATCACTGGCCCCATGCCACAGCCTGGTGCAGTCAAGGTCATGTCAATAGCGACAACAAAATCGCCCTCCTCTTTTTGTGTTACTTCACAGCGGTAAATCAAGCCTAAATCAACAATATTCACCGGAATTTCTGGGTCATAGACGGTATGTAATTGCGTCCACACCTTATCTTCAACGCTAGCACCCTCTGGCAAATCACTAAGCGCATCATGGACTTCTTTTCCTAATGCCGCAGCATCTTTAGCATCAATACGCGCTAGATTACCATACACACTGACTGTAAAAGAATCACCTAGAGATTGGGTAATGGTTACCTCAGTGCCTTGATGCAGCATAACCCGCGCACCCGATGGTACTAACATGGCAAAAATATCGTGTTTTATCACCACAATTTCACGGGAATCACTCATTTTTTCTGCTCACTAGATTAACAGATTCGCCACAACCACATTCACCCTCTGCATTGGGATTTCTAAACACCATTTGTTGTTGCCCTAAAGATTTTTCTACATAATCAACAACGGTACCATCTAAATCTGCAGCATAACGGGAATCTACAAAAAAACGAAAGGCAGTTACAGTTGTTAATTCAATATCATGAACATCCATTGAATCAATCACCTCAGGCACATAACCGTAACCATTGCAACCATATTTCTTCATGGAAAGGCGAAAACCCAGCGCATGACTATTGCGTTCCATCACTTGCTCAATATGAGCAATCGCTGCGGGTGTTAAAGTAACAATACAGTTTGTTTTATTCCCCATTATTCTGTACTCACTGCCGCCTGACTGTGTTCTAAGGCAGCTTTCATGGTATGCCAACACAAGGTAGCACATTTGACACGAGCGGGATATTCAGCAACACCTGCTAATACTGCCAATTTTCCTAGCTGGTCTAAGTGAGTTTTATCACCCAGAACCACTTGGTGAAAATTCTCAAATAAATCGCTCACTTGCGCTAAAGTCTTGCCTTTAAGTTGCTGCGTCATAAGCGATGCTGACGCCATTGCAATAGCACACCCACAACCTTGAAAACAGATGTCAATCACCACATTGTCTTTCTCAACGATGTAAATGGTAACCTTATCGCCACACAAAGGATTAAAGCCTTGTTTAATGTGGTTAGCATTCTCTAATACACGAAAGTTACGTGGATTACGCCCATGATCGATAATTAACTGCTGATACAATTCTTGCATTTGTGACATCAGACTACCTTAAAAAGATCGGTGACTTTATGCAAAGCCAACACAACTTTATCGATTTCCTCTTGAGTATTGTATACCCCTAAAGAAATTCGCGCCATTGCTGGAACTTGATAATAATCCATCAATGGCATGGTACAATGATGGCCGGCACGAATAGCAATACCCTCGCTATCCAAGATAGTTCCTATATCATGAGGATGAATATCTTTTAAAGTAAAAGAAATCACCCCAATTTTATCAGGCATATTTCCATAAATCGTTATTCCAGGGATTTGTTGTAATACCTGAGTTGCATAATCTGTCAACTCACGCTCGTGGTTGAGAATCGCTGGCAAACCAATTGATTGTATAAAGTCTATTGCTGCACCAAAGCCCACCACGCCGGCAATATTCGGTGTGCCTGCTTCAAACTTGTAAGGTAAGGTATTATAATCGGTTTTCTCAAAACTTACCTGGCGAATCATATCTCCCCCACCCTGATAAGGCGGCATGCTTTCAAGGTGGTGACGCTTGGCATATAAAACCCCTACACCTGTGGGACCATACATTTTATGAGAAGAAAATGCATAAAAGTCGCAATCCAATGCTTGCACATCAACCGACATATGTGGCGTTGCTTGAGCGCCATCGATTAACACAGGAATCGCTTTTTGATGTGCCAAATCAATCATAGATGCAATTGGATTAACCGTTCCTAATACGTTAGAGACCTGCGTAATTGCCACAATTTTGGTTTTATCACTTAACAGATCGCTGTAACTTGTCAAGTCTAAAGCGCCATCAGCATGCATGGGAATCACTTTTAATACCGCGCCTGTCTGCTCACACAATAATTGCCAAGGAACAATATTTGAGTGATGCTCCATCGCTGATACTAGTACTTCATCTCCTGCTTGCAGGTGCAAATGACCAAAACTGTGGGCTACTAGATTTATAGATTCGGTTGTACCACGAGTGAAAATAATTTCTTCTCGTTGCGCTGCATTTATCAAATGCTGCACCTTATCGCGCACCCCTTCATAAAGCGCTGTTGCTCGTTCGCTTAATCGATAAATACCACGATGCACATTGGCATAATCGTTAGAATAAAAATCGTTAATCGCCTCAATAACACAGCGGGGTTTTTGGGCACTGGCACCGGTATCTAAAAAAATCAAGTCCGACTGCAAAATCGGAAACTCTTTAGCAATATCACTGACATTTTTCATTAAGACGGCTCGCTAGCTGGTCAATCTTAGTGGTAACACGCTCACGCACATAATCGCTTATTTGACTATGATTAGTAAACGATAAAATCTCTTCTGCAAAAGCACGAATCAGTAAAGCACGTGCCAAGGACTCATTAATACCGCGACTACGCAGATAAAATAACGCCTGTTGATCGATTTGACCCACTGTTGCGCCATGACTGCATTTAACGTCATCGGCATAAATTTCAAGCTCTGGCTTGGTCTCTACATGAGCATCCTCTGCTAATAAAAGATTTTGATTATTTTGATAAGCACAGGTTTGCTGTGCCTGATCATAGACATTAATTCTTCCGTTAAAAGCAGCACGCCCTTTCTGACCAATAATTCCTTTATAAACCTGCTTACTAAATCCTTTTGGCACCTGATGCTCAAGCTGCACCTGATGCTCAATAGTCTGGTTTACAGCAGGCAAATACAATCCGTAAAGATGACTGGCAGCACCCATCTTAGATAACGCAACGGTCAGTTTTTCTTGCGAAGAGAGAGAACCCAAAGAAAACTGGTAACAAGAGACAGCACTATTAGCAAGCAGAGTAATGGTTGTGTTAGCCGTATGTTGGGTACTCAAGCCACAATCTTGGACGCTATAATAGGCCAGATTAGCCTGTTCTTTGACAACTACATGAGTGTCAATCTGCATCACAGCCCCTTCTCCATGAGAGACTTGTAGAAAATTAGCTTGGCTTGCTTGCTCCATTACAATCAGATAACAGAATCGCTGCTGCCCAGAGCACGATAGACACAGCGGTTTTTCTAATACAAGCTTCTCTGGCACATAAACAAAGCTTCCAGGTTCTCCCAACCAATCCGCTTCTTTTGGAAAATACCCACGCCAACGTGGATTTTTAAAAGCTTGCTCAAGCGGTAACCTCAATACTTCTTGTGGCCAATCAAGAATGTCACTACTTAGCATCACAAGGTTTCCTCAGCGGTCAACCAACCATAGCCTTTCTCTTCTAGCTCAAGCGCTAAAGAACGCCCTCCTGATTTAATAATTTTTCCTTTTGCTAGCACATGAACATAATCGGGTTGAATATAATTGAGCAAACGCTGATAGTGAGTCACCAGAATAATCGCTCTATCTGAATTACGCAGACTATTCACCCCTTTAGCAATAGTCTGCAACGCATCAATATCTAAACCTGAATCGGTTTCATCCAATATTGCCACACTCGGCTCCAGTAGCAGCATTTGCAAAATTTCATTACGCTTTTTCTCACCCCCAGAAAAACCGGCATTCACTGAGCGCTGCAAAAATTTTTCATCCATTTCAAGCTCAGCCATTCTGCGCTTTACCAAAGTCATAAAATCCACCGCATCTAACGGCTCAAGACCACGGTGGCCACGCACACTATTAACCGCCGCTTTTAAGAAATAAAGATTATTCACCCCAGGTATTTCAATCGGATATTGAAAAGCCAAAAAAATCCCTGCCATTGCTCGTTGCTCAGGAGACAATGCTAGCAAATCCTCTCCCTGGAAAAGTACCTCACCTGAAGTGACTGAAAACTCATCTCGACCTGCTAAGACACTGGCCAACGTACTCTTGCCAGAACCATTAGGACCCATGATGGCATGCACCTCACCAGGCTTCACTTCAAGATCAACTCCTGAAAGAATAGAATTGTTATTAATACTGGATTGTAAATTTTTGATAGATAACATATTATTTCCTCTAGAAAACGACTACTAACCCACTGCCCCTTCAAGGCTTACTTCTAATAATTTCTGTGCTTCAACAGCGAACTCCAGTGGCAACTCTTTAAAAACTTGCTTACAAAAACCATTGACAATCATTGATACGGCATCTTCTTCAGAAATACCACGAGAACGACAGTAAAATAACTGATCTTCACCAATTTTTGAGGTACTAGCTTCATGCTCTAAATGAGCAGTTTTATTTCTCGCTTGAATATGTGGATAGGTATGCGCTCCACATTGGTCACCAATCAACAAAGAGTCACACTGGCTATAGTTTCGCGCATCAATCGCCTGCGGCGCAACACGCACCAAGCCCCGATAACTGTTCTGGCCATGCCCCGCAGAAATCCCTTTTGAAATAATGGTGCTACGGGTATGTTTTCCAATATGCACCATTTTTGTGCCCGTATCTGCTTGCTGGTAATTATTAGTCAATGCAACAGAATAAAATTCCCCCACAGAGTAGTCTCCCTGCAAAATAACGCTGGGATATTTCCAAGTAATGGCTGATCCAGTCTCCACTTGTGTCCAAGAAATTTTTGCATGATGGCCACGACAAGCACCACGCTTGGTCACAAAATTGTAAATTCCCCCTTGTCCTTTTTCATCTCCTGGATACCAGTTTTGCACCGTTGAATATTTAATTTGTGCTCTGTCATGAGCAACTAACTCAACCACGGCAGCGTGCAGCTGGTTCTCATCACGCATGGGCGCAGTACACCCTTCCAAATAACTGACATAGCTATCGGGTTCAGCAATAATCAAAGTACGCTCAAACTGACCAGTATTCGCGGTATTAATCCGAAAGTAGGTAGAAAGCTCTAAAGGACAGCGAACACCTTTAGGAATATATACAAAGGAGCCATCACTGAAAACAGCAGAGTTCAACGCCGCATAAAAATTATCGCGGTAAGAAACCACACTTCCTAAATATTTTTCAACCAGTTCAGGGTGGTCTTGTACAGCCTCAGAAAAAGAGCAGAATATCACACCCGCTTGCGCTAATTTATCTTTGAAAGTTGTGGCAACTGATACGCTATCAAATACCGCATCTACCGCAACACCAGCCAAGCGTTCACGCTCATGCAAGGGAATACCCAGCTTATCATAGGTTTCTAATAGCTTAGGGTCTACCTCATCTAAACTTTTAGGTGCATTAGGGTTTTTTTTGGGTGCGGAATAATAACTAATCGCCTGAAAATCAACGGCAGGAAACTTAACATGCGCCCAATTAGGTGGCGACATTTGCAGCCATGCTCGATACGCCTGCAAACGCCAAGCTAACATAAAATCAGGCTCTTTTTTCTTAGCAGAAATCAGCCTAATTACCTCTTCACTCAAGCCTGGCGCAATGGTATCCGCTTCAATATCGGTAACAAAACCATAAGCATATTGCTTACCACCAGCCTGATCAATGCCATCAGTCTTATTCATTATCTACAACCACTCGTTTTCTCAAGGGTAGAGACATCTCTGCCAAACTCAATTGTTGTAACATAGACACCATCATCTGATTAATCAAACGCCAATTGTGGCGTAAACCACATACAGAGGTCAATACACAGTTATGATTTTGGACACTACACAAAGTAATGCTCAAATCGCCGTCAACTGCAGTAATCACATCTGCTAGATTAATATGCTTTGCATCACGGGCCAATCGATATCCTCCGTGCACACCACGGCTTGATAGCAATAACTCAGCTTCATTAAGCAACTTTAAACATTTACTAGCCGTAGGCAC
>CAZSHR010000078.1:0-8441 GCA_964606725.1 uncultured Coxiella sp.
AATTTGACTGGCCTGATTATCCTGCTAATCGGTGGCCGAATTAAGGTGCTAATAGATGGCCTGAATAGGGTGGTAATTGACAAGTACATATCTTGAATGGAATAATATAATAAAAAGAGGTGCAGCATTCTACAGAAACAAGAGTTCAACGGCTGTGTCAACAAGCTATTATCGATTTTTTCCGAAGTTGATCCGATTAGAGAGCAAGAGTGAATTATACAAAGACAAGAGATACCTCGAATCCAAAGAGAAGCTGATAAAAGAATACCGAACGTACATGCGTAATCGATTTAAGCAAGAATTGTCGAACGAAAACAGTGGAACAGCGAGTGTCTTATTGTACTAGAAAACTCTACTTAACGCTTGGGGTATCAACTATGTCTCGAATTTTTTATTTTAACTTTATTTAAGCACAAAAAGACCCGACTCTTTGTGAGAGCCTATTCGAGTTTTATCCATTCTGACGCGCCTGCTCAAGGCAGGCTTGTCGACTTGTCGTGACCGCGACTTCCTGTCGCTCCTTCACGCCAAGTGATTATTTTCCGAAATTTGCTGAGCTACAATCTCTTTGACACGCGCATTCGCTATCACCAAAATTTTTCTGGCTAATGCCGTTAATGCCACTTTCTTCGGTTTTCCTTTGGCGACTAATTCTTCATAAAAACCTTTTAACGGTGAGTGAGATTTGCTGGCTGCCAACGCTGCCATAAACAGCAACGGTTTCACACCCGCTCTTCCATGCCCTGTAGAGCGATAACCAAGACGCTTGCCGCTGTCATTAGCACGTGGCGCTAAACCCGCCATTGCCGCAATTTTTCGACGATCTAGGCGACCCAGCTCAGGCAAAAGCACTAGTAAATCTTTCGAGATTTTTTCACCAATGCCAGGAATACTCTTCAAGACCTCCTGTTCAGCTTTCAACGTTTCGTCTTGATTAATGATTCGTTCCATTTCGCTCTCAATCTGTTGCAATTCACTTTCAATAGTCCGAATTAATGTCTGGCAACTGACTTTTGTTACACCCGTTTTAGGCGCTTTTAGCCGGTTCTTTTCGGCCACTAACAGTTTGGTTAATTCTCGTCTTCGCGTGGCCAATTCGCGCAGGATTGACTGTTTGTCAGAAGCTGGATGATAGCAGCCTAACAAAGCATGACGCTCATATCCATACAAGGCTAAGGCTTTAGCATCCGATTTATCCGTCTTAGCTTGTTTGCGATAAGAACGAATAAAATTTTTGACTTGATAACCATCGGCACGGTGTACGGCATGAGCTTGATCACAAAGAGCGGTCAGTAAATCCATTTCATAACCACCTGTCGCTTCCAAAACACACAAGCCTTGTTTTAATAACTGAGCTTGATAATTTTGTAAAAACTGTGCAATCCCTTCCTGAGTGTTTTCGTAACAATTTACCTTTTTATCTAGGTAAACGTTCACAAAAAACTCAAACTCGCCAATATAAATCCCAACAAAATTTGTATGAGCTATCATTACAACCTCTCTTTTAATGTTTAAGATTGTAAACGGGTGTGCTTAAGTAACCCATTCAACTATTCAAACGTATCGAGAATTGGGGCTAAAGTACCTTGATACCTGCGGTTATAAAAACCAGTTTTAGGACGGTCGCTCACGCCCCTGAACCCTGAGTAAAAAACTCGAGGTCACACTCTCTTATTGGGGATTGTATCAAACTAGAGACTTACAATTTTAGGGGATGGTTACCTCATCTTGCGCCCCTATATTGCTAATTTTAGGAACAGTAGTTTAACTTAGGGGATCATTCTTTAGTTGGTGAGAGGGGTCAATTTTAGAGTGGTGCTAACAGCATAAAAGATTATTACTTAGAACGCTACGTTTATTTTATTATAATTCATAGAATTTTGATAATTTGATCACCTAAATAATTATTAATTAATTTTGCTAAAATTTTTTTTCATTCTTATTCGAAATAATTTTTTATTAAATTTTAGTTATTTTGAAAATCAATATTAACATATTTCTGAAATTAGCACAAAAATGATCAAATTTAATTAATAAGTAATTAAATATTGTTTGATAAAAGTATTTGTATTATGATTTGGTAAAATATATTTTTTCCCCAATTCAAGTTACAATTTTCTTAAGTTCGCAACTTGAAGATTTAAGGAGAGAATATATGGATACTGGCTTTGATAAAGAAATGGCAGATCAGTATCATAAAGTTAAAATAACTTTTTTCGATGATTTAAGTTTTATCTATTCCAGAAAAGAAGTGACTAAATTATTCGGTCACTTTGCATTGATACTTGAGAAAACTCTAAGGCATAATACTTTTGGGTATTCTTCTGTTTTCATGTTAGACCATACTCCAGAAAAATTTGAATTTGATACTTTATATCTCATAAGAGAAAGTGTAAATGGAATCAATCAAACCGCACTAAAATATTTTGATGATAAAAAAAAAGAAAAAATCATTAAAATTTTAACTGAAGATCAAATATCTGATATGGAAGAATTTGTGCCCGGAAAAATTTTTCTTTTAGTAGAAGCTTTAACAGATGATAAACGAAGAATTAATGAATTGTTAAAAAACAAAGATAATAATGTAAAATATTTAAATAAAAAAAAATTTGATAATTTTTTACGATCATTTAAATTTGAATTTAAATGCAAATCTGATTTTAAAATTCTAAAAAAAGATAGTGGCCTATTAAAGATAAAAAATCCTTTTTCGTATATTTTGTCTGCTCATTCTTTGATAGGTGGTGATATAAGTCATACTGACTGTGGCAATCAACAAGATAAAAAAGGGTATAAATTTTTAATTGGTAGAAGAATTAATTTTGTTCCCCATTTTTCTGATAAGTATTTTGTTGATAAAGGTATTTTTCCTGAAGAAAATGATCCTTTTCCAGAAAAAAGCTATCCAGATCTTGCCAAAAAATTGAAAGACGTAATGAAAAATAATAAATATTCAGATACACAGGTTTGCCAGTTAGCTAGAAAGATGCTTGCAGGTGGTTTTTCAGAAGAAATGCTTTCTGTAAAGTACTTGCCTCTTATATTAGCAGCTTTATTTATTGCTGAACCTAGTAGAAATCCATCTTGTATGATACCTAGTTTAATGCTATTAGACCTAATTGAGTCTGAGAGTTTTACTAAAAAATATACTTGGGAAAATTGCTTGTGCAGCCCAGAGCTTTTAACTCAAAGCGATGCTGATTATACCGATGAGGATAGAGCTAATTTTAACAAAAAAGGTGGTTATTTCCCAATGACTCATGGGGGATCATACAAAAATGAGTTTCACAAAGGTAAGTACCATAATATTGTGGAATATCAAGAAGATGAAGAAAGGTCTGAGACTTTGTCAGATGTTAAAGCTTTTATTATATTTTGTGATTGGTTAAAGCACATGAAAATTTTTAAAAAAGTTAAAGCGCTAAGTAAAAATTCTACAGTACGGCATGAACGTCTTGACCAAGAAAATTTTAGAAAGGTGATATCTTCTTCTTTCATCTTACCTATTTTATCTATTAAAATTTTAAATTTTGATCTTTCTAATAATGAAACTATAAGAAAAGTATATGGGTTAAAGCCTAGTGATAGCTTTTATGATTATGACAACCCTGATGCTAATGATTCTGACGATACTTTTGATGCTTTTAATTCTGATGATTCTGAAATTTTTTATGATTCTACTGATTATAGTAGCTCTGATGACTTTGATGATTCTGACCAATTCCAATTTCCTGAATGCTCTAGCAATTATGAAGATTATGAAGATCATGAAGTTTATATGGATTTTAAAAACCGTATAGATAATGAAAAATATAATGTAATGTGTAAAGTAGAAAAAAAACTCTCAGGTAAGTATATTGCAAAAATTCGCAGTGAATATGAAAAATTTAATTTATCTAATAGGCAAATTTATGAAATTTTGTCTCAGCGTGGATTTTTTAGTAAAAATAGTTGCTTGGAAAAGAAGAAATTTTATCAGAAAGCATCTACTCTTAAGAGAAAAGAATACAGATTTTATATTTACAAGAAAATCCCTGATATAAATATAAATGTTGAGAATTTTAGATGTAAAGAAAGTAAAAAAAATGAAAAGAATTGCACAATTTCTCTTGACTTTTAAATTTATTTATATTATGGCATTTAATTTTTGCAAGAATTAATATTGATAACATTGAAGTGAGAAAAGATAGTTTAAGTGAGTCAGAATTCTGTTGAAATGCTTATAGTTTTGTTGACAGGGTTAAATTATATTGCTTAAATAGTCATATAATGAAAGAGTGTAGCGATAGTTGGTAAAACTATTACCTTTTCAAAGTGGTGGATTTATGAAAGCTGCATTAACAACAGATAATGTTTTTCTTAATTGGGATCAAGTTTCTGAACGAGAAAAAGATATTTTAAGTCGTGAACTGGATAACTATAATTATGCTCGTGATACTCGGCCTTTTATTTTTTACATTATTGATCAAGATATGTTGAGCGACAATGCTAATCTCACTAATTATGCTATTAGGGCAGGGGTGGCTTTTGCTAAGGTATATCATGGATACTACAGTCCTTTAACGTATTCCGATAACCATGATGCGTGCAACCAGAGAATCAGGACATTTGTTCGTGAGTGTGCAGAGTTGGTTGCCCTGGTAAACAAATACCCTAAGACTGTTGGTGATCAAAAAAGGATGGAAGTGTTATTGGCTGATAGAAGGGAAGAGGAGCGTCTCTTTCCAGATATAAGAAATATTCAAGGTGAGACTTTACTTCATATTGCGGCTAAAAATAATGATTTAATAAGTTTTTCTGTTTTGATACAGGCGGGAGCTAATATTTATTTAACCGGTGGAGCAAAAAATTATGATGTTTGGGCTCAAGCTTATTATAGCCGATTTGTTCGGTCTAGTTATAATCGATTTTTAAAGTATGCCTTAGTAATGAGGCAGGCAAGTGAAGGTCACTATGAACATGTGCAGGAGTTGAATTTTAGGAGAAAGAGTATCTCTTTTAACAAAGTTGCTAGAAGCCATGTTTTTTCATCCATCTACATCATGATAGTTATCCTATCCAACCATTTGCTTTTTTTCAACCAAAAAGCATTAGGTGATAATTTAACGCAATGGTTATCTTTTTCCTTGACGACAGTATTTACACTGATGTCAACTTACACTGCCTACAAGGGATTGGAGAAAAAAGCGAATCGTCTAAACTTGATTGAAGGAGCTTTTGGATTAGATCGCTCACTCCAAACTCAGTTGCCTTACAAAATGTCTCGTTTCTCTGTTACTTCGATTCAAGCGCTATTTATACTAGGATACTTTTTATTAACTCTGTATATGGCGTATTACGCACAAGAGGATGTTATTGATCCTGTTATGATATGTAAGAGAAAACTTGTTACAATTGATGCAATCGGATTTTTAATCAGCATTTTTCCGCTAATCATTAGCGCTTTCCTTTATGTTAGACTGGCTCGTGTAAGAGAGTCTGTATTATCGCCAACTTATCATGTAAAGATTGGTGCAAGTAATTATTTATTTTCAGAGCAAGATCAGTATGATTCTTTTTTTGCTGCTTTGGAACTTGATAATCAAAAGCTTTTGTCTTATTTCAGTAAAGATATTAATTTAGATTACATGAGACAATGGATTGCTGCTGTTTTCGCTGTTAATTTAAATGCGCTGGTCAATAGATTGTATGATTCTAATATAACGGAGCGTTTGCGAATAGCGCATGAGCTATTTCATGTGCATAAAAATGAAGAGTCTGCATTTATAGCAATGCGAGCGATTTTGCTTGATCATCCGAATTTACTATCCGTTACTTTTGAGCAGGTGGCTGCCTGCGGTGATAATTTATTGAATAGTTTAATGCCTATTGTTAATGACCTGAAAAAGCAATCGGTTTCTCTGTGGAGCACAAATGCTAAAGCGCCTTTGACGCTTAATCAGAGCTATCATCGACAATTAGATGCCATACATATATTAGAAAAAAATAATCGTTATATCAGGCTATCTCATCCATTTCATAATGCTTTGCCTAACAATTTGGTAGCACGGCCTCGTGGAGAAGGGGTTCGGCTATGGGCTACGATGAGTCATCATCAAAAAAGGTTTTATCTGGAAGGTGAAAAAATTAAGTCTTCATGTTGTTGATTTTAAATTTCGGAAAGATTCCTATCATTAGAAGCTGTTATGAGTTACTTGAGGTCCTGCATATTGACTGATTATTTGGTCTAAACGTTGTTTATCAAAATGCTCGTTTTGCTTTCTCATGGCGCTGATAGCTTGTTTTTCGGTTTGAGAGGGATGAAATTTTTTTATTGTATAGCGCCAGTAATGTGTGGAGTCTATATACGCATTAATGGCAACGCTAAACTGCCCGTGTTTTGCAATTCGCTTCAGTGTCTCTTTATCGCACATGCATTCTAAAATGTAACTTCGTCCCTCAGCTTTTCGATAACCGGCAGCGTAGATATCGCTACCATTAATTTCTGATAGTTGGCTATATACAGTTAGACCTTCTGTAATATTCTGGCTGTATATATCGTCTATTTCCCCTTCTAAAAGCGATTTCAATGGGAAGTCAATTTTATCCCCTATAGAATGAGCTAAAACATAGCAGTTTGGGTGCAACTCTTCCTCGTCACTATGTATAGAACTTATAGTGCTATCTTTGTCGCTGTTCTTAAAGAAACAACATCTAACTGAAGTCAGTTTCATATATTTTTAACAGGATAATTTTTTATGGAATTCAATTTAGCATAAAGCTATATTTTTTTCAATAATTTAATAAAATTTCTTTTATTTATCAGGCTTGCAAGGTAGAATAGAAGTCTTATATTTCATGCTATATCAATTCAAGGTTTTTTTATTTCTTTATTTTCTGCCGTATACTGTTCGTTATTTTCATAGACTCTCTTTATGATAAACTGCTTATGTTGTGGCGTGGCTTGTTTTTATATGAGATAATCGCAATGGTTGCACATGGGGCGTAATACTAAATAATTTTACGTCGTTAAAATAACTTATCTTGAGATTAATAGTCTAGTTATTTTAATAAAATAGTTGAATTTATTGTCATGCATACTAGGCTTGCCTTGACATAAATTAAGTTATTCAGACCGTGTTCTATTTTCATCCCTAACTTGTTAAAGGAAAAGTCAATGGTGTTCGAAGAGTATCTAGAAGAATCCACCCATCCTTCCACTGTTAACAACCTTAGCCCTGAAGATATACTTGAGAAACTAAATAATTATTACAAAAATGAATTAAAAATACAGCGCTTGTTTTACTCAGGTGTTAGTATCGAGAACAATGCCGTTGAGTTAGCGATATTTGAGGGCTCTGATCAGCTCAAGAAGCTGCAAAAGCTGAGTCGTGTGTCTCAGACAGATGAAGATACCTCAATGGAATGTCTAGACTATAAAGAATACCATGACCTTTACACAAATTTATGGGGTGGACAGGGAACTCGCCGCATATCTTACAGGAGAATATTGGACTATTGTCTTGATGCCAGTAAGAAACTGTTGATTTTAGGTGCTGCGGGAATTGGAAAGACGACACTTACGCGTCGGCTTTTGCATGATAAAGCGCAGGGGTCTTGGGGGAGTAATTATACTTGGGCTTTTTATATTCCACTGGGTAATTTGACCGAGAGTAACTATCCTAAAAAAACAGGGTACACTTATAAAATGGTCGATATCTTTTATAAAGAGTGCCTCTCTCCAGTACTTAGTAGTGAAGAATCTGAGTTAGTCAAGGATAAGTTAAATGCTCATCTGGCTGAACATGAATCAGCAGGTAAGATTATTTGGATTTTGGATGGTTATGATGAAATTTCATTGTCAATTCCGCCAGATGTCAAATCGTGCTTACACAATTTCTTACAAAAAAGTAATCATGTGATTTTAACGTCAAGACCGTATAATTTATATGATTTATTGTCTAGCAATAGTTTGTTTTCTCCTGATGCACAACTAGAAATTACTGGATTTTCTTTTTCGGAAATTAAGGATTATGTTAGAAAAGTTTTTAGTGATAAAATGGATAAAGATCAAGGTGAGCGCCTGTTAACGTTTATCAGTAGTAATCCTAGTATTGCCGGAATCTGTAGAATTCCGATTAACTTAGAATTAGTCTGTTATGCTTGGAAAGAAAATCCCAGTAATGATATGTTTTTATCGATGAGTCGATTGTATTATGAGGTTGTTGTATCACTGTGTATCCGTTACTTGAAAAAAAATGGTAAAATTGAAAATAATCAAATTCCTGCTGAAGTAGCCCTGAATAAGTGTGTCAATGAACTGGCGTTTTTGGATTATTTTGCCTTTGATACCCTTAATAGAGGCGAGTCTTTTTTAGCATTAGGAAGAACTCATGATTATATGAGTAGCGAGTTAAGTATAACGGACAGCGATAGCTTAATTCAATTTCAAGAGCAACAGA
>CAZSHR010000079.1:0-8421 GCA_964606725.1 uncultured Coxiella sp.
GTTAAGACTCGAAAAGGGAAAGTCGTTATTTTATTAGATGAAATTTCCTGGATGGGAAAACATGATTCTAATTTTCTAGGCAAGCTTAAAAACGCTTGGGATATGGATTTTAAGCAGAATCCTAATCTTGTGTTAATTTTGTGTGGGTCGGTATCCAGTTGGATTGAAAAAAAATTACTGAAACATGAAGGATTTTATGGCAGAATTTCGATAAAAATGCGCCTACAAGAGCAACCTCTACACGATTGTAATCAGTACTGGACTAACAATAATAGCCGTATTTCTGCTTATGAGAAATTCAAAATTTTGTCAGTTACGGGCGGGATTCCTAAATATCTTGAGGAGGTTAACACCAGTCTTCCAGCAGAAGAGAACATTAAAAGGCTTTGTTTTGTACCTACTGGCCTTCTTTTTAATGATTATAATTACATTTTTTCTTCTATGCTGGAGCGTGATAGCAAAGTGTACCAAAAAGTCATTGAGCTTTTATGCCAGCATAATCTACTGCGCAATGAAATATTGCAAAAATTAGATAAAAAAAGTGGTGGTTTGCTCACAAGTTACATCGATGAGTTAGAGGCATCAGGTTTTGTGGCTAGAGATTTTACCTGGAATTTGCGTACGGGTGATTTTTCAAAAATAAGTCAATATAGGCTCTCAGATAATTATATTCGTTTTTACACAAAATATATTCTAGCTGTTACTCCTAAAATTAAGAGCGGACAATTTGGTTTTAGCTCTATGGCCTCATTACCAGGATGGTCTAGCATCATGGGTTTTCAAGTTGAAAATCTTATTCTAAATAATCGTGAAGCAATATTGTCATTAATGGGTATATATCCTGATGAGGTGGTCTGTGATGGTCCTTTTTTTCAAAGAAGAACTACTAAAGCTCAAGGATGTCAAATTGACTACCTTGTCCAAACAAAGCTTGGAGTTTTATACTTATGTGAGATCAAGTTCACTAGAACAATGATAAATAAAAAGGTGATTGAGGATGTAAAAAGAAAAATCCAGCGTATTGCAGTGCCTAAGCATCTCTCCATTGTGCCAGTGTTGCTGCATATTGGTGGTGTTCAGGATGATGTTTTGGATGCTCATTTTTTTGGAAAGGTTTTTGACATGAGTGAGCTATTACAGTAGTAGCCACAAATGGCATTTTTGCTATTTGTGGCTACTGTTTGTTATTTTAACGTGAGTTCGATGGAAAATTAACATTGATAGGATGAACTAGTTATTTTGATGCGCAAATCTGCCTAGTGTCGCTTATTTTTAAAGCAACCGTTAGCCACGCGATGCGGTGCACGAACCTAAATGGACGTATCAACGGCGTGTTGCGTAAAAATAAGCGACACTAGGCAGATAGCTGGTTAAAATCAAAAGAAATAACTGTCGGACTGACGTTATTTTAGACTCATTCTGATCCATCCTCATTCAGTCGTTGGCGTAGTTTGCGAAGCTTGCCAAGCGCAGCGACTCAAACGCTGTACTAAGACTTGCATTTGTTTGCGGTAAATACGCAAGTACTCTTTTTGGCGGGTAAGTTCCACCTGCTGCTCGCCATCGTAGTTTGTCTGATTAACTTGCCAGATTCTATAAATCGGGTAGTTGAAGCTTAGTAAGGCATTAAATTCAATAGTATCGCTGGCATAGTAGGCTTGTTGCCAAACCCATTCAAATTGAGCAACATCGGCCAAGTAAACCAGCTTAGCTGCGGGCTCAAAGTGAGCAATAAATTCTGCAAACTCTCTGCCATACTGGAAAAGACTGGCTTGCTGGCAAGGGGTTTGCTGAATAAAATAATGCGCCATGCCATTAAAAAAATCCTCGCCCACTAATTTGTGACAAACCGGATAAGTTTCTTTAAGCGCACGAGTGAGCATAGCATTGATACTGCCCTGATAAATCGCAAAACTTTGTGATGCGGATAATTTTGGGTTGACTTGCACATGTTCTAAGAATAAATCTTGTTGCGTTTTATTCTGCAAAGCCTTTAAAAATTGCTGTTGTAATTGTGCTAACATGTAAGTGTATCTGCTAGTATAGTTTTGTCCATTAACTGCTGTGCTTTTTGAGCTTCTGCTTGCAGTATTGCCAATGGAGGAATATCATCGTCCCACTCAATCAAACTGGGTAGTGCGCCAAAACGTTTTAGCGCCGCTTGATAAAGCGTCCATACCGGTGCTTGTACTGGCTCATTGTGGGCATCAAATAAAAAACGTTTTTTATCACTATATCCAGCTAAATGAAATTGTTGTACCGCTTGCTTGTTAATTCTATTGAGATAATCATGGGCATCAAACCTGTGATTTATACTATTCACATAGAGATTATTGACATCTAGCAAGATACCACAGCTTGATTTCTGGTGCACGCTATTGATAAATTCCCATTCAGGCATTTCATTGTGTTTAAAGTTAAGGTAGCTGGAAATATTCTCGATCAGCAAGGGACGTTTTAGAAAATCTTGCACTTGCTGTATGCGTGTGCTCACATGATTAATGGTTTCTTGCGTGTAGGGTAGCGGTAATAATTCATGTAAATGCTGTTTATTGACCGCTGTCCAACAGAGATGATCAGACACCATGCTAGGTTGTATCGCATCAATTAAATTTTTCAATTGTGTTAAATACTGTTGGTCTAGCGCATCGGTAGAGCCAATGGATAAGCCCACCCCGTGTAAGGTAATGGGATAATAGTGTCGAATCGCACGTAAATACGCTAACGCTGGCCCACCGGCAACGAGATAGTTATCGCTTAGTGCTTCAAACCAAGGAATATCAGGTTGGTGTTGTAAAATTGCCTGGTAATGGCAGGAGCGAAGACCCACACCAGCACCGCTGATATGGGTCTTGGAATAATCAGCACTCACAAATACGCTTAGCTCTCGTCTTCTCGTGTTAAACTGCCACCAACAATTTTGGTGCAGGTACCTTTGGCAACAAATAACCAGTCATTGGGGTCACCACTTTTGGTTGCTTGCCCTTGACAGGTATGTCCAGTGCCTTTACCACCGCAGTCATTCATACCGGCTTTGGCAATGCCATAGCACTTCTCCATATTCATACTGGCTGCGGGTGTGCTGGTGGTGCTTAAACTTAAGGCCAGTGTTGCTGCTGTTGTGGCCAGTATTTTTTGAGTTTTTTCCATAACGCTTCTCCTAGGCGGTTATTGATAATTTGAATAGTACTAGACTTTCAGTAAATTGTCGCGTTTTATCAGGTAGTCCAGCGATAATTTCCCTGGTCCATGAAACATTAGCAGCGCTAATAGTAGGCCCCAATTAATATGTTGTGCTAAGCCTTGCGCACCATCAGCTGTCCATAGAAATGGATAGGAAATTACCGCCACCACATTATAGAAAAAGAAAATTGCAATGCTGATACGGCTTCCCAGCCCTAATACTAGTAAAACTGGCAAGATCAGTTCCGCACCAGTGCCAATTACTGCCGCAACTGAGGGTGGCAATAAGGGTACTTTAAACTCATAGGTAAATAATGTCAGTGTACTTTGCCAACTCATTACTTTGAGTATACCGGCTTTAAAGAAAATATAGCCCACCCAAATACGTGCAGCCAAGTCACCTAAAGGAGATAAGAAATCCAAGCAATGGAAAAATGTTTTAAACAGTTTAATCACGGCTTCCCTTGTTTTTGTAATCGAGTGCCTGGTCGACCAGCACAAAGTATGAAACTGCTATGTTTAATGAAATAACCATAGCCTAGTGATCGACATTTTTCAAGTTGTCGAGAAATACTTGGCTGGAAACCTTGCCGACAAGACGTGCGCTTTTCACTTCTTGCCCTTGACGGTTGAAAAACACCAGGGTTGGTGGTGCAATGACTTGCAATGCACGTTGCAGTGCCTGATTAGCGGCATTAGCATGTGTTACATCGACTTGCAGTAAACGATAATAGCGCAGTTGCTTGATAACCTTGGGGTTTGTGAATACTTGCGCCTCTATTTCATGGCAAGTGACACACCAGTCGGCATAAAAATCCAACATAACGGGTTGTTTTTGTTGTTGCGCTTTTGTTAATTGCGTGCTGAATTCAGATAAGGAATTAACGCTGGTAAATGGTAGACGGCTTTGCTTGTGCGATAGATCAGAGTTTTTTTGCAAAGGTTGCAGTGGGTTAGTGTTGCCTAGCAGTGCGCCAATGAAAAGGGTTGTACCGTAGATAAATAATAAAATGCCTAAGACTTTAAGTAGCTTCTCGCGTCGCTGTTTAACCGGACTGAAAGCACCCATGGCAATCGCTGTGCCAACAGCCAGCGCTGCCCACAGTAGCATAATAATTTGTGCCGACAGAACTCGTGCCAACATCCAGATTGCTACGGCTAGTAATAACACACCAAAAAAATATTTAATCTCATTCATCCACGAGCCAGCTTTGGGCAATAATTTAGGGCCAACTGTGCCAATGACTAGCAAAGGCAGGCCAATGCCTAGGCCCATAGCAAATAGTGCTGTGGCACTGATGATAATATTTCCTTGATTGCCTAGATAAATAATAGCTGCTGCTAGTGGTGGTGTAATACACGGAGAAGCAATAAGCACGGATAGCGAGCCTAGTACGGCTGCCCCTAAGTAGCTGCCATGCTTTTGATGACGAGTTAAGCCTGCTGCCCATTGCCGTACACCGCTTGGCAGCTCCAGGTTGTAGAGACCAAATAATGATAATGCCATGGCGACAAAAATTAAAGAAAATCCCACAATAATCCAGGGTTTTTGCAATATAGTTTGCAGATTGCTACCCAGGGTTCCAGCGATTATGCCGAGTATGGCAAAGGTAACGGCAATGGATAAGACGTAGCACAATGAAAGTAAAAAAGAGCGTTTAGTCGATAAGGATTTTTGTCCGACAATAATCGCAGATAAGGTAGGTAACATGGGCAGTACGCAAGGGGTTAGCGATAATAAAATACCTAGACCTAGAAAAACTAACACGGTGAGATAATGATTACTTGATGCAAGGCGATCTACTAATTTTTCTTGTTCTGATAAAACTGTGTTTGTTTGGTCAAGCTTAATGGTAAGTGTTTGTGATTGCTGTGGATAACATAAGCCTTGCTCGGAGCAACCTTGGTAGCTTACGTGTAATTGGCTAGGCGGTTTTTGTGTTGTCGGTATTACTGGCGAGAGAATAATCTGAAAATTACCGCTAAAACTACGCATTTTCTGGCCATCGGGATATGGTTTTTCGCTAAACTGCTCAGGAAATTCGATGTGAGCGATAACCGTATCGGGGTTGCTTAATGCGAATTTAAAACGTTGTTGATATAAGTAGTAGCCTGGAGCGAGTTGCCAGGAGGTGACTATATGCCCATTATCCGCTTGAACCGATTTTAATTGAAATGCTTGTGCTGCGGGCAGCGCTGTGGTGGCTGCCCTGGCCATAAAAACAGTAAAAATAAGCAGAAAAATAACACCGAATTTTTTCATAATATGGCCATTACTAGCGTACTTTATTTATCAGGATTTTTGGCAATATGGCGTAACACATAATGCAGTATGCCACCATGACGATAGTAGTTTAGCTCATTCTCGGTATCAATACGACACAGCAAATCTAACTCAGCAAAAGTTTGCTGGTTTTTTTCAACCAGCATTTTAACGGTTGCACCAGCGCTTAAGTCGGTAATGCCGGTTAAACTAATGGTTTCACTGCCATCCAAGTTCAAGGTTTTACGGCTGGTATTTTCTGGAAATTGCAAAGGCAGCACGCCCATGCCAATCAGGTTAGAGCGATGAATACGCTCAAAACTTTCTGCAATCACTGCTTTGACACCTAGCAGTAGTGTTCCTTTGGCTGCCCAGTCACGCGAAGAGCCGGTACCGTATTCTTTACCAGCAATAACCACTAGGGGTAGGTTCTCTTGCTGGTATTGCATGGCGGCATCAAAAATCGGCATAATTTTTCCGCTGGGAATATGTTTGGTCACCCCCCCTTCAATGCCGGCCAGCATTTCATTGCGAATACGAATGTTGGCAAAGGTACCTCGCATCATCACTTCATGGTTGCCGCGGCGACTGCCGTAAGAATTAAAATCTTGGACCTTAACCCCTTTGGCTGTTAAATACTTTCCAGCCGGACTATCTGGTTTAATCGATCCCGCAGGAGAGATATGATCGGTGGTAACACTGTCGCCTAACAGGGCAAGAATATGTGCTTTGTGGATATCTGTTAATTTTTCAGGGCTTGCTTGCATACCTTGGAAATACGGAGGGTTTCTCACGTAGGTTGAGTCTTGATCCCAATCGTAGGTATTGCTAGCCTTCACTTGGATGCTCCGCCAATCTTGGTCACCTTTAAAGACTTGGGCATATTCCCTGGTAAAGGATTGCTGGGTTACTTGTTGCATTTGTGTTGCAATTTCGGCTTCACTGGGCCAAATGTCTTTGAGGTAAACGGGATTGCCTTGGTCATCGTGACCTAAAGCGTCCTGGGTTAAATCAATATGCATAGTTCCGGCCAGTGAAAAAGCCACTACCAACGGTGGTGAAGCCAACCAGTTGGCTTTGACTTGCGGGTGTATGCGCCCTTCAAAATTACGGTTGCCCGATAAAACACTGCAAGCCACCAGATCATTTTCATCAATCACTTCACTGACCTCTTTAGGCAGTGGCCCTGAATTACCGATACAGGTAGTGCAACCATAACCGACGAGATAAAACCCCAGCTTGTTCAGGTAAATCATTAAGTTGGTTTTTTCTAAATAATCAGTGACTACTTTGGAGCCAGGAGCTAGTGATGATTTAACCCAAGGTTTACGTTGCAAACCTTTTTCCAAGGCTTTTTTGGCGACAAGACCTGCGGCAATCATTACACTGGGGTTAGAGGTGTTGGTGCAACTGGTGATGGCGGCAATCACAATATCACCGTGGTGCAAACTAAAATCGGCTTTGCTGGCAAAAGCCTGTTGACTGTCTGCTTTGGGGTGCCAATCACGAATAGTTTTTGCGACGGTTTGTTTCAAATCGGATAATAGCACTCTGTCTTGTGGTCGCTTCGGTCCGGCGACCGAGGGTAAAACACTAGACAGGTCCAAGGATAATTCGTCAGTAAATTGTGGCGCAGGATTATTTTCATCGTGCCATAATCCTTGTGCTTTGGCATAAGCTTGTACCAAAGCAATGTTTTGTGCATCACGGCCAGTTAGTTGCAGGTATTTAAGGGTTTCTTGGTCAATAGGAAAAAATCCACAAGTAGCACCGTATTCCGGTGCCATGTTAGCGATGGTTGCTCTATCGGCTAGTGGTAGGTTTTTTAAGCCGCTGCCATAAAACTCAACAAATTTACCAACCACGCCTTTTTCGCGTAATCGTTGTGTAATGGTGAGTACAAGATCAGTTGCGGTTACCCCTTGGGGGAGTTGACCGGTTAATTGAAAACCGATGACCTCGGGAATTAACATGGAAATAGGTTGGCCCAACATGGCGGCTTCTGCTTCAATGCCGCCGACACCCCATCCCAGTACGCCTAGGCCGTTAATCATGGTGGTATGGCTGTCGGTTCCTACTAATGTATCGGGAAAGGCATAATCGTCATTATTCTGTTTTTCATTACAAACTACTTGAGCCAGGTATTCCAGATTAACCTGGTGGCAAATTCCCGTTCCTGGTGGTACCGCTTGAAAATTACTAAACGATTGCTGCGCCCATTTGAGTAAACTGTAGCGTTCATGGTTGCGCTGCATTTCTATTTGGGTATTGTCAAGCAAGGCATTAGCATTGCCAAACGTATCAACTTGAACCGAGTGGTCTATCACTAAATCCACAGCGCACAGTGGATTAATGGCGTTGGCATCGCCGTGCATGGATTTTAAGGCATCACGCATGGCAGCCAGATCAACTACGGCAGGCACGCCGGTAAAATCTTGCAATAATACCCGCGCAGGGCGGTAAGCGATTTCATGATTGCAGTGTTTGTTTTGCAGCCACTGCTCAAAGGCGAGAATATCTGCTTTTTTAACGGTTTTTCCGTCTTCGTGTCGCAATAGATTTTCAAGTAGGATTTTTAGAGTAACAGGTAGCTTTTGGCTGTTAGGAACTTTGTTAATGTCGAAGTACTGGTAAGATTTTTTACCAACAGTCAGTGATGTTAGAGCATCGAAGGAGTTTTGCATCAGGGTTTCCTCAGGAAGTTAACTTGACGATAGCATAAGTATAGGAGTTTGATCTTATTTAGCCAGGAGTTTCGCATATATGGGGCAGGGTCAGTTAAACCGAGTTCGCCCGCTGCGCTCACCTTGCGCCTTCTTGCTTTGAAACGGTTGCCGACATGCGACCTCCTGTCTCAAGTCGGCTCAGGTTGCGCGAGCGTAATGCTCTCTCGTTTTAACTGACCCTGGCCCAGAGATGCGAAACTTCTGTTAGCAAGCTAGGTGAAACTTTAAAATGCATAAAATTTGCCCGAC
>CAZSHR010000080.1:0-8298 GCA_964606725.1 uncultured Coxiella sp.
GAAAGCTTAACATCATGACTGCTTTCTTAAAAGACAAATTCATCATACCTGACGACCATGGCCTGATTCAATAAAAATTTCTCTAATCAAAAAAATAATCCTTAAGTCAATCACAGATTGATACCTGAGAAAAAATTTCCTTGCTTGGACAACTGAAGATACTCTGCTTCATGAAAAACACGAAACTGAGCACAAGGCAGTGATTTATGAACACTATTCAATGTAATCATTGAACTAACCATGGAAAGTGAAAAAATGCTGGTAATTATTGTATTAGCAGCATTGACGGGTAAAAGAGAAAGGCCAACTAATGCGGAAAATTTGGGCGAAACCAAAAGCGCAACCATTACTGCAAGCATAGCAAAAAAAACAACAACGACAAATAAATTGCGCAGTATAGGTGAATGATGCCAATATTTTCTCACTAAAAGCTGAGAAAAATTAATATCCTTTCTTGAATCAAAAAAATTATCATCAAAATATCGATTAAATTTTTCTTTCATTTTACTTTTATTATCTTGATCTGAGGTCAGTAATATCAAAATAGCAGCCGCATCCTGAGCAAGATCACCCAACTCCTGAATAAAATCATCATCCGGCTTATTTTTGATTTGATTAACCAACTCAAGACCTAGACGATTATGCAAAAATCTTGTGTATTTAGCTAATTTAAGGTATTTTTTGGTGATAGTTTCATTCTCTTTATTTGCAAAGCAAAATTCTCTTAGCAGTTTATCCAAGCCAATGATCTTTCTCCTAGTAATGCTTACCTGATTTATTGTGTTTTCTTGCGATGGTTCTTTAACTAGATTTTTGCTTCTTCTTGTTAATTTTTTATCGCTTTGAATAGGCTCCCCATCATGATCAAAAAAACATGTTGTTAATTCTCTGTTATCATCAATTGTTGATTCTGAAAATTTCCTAGACTTGGAGCCCTCATCTTTTATTAAGGTATAACTTGCAACAGAAAATCTTTTATCAGAAACAACAGCAATTCCAAATCCAGTATCATGCTCATTATTATAATGCATTTTTCCACTATAATCTGCGCTAATATGTTTCGGCGGGACAATTTTAGCTCCTCCTGCTCCTTGGATAAAAATATTCTCCCAAGCTTTGTTACCTGCAACAACTCCTTGCGAATGATTATGAGCAACAAGAAAACCGCGTAGCTTATTTACATTATTCTTAATAGATTCATTAGCTACAATTTCATCACGAAAGCATCCTGATAAAATAGTATTTTGACTCATTCCATACGCTAAACGATAAAATTCATACTTATCTATAAGTCTTTTTTCTTGATCATCACTGGAATCAATCAGCATACGCTTTAAATATTTTCTAGAATCATGACGACTAAAACAGCGTTTATCAAAGGTTTTAAAAGGATGATGGCAAGCAATAACAATATGCTTAGCTGTAGATTGACTAATTCTCTCGCACAACCACTGCTTTTGCTCTTGATCATAGGGAAAAGTATTACTATCAATAACAAGATAATCTACTTCAGAAGTAGGCTGATCTTGAGTTTGACAAACAATACTGAAATAGGATTTACCTGCTTTAGGGCCGGCATTAAATTTATTGTTATGGGAAAAATTCTCTGACAATTTTGGTGATGTGTGGCTCGATTCTTGGTGAAATAAAATTGCAGAATCCACATAATTCTCACCACGAAAAAAGCTATGGAGTTTTCGATAAGCGGCTATTCCAGATTGATTTCCTGCACTCAAGGGATTTTTATGGATAAATTCCTCATGATTCCCTTTGACCATGAAAAATGGAACTGCACTATCTTGGTGGGGCTTTATAATTTGGTGTTCTATTTGTGAATAAGTGCTAGCACCATCGCCATTCCAAGAATAAACGGCATCTCCTAAGTGAATAACAAAAGAAGCTTCTCCTGCGTCAACCTTGTCTTTTACCGCAGCAGCGTTAGCATACTGATCCGATTCACCTGTACCATCGCAACCAACCACTACGGCGTGTATATCACCCGCAGAGAAAGTTAATATATAACCATTTTCAGCAACCTCTACATTCTGCAACTTTGCTTTCACAAGACCATCATCATCTAATTCATTATCTGCGATGCTAACAGAGTAAAATTAAGGACATATTAAATTTCAATGATTAAAATAGATAATCGTACAATCCAATCACCTATCGTTACAGAATAGTTAACTACGCTGTCGAACACACTCATACAGCGCTATAGCCGCCGCCACTGACACATTAAAACTCTCAACACTGCCTGTCATGGGAATTTTAGCATGGTAGTCACAGTGCTGTTGCGTTAACTTGCGCATTCCTTGACCTTCACTGCCAAGCACAATGCCAATATGCCCAGTAAGGTCTATATCTGATACCAATGCGTCAGTTTGACCCAACATAGCCACTAACCACACTTGCTGTGCTTGCAACCATTTCAAAGTGCGCGATAAATTAGTTACTCTAATCAATGGGGTGATATTGGCTGCGCCACAGGCCACTTTTAACACTGTTGCAGTTAGGCCACAAGCTCTATCTTTAGGTAGAATAACAGCATCAACAGCAAAACCATTGGCAGTACGCAAACAAGCCCCTAGATTATGCGGGTCTTGCACACCATCCAGAATTAATAACAGCAACGGCGTAGATGCTCTAGCAACAATTGCTTTTAAAAAGGACTCACTAAAATCTGGCAAGCCCGCACATTGAGCGGCTACGCCTTGATGCTGGATACGGCTTTGAGGAAATAAATTGTTCAGTTCACGACGAGAGCAAAATTGCACAGCAATGCCGTGTTGGTTTGCCAACTCAAGCGCCATTTCACAGCGCTGATCTTTGCGTCCAGAGAGCAAAAAAATCTGCATAACAGACTGAGGTGCCGATACTAGCAATGCTAACACTGTGTGAAAACCACCCACATAATTCTGCTGCTTCATCATTTCTCTTACACTTATGTTCACACACCGACTTTAATTCATCAATTTTCTTAGAGATAGCCGGCGAACTCAGGTATGCTATAGCGCAAACTATAACATAGCTTAAGGCAACATACCCATGATCAAAACGCTCCGTTTTCTCAGCATCAGCGTCATCCTAAGTCTGCTAGTGTGCGCTTGTTCCTGGTTTTCTTCTAAAAAAGACGGTCCACCCAAAAAAGACATTGATGTTAGCAAGATTCAAAGCCCCACACCACATGCGCTGGCACGAAGCAGCAGAGGTAATCCTAGCTCCTACGTGGTTAATGGAAAACGCTATTTTGTACTCAAAAGTGCCAAAGGCTATGTAAAACGCGGTCTGGGTTCCTGGTATGGCAGAAAGTTTGATGGCCAACTAACTTCCAGCGGCGAACCTTACGATATGCTGGCATTGACTGCTGCTAGTCCTGACTTACCTATTCCTGTTTACGCACAAGTCACTAATTTAGAAAATGGCCGCTCCATTATCGTCAAAGTTAATGATCGAGGGCCTTTTGTTAAAAGCCGAATTATGGACCTCTCTTACGCTGCCGCAAAAAAACTCGGCTACGCTAACAAAGGAACGGCAAGAATCGAAGTTAGAGCCATTACTTTTGACAAGAAAAAACAAGCGCTATCCCATTACCTTCAAGTTGCTAGTTTTCGTAACAAGCAAAATGCGCTAGCACTAAAATCACAGCTCACTCCTTGGGTGCGGCAACCGATTAGTATTCAACGATTAACACAGCAACACTATCCCGTATACCGCGTTCAGATTGGACCTATTGCGAGCAAAGCAAAATCTGCTAGACTAGCAGCACGACTCAAGTCTTGGGGTATGCACCCCATCGAACAACTAGGGTAAGCAACATGAGTGACGCAACAGCGACTTGGAAAGACAGGTTGGGCCTTGAAAAACAACAACCCTATTTTAAAAAAATTCTTAGCACCTTAGCATCAGAGCGCGAAAAAGGTAAAACCATTTACCCTGCACACAATAATATTTTCAATGCACTTAAGCTAACCCCATATGAGAAAGTCAAAGTGGTCATTTTAGGCCAAGACCCTTATCATGGACCACAACAAGCACACGGTTTATCTTTCTCAGTGTTACCTGGAATTAAGCCGCCTCCTTCTTTAGTTAATATCTTTGAGGAACTACGTAATGACATTGGTATCAGCAAGCCAACTCATGGCTGCCTTAACCAATGGGCTGAACGCGGTGTGTTGCTACTAAATGCCTGCTTAACCGTTGAGGCCGGCAAGCCACAATCTCATGCGAATATTGGCTGGCAACAATTTACCGATTCTGTTATTTCCAGTTTAAATGAACATCCTGAACCAATAGTTTTCCTATTGTGGGGCGCTTACGCTCAAAAAAAAGCGGCACTAATCGATGGCTTTCGGCACCATATTCTCAAAGCGCCGCACCCTTCTCCGCTATCAGCACATCGAGGATTTCTAGGTTGCCATCATTTTTCTAAAGCAAACCAATACCTGACAGCAGACGGGCGTGGCCCAATTGATTGGAGCCTAGAAAAAATACAATGAATGCTATTAGCAAGTCCCCTTGGCAAGCAGCTTGGCAGCTATCCTTACCCGTGATACTCGCCTATATTCCACTAGGGCTTGTATTTGGCGTATTGGCTACTCAATCAGGTTACAGTGCCTATACAGCCATCGTCATGAGTATATTAATCTACGGTGGTGCTGTACAGTTTGTTGCACTAGGAATTATGAATGAAGGAGGCTCTCTTATCACCATCACATTGTCTTGCCTTTTTATCGCATTACGCAATTCGTTTTATGGCCTAAGTCTCCTAGAGCGTTTTAATTTTGGCAAATGGTCTAAATCCTATTTAATTTTCTCACTGGTAGACAGCACATTCGCCATATTTATCACACAGCCAGGATACCCTGATAAGCAGTTAGATAAACAGTTTTGCCTGCTATTATCGACATTTATTTATGCCTCTTGGGTACTGGGAACCATAATTGGCACACTAACAGCAGGATATTTAAACATTAACTTAAATGGGCTAGAGTTCGTACTGGTTGCTTTTTTTGTGATTATGCTACTTGAACAATTTTTTAAAACAAAAAATGCTTATCCTATTATTATTGCATTAATTAGCTTTGTGACCATGCTACTTATTGCGCCAGAATATTTATTATTAGGCTCAATTAGTATTTCATTTTTCATGTACTTGATCGCTTTTTATTGGAGAGAATACCGTGTCTAGTGCACTCTATGTCATCTTAAGCATTATTATCTTATTTGCCATCACTGTTATTACCCGCGCCCTTCCTTTTATTTTCACACAACAGATGAAAAACAACCATTTAATGGATTATCTGGGCAAACATCTGCCTAGTGCAATTATTTTTCTATTAGTTATTTATTATATGACAGCGATTGCTAAACCAAGTGATTGGACTAACCTACCTTGGCAGTTAATCGGCATTGCTGTTGTCATCTTTTGTCATTGGCGTTGGCGCAATATGATGCTCAGTCTGGTTGCTGGAACAGCAAGCTATCTTATACTACAGCTTTATTAAACAACCTGATGGCAAAAACCTTCTCTGAGAAAATCTAATCAAAGCAGTAGCTCAAATGATTGCCTTATTGCACTCAAATTAACTTAAATACATTAAAGAAATAAAAATTCTCCAAAATAAATTTATTTATTATTGATAATTGCTTAATTTTTAAGAGATTTATCGACAAACAGACAAAAATCCAATAGATTGTCGATACTTCACTGGAGTTAAGAGATGGAAAAGACCACCCATCAGAAACTATGCGCTATTTTTACATCATCCAAAGTGCTAGGAATAATAATAAGTGCTCTTTTTCTTTTTAATACGACAGCAGTATTAGCCGGCACTGGTACTTGGACAGGAGCAGTCAGCACTGATTGGGCCGATGCAAACAATTGGGATGACACCAGCAGTGCACCAACAACTGCCTCTGATACCGCTAAATTTAGCACACCTGAATCCAATCCACCCAATTTACAACCCACTAACTCCGATAACATCAGCCTGGGTGGTCTAGATTTTGGCGATTCTGCTGGGGTGCAAATCACCAATGACGGCAGCATCACTTTTGTCAGTGGTGGCACCACAGTAGCTGCCATCTCATCGCAAATTATCAATAACAACGAACTGACTATAGAAAGCACGGATTTTAGTGCGATCATTATTCTCATGAATAGTGTTGATTCTAGCTTACGGCTTAATTACAGCAATAATACCAATTTCGCTGGAACAGTTCTTGGAACAGGAACTATCTACCAAGAAGGTAGTGGAACTGTTACATTGAATAGCAGTGTGTCAATGAGTGGTAAAATAGTTGTTGAAGACGGCTTAACATTACAACTGGATTCAGCGAATACTAATGCTAATGTTGAACTGGGTAATAGTGCACAACTCACGCTTAATTTTCCAGTTGACGCAGATTATAATCAGATTATTAGTGGTAATGGTAATGTTGTTAAGCAAGACACTACTACACTCACCATGACTGCCGATAATACCTACACTGGCACAACCACAGTTAATGGAACCTTACAATTAGGTAATAGCAGTTCAAGTGATGGTAGTGTTACCGGCAATATTATTAATCAAGGTAATGTGATTTTTGAACGTCCAGGCGAGTTTACCTACAATGGCATTATCAGTAAATCAGGAAATTTTGTAAAATCTGGAAATGGTACCTTAATTATCACTAAGAACAGCACATACACTGGCAGCACAACAATAAATGGTGGCACAGTACAGTTTGGTAATAACAGCAGTAACGGCATACTTCCAGGAAATCTAGCAATTAACAATAATGCTAGTATTATTTTCAATCGCAATACTAATGTGACCTTTAGTAAGGTGATCAGTGGCAACGGCACCGTCACTCAAGATGGCAGTGATGCCCTGATTTTTACCCAAGACCAACTCTACAGCGGCAACACCATTATTGACAGTGGCAGTGTACAGCTTGGCAATAATACCACAACCGGTAATGTTGCCGGTGCTATTCAACTCAACAATAACAGCGATTTGATTTTCAAACACAGTAGCGGCAGCTTTATCTTTTCACAAGCCATTACTGGCAGCGGCACCGTACACCAATCCGGCAGTGATACCTTGATTTTTGATACCGACCAAAGCTATGGCGGCAGCACCGTTGTTGATAGCACCACCAACGGCACACTACAACTAGGTAATGATGGCAACGATGGTATGGTAGCAACCAACATCACAATTAATAGTGGCAATACCCTCAGCTTTTTCCACGGTATTGATCGTGAGTATGCTTATCAACTTAGCGGTAGTGGCAACGTCATCAAACAAGGCAGCAATACTCTCACCTTCACAGAAGACAGCAAGGACTTTATTGGTACCATAACGGTTAATCAAGGTAATCTACTATTTGGAGATGGGCAAGAAAGCGGTAACATCCCCAACGCAAGCATCACTCTCACTGCTAACACAAATCTTAGCTTTAATCATTCCAGCTCGGTTAGCTTTGATGGTGTCATTAGTGGTGATGGCACGGTTACTCAAGATGGCAGTGATGTGCTTATCTTCACCCAAAATCAACTCTACGGCGGTGATACGATTATTAGCAATGGTAGCTTACAACTGGGTGATAATGCCCCAACTGGTAACCTCAGCTCCAATGTTGAACTCTCTAATAACTCACAATTAGTTTTTTTACACAATGAAGAAATACAATTTGATCCAAGCATTTCAGGCGAGGGTAAAGTTACTAAGAAAGGTGATAATACGCTTATTCTTACTGCTGATAATACCTATAACGGCACTACAACCATTAGTGGTACTCTACAGCTTGGGCAAGATGGCTTTACAACAGGCAGTGTCAGTGGAAATATTAGTAATAATGGTAAACTAATTTTCAAGCGCCCAGGTGAATTCACTTACGATAGCACTATTAGCGGAACTGGAAGCTTAATAAAATCAGGTGATGGTACACTGATATTAACAAAAAATAATGACTATACTGGAAGTACTACAGTTAATGGCGGCACACTGCAATTTGGCAGCAATACCAGTGCAGGAATGGTATCAGGTGATATTCAAGTCAATAACGATGCCACTATTATCTTCAATCGCTCCGATGATTTAAGCTATGATAATATCATCAGTGCAGAAGCACAATTAATTAAAGAAAATACTAACACATTGATATTAACAAAAAATAGCAACTTTAGTGCAGGCATTACTATTCAATCAGGAACACTTGAATATCAAATTACTCCCGATAATATTCTTGATAATATCAGCAACAATAGTGATATTATAATTAATAATGAAGCCACATTAAGATTCA
>CAZSHR010000081.1:0-8259 GCA_964606725.1 uncultured Coxiella sp.
AGGAGGATGGCAGGATGCTAGAAGTAATTATTACTTTGCGCATTTAACATTTAGAGATTTTTTTATTGCACGCTATCTGTGTGCTATTATTCAAAAACACATGTCATCGAGTGAATCAGGGCGAATGCATCATTTTGAGCATCGTTGGCTTGATCATGAACTTACTATTCGTGATTATATTATCTGTCATCGCTATGATGCTCATTTTGAAGTGGTTTGGTGGTTTGTTGCTGGTTTACTGGCAATACAAGAAGATAAAAAATCGTTGTTTTGGTTTATAGAAGCTATTTTATCTAAAGAAAGAGATGATCTTATAACCTTAAATGAAACGCAACTATTACTACGTTGTTTTGATGAAACGAATGCGTTTATTAAAAATTTTCCTGACAAGTTAAAAAAACAAATGTTTATTCCGATAAAAAATTGGGCTGCCATTTTGATTGGAATGCAACTAGATTTTCATAAGATCAATAGAGTCAGACTACATACTTTTTGGGAGAGCTTAAAAATTAGTCGTTGGGTTTTTCAGAGAAAAGAAATGGAAACTTTCTTTATTAGCCGGATAAATTCAGAAGAGGATGTGACGACTAAACAGTTAATTCGAGTGTTGCATTTAACAAAGCAGTATACTCCTAGTATTTTTGCCAAGTTGCTTGAGCTGATGTCAAGTAAAGAAGAGGAGGGGATAGATTTAGATTTGGATATTGTTGACATGAATATTTTTGTTACATTTCTTCTAGAAAAGCTAAAAAATGATCAAATTATGAGTGAAAAACTTATTATTTCATCGATTAATTTTTTAAACTGGATTATTAAAATTTTAAAATTACATGTTGATTCTTTCTTAGTTGAATTTTATCTAAAGCAATTTGATCAGTCTCTAACTATGTTATTGAAACAATCTTCTAGTGATGATTTGTTTATGCTAGTTTGTCATGTAAAAATGGAAATTGCTTTGTATCGATTTAACGAAAAATTATTGCTTAGTACAGAAGAGTTAAAAGAGACGGATTTTCTTTTTATAGTCGATGATCAAAGTAGTTATGATGCTCGAAAAAATAAATTGATTCAAGTTTCTGCTAACGGATTAATTACGCTGATCACTCATTTTTATTCCTCAGAAAATGGACTGATTCAACTAAAATCTAGTAAAAAAGTTGTTACTTTGTTGTGGGAGCAACTGTCACGTCAGTTAACAGAAAAAAATGTAGAAATTGCTGTTCTTCGTTGTGCTGTAGAGCAAATGACCAGGGTGTTTGGTTTAGTTTTTAATCCTGGTTTGGGTAAAAAAGACATATTTAAACTATTAAAAAGTTGGTTTTCTTTTCTATCGTTTAAATCAAAGTTAATGGAATGGTTAGATAGTGCTCACGTAGTTAGAGGAGAAATAGCAAGAGATGCTTTGATTAAATTGTTATGTATTAATAATCGCTTGGGATTTTTTTTAGAAAATACAGCAGATATTTCACGACTATTTAAGATGTCTGTTAAATCTATAGAACAAAAAAGTCAGGGTAAAAAATTCAATCAAGTGATAAAGCAAGTTGAAGCAAGTAATTTTGATATACTAGGTATTTTGCTTTCTTTGAAGTTGCAGGATGTTTTTAAATCCAATCCTTATGAAAAAGAGAGTTCTGTTAAAAAATTAATTCAAAAAAAGTTTAATGAACTTGGGCAAGTGCTTAAGTGTCTGAATTTAGATAGTGAACTGCCAGAGTCGTCAAGAATTGCTGTGGTTAATGCCTGGTCTCGTATTATTGTTGATACTTTGACATTGTTTTCTAATAGTTGGAATGCAGGAAAAGACTATGCGTATTTTTTTGAAAAATTAAGCATTGTTGAGCTAGTTAATAAGCTAATAAATTGCTTTGAATATGATAAATCTCATAAAGTGAAAGAATTAGTGCTTGACTTATTCAAAGAATTATTAATAATCTGTTCTGATCTTTCTAATGCTCATACTAAAACAATGTCTGGGTTTAATCTGAAAGATAAGGTTTTGTCAAGTATGGTAAAACAGCTCACTTTCTCCACTGATCCGGCTATCTTTCGTTTAGTGCTTTCCAGTTTTTTAAGCATGATAAATACTCATAACAATAGCGCTGATCTTTTGGAGAATTTTTTTTATGCTCGTGAAGATTTACTGCAAATAACACTTCCTGGCGTTAGTAAAAAAAAGAAAAATAAAAGTTCTTTAAAAATAGAAATAGTTAGTTTCATTGAAAATTGGCTCTCACTTATTGTTAGTATTATATTGAAAACCCAGTCTGTTCGTTTGTTAAATCAGAGTAGAATACAAGTTTTATTTTATGAAATGTCAAGTCTTATTGATGATGATAGTCTCGATGTCAAACTAAAAGCATTGAATACATTTTATAGCCTTATAAATGGTAAGCCTTTGCTTTTTAGTAATCCTTTGATTTCAACTATTGTTTTGGAAATAGAAAAGTTAAAAAAAGTGAGAAAATCACATCCGATTTTTTTAGTAAGTTGTGCTTTGGTTTTGTATGGATTACGATCAGTAGAAATTCCAAGCGATTATTTTTTGTTTTCATTTGAAGACGATTGTTTATCAAGAGATCAACTGATCTTTTATATTAAAAAAATCAATGCTTATCCAGGGGATGAGAAGCTGTTAGAGAAATATTCAATCGATGAGCTGCATGGCTTACTATTTGCTAATAGTATTTTCCAATTGGTGCCAGCGGTGAAGGTATTAAAAGCCATACTTGAAGAGACTAACATTCATCATAGAAAGGTTAATGTGTTAGTTTTAATCGGCGCATTACAATCTATTTCAGTAAGTGACTTGTTGTCTATTTTTAACGAAAAATTGGGTTATTTTTGTAATCAAGAAGACAGTGAGAGAAATGGAAAGTTGTTGTCAATTTTTGGCCAAGTAATTGTTAGGCGATTGATGGAGTTAGGAAAATCGGCTTATTTTGTTGACGATGAATTGTATTTTTACGAGGGCAAGCAATATATGTCTATTGAAGTGCTTAATAAGGCGATTTTTCTGCAGAAAATAAGTGAGTCTTTTAAAGCGTTAACGGATTTTCCTTTAGAAGAGATGATTCCTTCTGAGCTTTATCAGGTACTAAATCGTTGCGTCAATGGTGCAAGCAATCCCTCGGAAAGTTCCAAAGAGGCAGTTGGGCAACGATCTCTTTTATCTTCTCCTTATCTTCCTAGCCAGCCCGCTGCAGTTGATCATATAAATTCCCTAAATGCTGATACCGTTAATTTTAATATTAATCCACCATCTTCCAGGGTTATTTTGGCAGAAGACAAACGGCTTTTGCAAGCAGATGCTATAACAACAGCAAAAGGTAATCTACAACCAGCTATTGCGACTACTCAACAGCAACATCGTTCTGATAACTTGTTTACGGAACCACCTGTTACTGAGTATCGCAGTAGCACCACCGATAGAGTATTTCAAGCCAGTGCTTTGCGTGAGTTACCGCCTGATACTAAAGAGAAGGTGAATCGTGTACTGGGGGCAGAAGTTCCTGACCCTAATCTTGTGACTCTGCTCGAGGCCATGAAATCAACTCAGCTTCAATCACAACATCCCGCCTTATTAGGCATGGTGAACCAAATAGTGACCCAGGAAAAGTCTGATCCTAACTTAGATAAGACCCTTAAGGCCGGCGCAGGTAATAGTAGCAGAAACGTTAATATTCATTACCAACATACTGGAACCGCTTTGGTTTCAGCAGGGGCAATGCAGCCATCCGGTTTGACTGATGAGTCGTCAGAGAATTCTAAAGCAGTGGTGCGGCAACAGTTTTTGGATTTTCTGGCGCAAAAACTTAAAGCAGGGTATCAGTTTCAGCTACAGCGAACCACAATGACCAATTTTTCAATTGTATGCCTTGCTTCGAAAGGAAAACCGACTGCAGTTCAAAAGTCGCTGGAAACCTTGCAGCAGTATTTAGCGGAATATTTGGCTGCGAATCAGATTGATCAAGAAGCGGTGAAATTGTATGAGCCGGAAGACGATGACTTGGATTACGCAACGCTGTATGTTGATAGCGCCGCATCAGATATTGCCAATCGCATAGCGGAGCTATTGCAAGGAGTGATTCAGTCCTGTTTGCCAACACTCAATATTCCGCAGACTTTTTTTAGCTCGTCAGATAACAACAAGATTTATGGTAACGCAGCCAGTGTTACATGCCAAGTGCAGTAGGTAGGGATGGTTAAATGATGAAAGTCCAGATGTTATTTACTGATAATTCACCATTAGTAATGACGTCTACATTGAGCGTTTCAATCGCAGTTATCGAGAGGAAGTGCTGGACATGTATTTGTTCGAGAGCTTGACACAGGTTCAGTAGCTGACGGATAAATCGCTGGTTTGTTATAAGAACAGATATCATGAATTGCTTGCAAATCTGCAACATATGCAGTTTGCCAGGCAATTCAATCGGGAAAGCTCTACATTTGCGTTGGGGTAAAAATAGGAGTTTACAGGGTGGTTGATTAGCAACACTTGCTGTGAGTGTCACTTTTGATTTAGAATGTCTGGGTGTTGCTGGTTCTGGGTAGTTTTAAGCGGTAGCGCAATGAAAAAAACAGTGAATTAACCTCATCAAACAAAGAAAATGAAAATCCACGACTGGATATGGATGAATTGTACCAATGGATTGAGAAAAACAGTGGAGATCAAGTAACCCACTGGCTGCAAAAGAATCAGTTGGTCATTTCTTCCGATTTGTTGAGTGGTCGCGTGTTCAAAGGAAAATCGCCACTCCATGGTACATTGTGCGATATTCCAATTTTTATGGCGATCAGAAAAAGGAAGCTTTCTGCCTTTAGCGCATTGGTTGAAGGGGGAGTAAGTCTTATCGTTAAGGACAACTTTGAGTGTACGATTCTCGATGCGTTGTGCCAGGCAAAATTCCTTGAAGGATTAGACTATGTCATCAAAAAGCGGCCCGCTATCCTTTACGAATTAAATAAACTGAATCATGGCCACCACCTGTCAATATTGCATAACATTACACAAAATTTATCCGATGGTTGTTCTACCGAAGAGAACGCTCTAGCCTTGATTGATAAACTGCTCCAATTGAGTGGAGCACAGTGTCTGATCGATAGTAAAATGAGTGACAAGACTTTCTTGCAGCGGATTTGCGATCCAAAAACCTCTAAAAAAGTCGAAGCCATGATAATAGATCGTGGACTAACTGTTCCGGTTGTAGATCAGCCAGGATGGTTGTCGCAACTATATAATTTTTTTCAGCCAGTCAGCTCTGCTGTAAGTCAATCAGTCAGTTCGAATGACATCAGGCGACACGGACATGATACGTATTCCAGGCTAAAAAGTCAGTAAAGGCCACACGGTGATCGAGAGCTGCGAGCAAGGGGGCTGTTTTTCAATCCAGCAACTCTTCCGGTAATTGAGTCTCCAAAATAGCCCTGAGTCGTTTTTGTGTTTCAATAAAGTAATTGGTTGGCATTAATAATCGTATCGGCAGCGTTGAGTTTGGGTTGATTCTCATCCTTGCCTGCAAAAAAGCGCAGGTTGCACGGGGTCGAAGAAGGAGGGTCAGTTTGTGGTTCAATATTATTTTCGATGTCAGAAAGTATTTCGTTAGCAAGTTTAAGTTGCCGATTCTGTGTGTGTGAAAGCAGATTTATTATTTTGAGCGGAACCGCTGCAGTTTTTTTCCAGTTAATTCTTGTTATAGCTCCCTCAATTTCTTCCAGTGATTTCCTCAAGGGAACGCTTGCCAGTGGAATAGTTTTGACATACAAAGGGTCAGTATTTCATGCTATTACTTATTAAAGACTAAATTGCAGTAGTCTAAAAAAGCTTGTATGGCTTTTTTTGTTCTATCATAAGTTACTTTCAATTCTAAAGGATGTGGATTGTCCTTATTAACCGCTACTTGAAAATTTTGCATTGTATGATCCAGTTGCGGTAATTTCAAATAACAAATACCGCCTAATAATTTATGCAATTCGTAGCGAAGTGTTTTGGTGTCTTTTTCCTCGTAAGCAGTTTTTAGTATGTTTTGTGCCTCTTGCAAATCTTCTGCCAAGGTTGCTAATATTATCATCAAGTTATTTTCTTTACCACCTATCATTTGTAGTGACGCATCCCAGTCTATTATTGGTAATTCATTGTTTTTTGTGGTAACCGCTTTTTTAGAAGAGGTATGTGTGCTTGATTCGTTATATTTATTCGATTCAAAGACGTATTTTCGCAGTATTTTATCCAGTGCTAATGGTTGCGCAGGTTTGTTTAATAAGTCTTGCATACCTGCGGATAGGCATTCATCACGTTTATTAAGATGGCCAGTTAATGCGACAATGGCTACTTCTGCAAAGCGTTTATTTTTTAGGCTACGAATTTTTTGAGTGACTTCTAATCCGCTTGTATCAGGCAGTCCAATATCCATTAGGATTAAGTCATAGACAGTTTCTTGTGCTTTAGTTAAGGCTTGTTTACCATTTTCTGCATGGTCTAACTCACAATGATATTCTTTCAGAGCGGTTTGGATAGCTAGTGCTGCACTGGGGTTGTCTTCAACAATCAGCAAGCGATATTTACCTGCTTTGTTTGTAGTTGAGATGTCATCGCATAGGTCACTTAAATCCACAGATTGAGGTTTGTTTGCTGGTTGGGTTGGTCGAATAGAATGGTTGACATAATCACTGCGATCAGTTATTTCAAAAGGTAGTTGCACTGTAAATGCTGTGCCTTTGCCAACGGTACTTGTTACGTCAATAACGCCTTGCATGGCATTAACGTACTTTTTGACATTATATAATCCTAATCCAGGCCCCTTATAAATCCCTTCATAGGAAGGATTTAGACGTGAGAAGTTCTCAAAAATAATGTCGAATTTATCTTTGGGAATGCCAACCCCTGAATCTTCTACCACAATGACTAAGTTAATGCTATCCGTAGAAGGGTTGTCACTGTCAGGCGATGATACTTTAATGTTCACATGGCCTTTTTCGGTAAATTTTAAGGCATTGCCGACTAGGTTTAATAAAATTCGATCAAGATAAGTACGCAGACCTTTTAAGTAATGTGGGACAGTATCAGTAATTGTTACCGATAGTGTTAATTCTTTATGTTGAGCAGCAGGTTCTAATAATTCATGAATATGATGAACTAATTGACGCAGCTCAAAGCATTCCGGTTGTTCCTTATTTTTTCCAGATTCTAGACTGATCGAATCGATAATTTGGTTGCATAACTGTAATAGTTCATCGGTGGAGTTCATTAAAATTTGGCTGTACTGTTCCATTTTATTGAGTAGCTCTTGATGCATGGATACGGTCACAGTGGGATTCCGTTGCAGTGCAGTTTTTCCTTTCTGTGCCATCATTAACATGGCTTGAATCATTCCCACCGAGCCGGTGATAGGTGTTCTAATATCATGGCTCATGTTGGCAATAAATTCTGATTTGGCTTGGTTAGCAGCTTCGGCGTGAGATAAGGCGACACGTAACTTTTCTTCAGTGGCTTTTAACTGAGTAATTTCTGTGGCAATGCCCAAAATGCCAATTATTTTTCCTTCTCGATCTCTTAGCGGAACCTTGTTTGAAATAACGGTTTCGATTTTTCCCAAGGCGGTGGCCAGTACGTCTTCGATATTGAGTTTGGGCATGCCGGTATGTATAACGTCAGCATCATCTTTGCGAAAGAACTCTGCATGTTCTTTCCACGGCATTTCATAATCGGTTTTGCCAATCACGTCATCTCTTGAGTTTAATCCTGCTAGTAACGCAAAGCGGTCATTACAGCCTAAATGAACCGAATTAATGTCTTTCCAATAAATTAAATCCGGTGCATAGCGAATAATGGCATCTAATTCTCGACTTAAATCTTGCGCTTTTTCTGCTTTGTTTTTTGCTAATTCCAAGGCTTTTCTTTGTTGCTTGTTTTCAGTGATATCTTGGCCAACGCCAATAATTCCGATAACTTCACCTTGTTCATCGAACAATGGTGATTTGGTTACGAGCAGGGTATGTAAGGTGTTATCAGCCCCATATAGGTCATCTTCAAACGTCACACTCTTCTTTTCGTTAATTACTTTTAAATCATCTTTGCGAAATTTATCCCCTAAGCGTGGTGACCATTTCAGTTTCGCTTCAAGCTGTGAATCACTGAGACCAATTAGCACAGCAGGTGAGCTTAATCCAAGTAACGTAGCAAATGAATCATTACTGCCTTGATAAATTGATTCTTTATTTTTCCAAAAAATAATTCCAGGTAGTGCATTGAGGATAGTT
>CAZSHR010000082.1:0-8192 GCA_964606725.1 uncultured Coxiella sp.
AATACTCGAAAGGCTGAGGAAATATGAAAATATCGCCCCCTTTTTTAAACTGCCGTATGCACACATCGTATTCTTTTGAGAATTAAAAACTGATAAAGTACTCGGGAGCTTAATAAACCCTAGAGCTTGTTTAGAATATGTTTGCCCCCTTTTTTTTAAAAGGGGGCCGACAACGTTAGTTGTCGGGGGGATTAAAAAAAAATTTCAAGATAAAATTTGCTGTCTTAAAAATCCCCCCCACTGCGCCTTTGGCGCAGTGACCCCCTTTGTTAAGGGGGTGATTTTTTTACAATTGCCTGTCTATCTCTACGGAATCTTAATGTTATTAAGAGTAACTTACTTTGAATAATATGATCTGTGCATACCGCAGTTTGTTAAGGGGGTGATATTTTCATATTTCCTCAGCCTTTCCAGTATTTTTCCGCTCCTTTTAATTCTCAATAGAATACGATATGTGCATACCGCAGTTTTAAAAAAGGGGGCGACATTGACACACCACAGTTTTCAAAGAGAGTGTTTTTGCAAGCTCAAACAAGTATAATTGTTCAATAAAAAACTAATCTATTAACTCAAATAATCTTTTCATCGAACTCACGTTAAGAAACCCCGAGCTGGAACCAAAGAAAAGGAAATTATGGTAAAAATTTAAGAAAACCTTAAGCTTTTAATATTAAGATTCAATTAATAATGTTTACTTAAGAGAGCAGTCATGAAAAGCCAAGGTACTTCTGAACAAAAAATTGTCATTAAAACCCACGGTGATAAGCACCCCTACTTTTATGAGTTAGCACGTGGGGAAGACAGTGGTGATTGGAGCTTATCTGTTTTTAGACAGAAAGAATCCGATGAAACTGCCGTACCTACCTCAATAATCAATGTTGATGAAGTGACTGACTTATCAAAACTTCTAAAAAAAGAAAATCCTGATCAAAAAAGCATTAAAGAAAAGTTGATTAATTACGAAAACCAATTGCTGTTAGATTTTGCCGCAGCCATTGTTAAAATATCAGATGACACTGATACCATCAGTGATGCTGAGTACGCAAAAAAAATCATTCAGTACTACTTTCTGAGTGAATTTCAAGCGACTTTAAACAGCCCACTCAAATTAGAGCATGCTAAAAAGCAAGACAAGGATAAACTGAAGCAATTTCAGCAAGAACTTGCTACAACAGGAAAACTAGCTAATTGCCAAAATTTAATTAGTCTGGATAATGCAGACAAAGAAACTATCTATGCTTGTATGATGGCAGCAGAAAACAATATTTCCACTTTTCTTCGTGTTTACTTTGTAAATCAAGCAGGAAATCCCTTGATTTGCACAGAAGCGATTTTTCATACCATTACACAAGAATCTGTTACCTTCCTTAAAAATTTCTCAAACCTTGAAAATCTTAATGGATTAATGAGCAGCGAAAAAAGAAAGCTTAGCCTTTCTGATAAAAAACCTGTTTCTTTTATTAGGGAATCTGAAAAAATTAATTTCCAATTAAGTACTGAATATGATTTTTTAACTCAGTTAAATACAATTAAACAAGAAAACGACTATAGCGAGTCAAAAATTTTAATTTCAGGTGCTGATATCGCACTTTTGACTAATGGAAACTCCAATAACTTCCATAGTTGCAATGCTCTAGAAAGACTGTTAACTAAAAAGCAGCTAACAAACCAATACTCTTTTAAAAAAACAGAAACCCATCAACCACCAGATGGAAAAACGATTGATAGCTGTTTAGCTGATATTCAAACTAACTTAAGTGACTATTTTGAAGAAACCATTTATGTCACCTATACAAGCCCCAATATACAGAGTCTCACACAATATTACGCGGTAACAAAACTTGAAATCAGAAAAATTGATCAAAGGCCCGATGCTGATGCAACTTTTTCATTATTAGCAGCGGATGGAATAAGAGATAATGAAATTCTCTTTTTCCCATTAATTTCAAAAAGCTTTAAACCTAAACCAGAACCTAGCGTATTTGCTGCTGTAATCTCATATTTAGTTGCCTCTCTTACCAACATGCCAAACCAAATTGGCACTTTTTTATTTAGTGCAGCAAAAGAAAAAAATAAGTCCGCTACTGAATCTAATAATCAAAAAGGTACTAGCTTCAGCTATAGCTTCTTTAGTAAATTAACGTGGGATAAAGTAATAACTAGTATCTCACCTTCTAGTAGCCCTATGAACAGCCCAAGAGGTGGTAGCACAGGTTGATTGTTTTTAAGTCTCAACCCCATCCATACGGAAATTACCAACACTGATTAACGCAAACCATCAAGTTAAACTGCTTCGGTTTCTCTGTTTTTATTGCGCGAGAAGTAAGTCCTAACTAATTTTTGGATTTTCTCCGCAGCAATGCCAGTTATGTTAGCAATCTCGCTAGGGGTTATACCTCTTTGCAGCATGTTTTTGATCAATTTTTGCTCATATTCAAGCCTCCCTTTTGCAACACCTATTTGCTCACCCTCAAGCTTACCTTCAAGCTTACCTTCAAGCTTGCCTTCTTCACGATATTGTTGTGCCATTGTTAGCATGGTTGCCTCCAATTCGTTATCAATCTCACCCACTATTCTAACAAAATTTTCCTTACTTGGAATATTCGCTTTACACTCAATGTACGACAGTGTTTGCAGCAAAAGCGTTTTGGCTCCTTGAGACTCTTTCTTGACCAACAATTTCATATACGGAGCAATATGATCAACAAATACATCCGTGAACCTGGATGAATAGATATATTTCATGGTTGCCTGCACCAGTCCCGATTTAGCCTGTGTATTCATTGCTTCGTCACCAGCTTGACAAATTTCATACAACTGTATCGGCTTGAATAGGTACTCTTTAGCAAGTTCGGGATCATCAAAGAAGTCGCAAATATCCGTGCTATGCCCAAAAGCCTGGGGGTTTTGGTACAGGATTAACGGCACCACTAAGGGCAGTTTTTTAACCCCTTCTTTCTCTCGCAATTTATACAAATAATCAAAGATCACTTTCCAACAATATAACACCACCCAGCGTTTGGGTCTTGATAAATGTTCTATATGGTAAAACACTTTTAAGTCACCTCGGTCTCGCAACTTAACTGAGAAAATGGCATCGGCAAGCTTCTCTCTCAATACTTCGCTTTGTATATTAGGGTTTTCTAAGCACAAAGTATTCCAATCGCAAAGCTCAACTAACTGCTTTGGAAGCCGCTGAGTCAAGACATCACGCGAGACCTCTAAATCTGAAAAAGCCGCTTTAAAATAGCTGTCGTGTGCCTGACGAGGTGCATGGGTTAATTCTTGTTTTTGTGTGCTTTGCTGTTTATCAGATTTTCCCGCTTTTTCCATCTTTTTTTTGATAGCCTTGTTTTGCATAACTACCCCTTATCAATCAATAAGCCCTTCCTTCTTCAATCAACCATCCTTTTTCCCACAAGCTCTGCACCACATCTAATTATAAAAAATAAATAATGACCGTAACATTGTCAGCCAATAGCATGTTATGTCAATACCGTACTTCTGACCGAACCTTAAGGTCATTGCGAGCAAACCCAGCTCAAGTGGCTAAAATATTTCCAATTAAGGCCAGTGCTTTATTGTCTCTTTCAGCTAAATCCTCTTGCGACCTGACTAGAAAAAAAATTCGCCAAACTCCTACAGACTCTGCTATAATTTCTTCACCCAGTACTGAATAATGTCTTACTGTATAGCAGAAGTAACCAGAAAAAATCTAGGGAATAGCTCTATGATTAGTGTCCTGATTGTCGATGACCATGCCGTTGCTCGCCAAGGCGTACGTCGCATCTTAGAAGGTGACAACAGCTTTAACATTATTGGTGAAGCCGATTGTGGTGAAAGTGCTATAAAGCTAGCTAAAGAAAATAGACCACAAGTGATTCTGATGGATTTAAAAATGCCGGATATGGACGGCCTGGTGACAACACAACGTATCCTACGCTATCAACCCGATACTAAAATTTTGGTTCTAACCAGTATTGACAACGATATTTATCCCCCGAGACTACTAAAAGCCGGCGCGGTTGGTTATCTCACCAAGCATACCGAACCCTCAGAGTTAGTGAAAGCTATCAAAGCAGTAGCATCTGGAAGACGCTACATCGATGCCAATATTGCTAACCAAATGGCTTACAACAGCGCGACACAAAAAGCAGGATCACCTTTTGACCGCTTATCAGATCGAGAAATGCAAGTCGTACTGCGAATTATTCGCGGCGAAAAACCCAAACAAGTGGCAAACAGCCACCACATCAGTTCCAAAACAGTTAACAGTTATCGTTATCGTGTCTTTGAAAAACTGGGTATTAAGAACGATGTTCAACTCACTTTACTAGCAATACAGCATGGATTGCTGGAAGTAGAGGAAGAACTGGGCAAGTTGAATAGGTCTGAAGAAGAATAGCGGTAATAACAGACTCCCTATTGGACATAAAATTTGCGAAAAAGTGCAGAATGTATACAAACACATGAGCACTTTGAGCAACTTTTCTGTTCAAGGGAGCTGAACTGTTACTGGCGCGCCCGGAGAGATTCGAACTCCCGACCAATCGGTTCGAAGCCGATTACTCTATCCAACTGAGCTACGGGCGCAATCAAGGTGTGATCAACCCCATCCCAGGAGAATTTTCATCTCTTGGGCTTCTTACTGAAAACTCTCACCATATTAAATCAAGAGCATTAGTTGCTACCAAACGAATAAGACGAAAATATTAGCATATAAAATTAGAGGGTGCTATCAAGAAGTAACAAGACAACAAACACAGAGTCTGCTACTAACTATCGTCTCTATCAGTATCACTATCACCAAATTTCTCTTGCTGAATACGCTCGTAAATCTCTTCACGATGCACTGAAATATCTTTAGGCGCATCAATGCCTAAACGCACTTGATTGCCTTTTACGCCTAATACTGCAATCTTGATATCTTCACCGATAATGATGGATTCACTAATACGACGTGTTAAAATCAACATGTTCCTCTCCTTACATTGTACTTAAGTCCTTTTGTCCGTTAGCTTAACGCTATCTCTAACATCCATATTAGTAATTGTAGTCTATTAAAACAGTTTATGAAAGACAAAAAAAGTTACTTATGTCCTACATATATGTAAGCATTTTGCCATGTTTTGACTCATTGTCAACCAAGCAGTTATTCTTTTTGCTAATTTGTTGATTAAAAACTCAAAATCATGCTTGTTTAATGAATACTATCACCCCACCCAGCAGTCATCATTTAAGAATAACCCGTTTATTTTACTGATTATTAACGGATTTTATGATAGAGTATTGCCTAACGTATCAGAAGGAGCTGACATGCTATTACCAGATAACGTTGTTGCTATCTCGCGGGCGCAGTTTGCACTCACAGCTTTATTTCACTTTCTGTTTGTACCACTTACACTTGGCTTGACCTGGTTACTAGTCATCATGGAGGCAGCCTATCTCAAGACAGGAAAAATCGTCTACAAAGATATGACCCAGTTTTGGGGTAAATTACTGGCGATTAACTTCGCAATGGGAGTCATCACTGGAATTACCTTGGAATTTGAGTTTGGGCAAAATTGGGCGTACTTCTCACGGATGATTGGTGGCAGCTTCGGACCAATTTTAGCAATCGAAGGCATTACAGCGTTTATGTTAGAAGCCACCATGTTTGGTTTGTTCTTCTTTACCTGGAACAAACTGAGCCGCAGGGGACATTTCATGGTTACCCTATTTATGGCGATTGGTGCCACATTGTCGATTGTCAATATTCTCGCGGCAAACAGTTGGATGCAACACCCAAGTGCAACCACTTTCAACTATCAGAATATGAGTCTAGAGCTACACAGCATCGCCGCACTATACTTAAACCACTTAGCACAAATTCGCATTGGTCATGTCGCTTTCGCGGCGTATTTTACCGGAGCGGTATTTGTTATGGGCATCAGCGCATTTTACCTGCTAAAAAGACGGGATATTGGCTTTGCCAAGCGATCTTTTGCTGTGGCTGCTGGCTTTGGCATGGTTTGCGCTTTATCCGTTTTCTTTTATGGTGATGAAAATGGTTTGGAAGTCGCTCAATACGAACCTGAAAAAATGGCAGCTATTGAAGCACAGTGGGAAACACAAAAAGCACCCGCAGCCTGGTATCTTATTGCCTTTCCTTCACAAAAAGAGCGTAAAAATTATTTCACCATTGCAATCCCCTATGGTCTCAGTTTGATTGCCACACACTCCTTGACAGGAACGGTTCCAGGGGCCGATCAATTGGTTCCTGAGTTTAAAAAACGCATCCAAAGTGGTCAGAAAGCCTATGCTGCTTTACAAGAGCTGCTGAATAAAAAAACCAGCCCTGATATACAAGCAATGTATCTTAATCATGAAAAAGACCTAGGGTTTGGCTTTTTACTACGAAATTTTGCTAAAGACCCACTCAAGGCAACAGAAAAACAAATAGATCAAGCAGCCTGGAGTGCTATTCCTTCTGTAGCAACTGCTTTCTGGAGTTTTCGTTTTATGATAGGATTCTGGGCGCTAGTTACTTTATTTATGGGACTGGGATTGTGGTTTTGCTTTCGCAATACCTTACACAGGCAACGCTGGTATTTACGATGCATTTTGTATTCCATTCCTTTGCCCTATATCGCTGCTGAGTGCGGTTGGGTATTAGCAGAAACAGGTCGTCAACCCTGGGTAGTCCATAATTTTCTCCCCACTTTTATGGGAGTTTCTACTATCAACACCACTACCATTGTCACCAGCATTATCGGGTTTGCTTTCTTTTATATCAGCCTATTCTGTATTGAATTATTCCTAATGTTCAAATACGCCAGATTGGGACCAAGTTGCTTACACACCAAGCGCTACCATTTTGAAAAACCAGGAAAAGACCATGCTAGACTATAATTTTTTACAAATTATTTGGTGGGTTCTCATTGGCATTGTCCTTATTATTTATGCGACCACTGCCGGATACGACGCTGGAGTTACCATGATTATGCCTTTCTTGCGCCATGAAACCGACAGACGTGTAGTACTAAACACTAGCGCACCAGTTTGGGATGGCAATATGACCTGGATTGTATTTGCCGGTGGTGGCTTATTTGTTGTCTGGCCAGTCGTGTACAGCACTGCATTTTCAGGCTGTTACGCTGCTATGCTATGTATTTTATGGGCTTTCTTTTTTAGAGCAACTGGGTTTGACTATCGAGGAAAAATTAACAAACATCTTTGGCGACGTTTCTGGGACATAGGCTTGTTTGTCAGTGGCGCCCTACCTGTTTTTATTTTTGGATTACTATTAGGAAACTGTTTGCTAGGAATGCCTTTTCACTTTGATGCCAAAACATTCAGGAGTTTTTACAGCGGAAATTTTGGCCAACTATTTAGTTTTTTTTCAGTATTAACAGCAATAATTTCTGTGGTAATGACATTAATGCATGGTGCAGCCTATATTCAACGGCGCACTGAATCGCATTTGCGTGAAATGGCCCATAAGCTTTTTTATGTTTTCTCCGTTTTAATTCTAATCAGTTTTACTATAGCGGGTTTTTGGGTTGCTTATCAGATTAAAGGATATGTCCTGGTCTCATCAGCAGCCAACCCAACACTGTACCCGTTAGATAATGTTGTGACCCAAAACACAGGAGCTTGGATCAAAAGCTATTTAACTTATCCTTGGAAATTTTACCCTCCTGTTATCGCTTATCTGAGTTTGTTTTTAGCGTTATGGGCAAATTATCGACGACGAATCGTACTATGCTTTTGGGCCAGTGCCATTGCCATCGGCGGAATTATTGCCACAGCAGGAGCCACCTTATTCCCATTTATTATGCCCTCATCTACGCATATTAATGAAAGTCTCACGGTATGGAATGCAACCTCTAGCCAATACGCTTTGAACGTTATGCTCTATGTTGGCGTGGTGTTATTGGCAATTATTTTGTGCTATAAAATCTTTGCTTTTCATACGCTTTGGTCACGAAAAAAGACGATTACTCGTGCAGATATTGAAGGAAATGACCCTTCATACTACTAAGGAGCTTTTATGTTTTATATCATTACCAGCGCATTAATTATTGCTGCACTCTCGTGTGGCCTCGTTCTAACGCTCAGGACTGATAAATTATTAGACCAACAGTAAAAATCAAGGCCAGAAAATAATCGGGACGGCCAGATTCGAACTGACGACCTCTTGCGCCCCATGC
>CAZSHR010000083.1:0-7742 GCA_964606725.1 uncultured Coxiella sp.
TTTTACCATGACATTTTGTCCATTATCCCGCATTTTGTCTCTGCGAGTCGCAGACGAGCATCATTAACTTATTGATTTTATTCAATAAAATTTTCACTGCTCACATACGAGTAGTGAATTTCTGTAGCATACTGATCAACGAGTATAGTAGTTAGCATGAATGATGAAAATTCATAAAGTGAATGTTTCACTAATCCAAAAAAAAATTAGCTACCGTGTAAAAAATTAATAACGGAGTTGCTGATGTAAGCAATAAACCATTCGTTGCAGACAGCAGCATTTGTTAACGTATCCCTTAAATTGCCACTTTTAACCTGTAATTTTTTTTGCTCACTTGTCATTGCCAAAATCCTTAAAAAAACATTATTTTTGAAAATACTAGGTTAATGCCTCGACAATTTGACAGCAAACAGCGCATAATCTTACATTATTCATGTGTACAGCGAGTTTGCTGTCTCCTGAACACAGTCATTCGTTAACTTGAGAGGTTCCCATGGAAAATGCACCTGACTTTACGCCATCCGAATTATCAGATAAAACTCTTGCGCAGTTCATAACTCAACTTTACCAATCCTCAGAAACATCCAGCGCACTCAAGCGAACTTACAGTGCAAACCTCATTATGCGGTATTTCTTGCTCTACAAAATGCGCCGAGTACTGCGCAGTGGCAAGTTATCGCACATTGAGCGTCATTATCAAGTTAAACTGGACACTGTGAACGAGAAAGCTAGTAAGCAATTAAGCCTACTTCACACCCAGATGGAATCAGCACTCAGCAATAAAGAATATGTAACTGTTGCGAGTATCAGCGGTCAAATTCAGATGCATCAGAAAAATTTAGCCGATCATCAAGTACAAATTGAAGCAGAAAAACAAACAACAATCGCTCAGGTAAATAAAGATAAATTGACCGATGAACAAAAGCGACAAGAATTGGAAAATTTGGTGCTGCGCAACATCATAGTAAGCAAATCAATCTTGGATTGTAAAGATTTCCTGTTATCAGAGGCCAATGCGTTAAATCACATTGCCAGCAAAATTGCATTTCACAGTGCGAAAAATCTTAAATCTGTTGAAGAGTTAACAAGGACTAGAACAACAACACCCAAAGTTTTACCAGACATATACCAGCATATCCTCACTTACTGCCAACGAGTTGAGCGTAAAGCCAAATCGGTAAGTCACCTTGCTAAAGAATTTCAGGAGCTCATGCGAGCCGCTAGCCATTACGAGCTAGGCAAAGTTAACGCGATGCTGGGTAAAAACCCGCATCTTGTTTACGCCCAGGGTGATTTTTATGAAGCCTTTGAGCGGGCGAAAGATGGCCAGAAAAAAATCTACAAAAAAGTGACGTTATTTCAATATCTCTGGATTATTGGCGATATTAAGCTGTGTGAGGCGGTGATGAAATACTTCAATACTCCGGAAATAAAAGAAGCAGCAATTCAAGTATTGGCACTGGATGAGCGCGATGACATTCAGTTATATACCTACGAGGACACGATAAAAGAATATACTCATTATTTGACTAATTATTCAAAATGGGATTACAAAAAACAATGTGACCATTTGGTAAAAGTCGTGGGCGGTGAGCAGTACACATGGCCAGGCTATCTAGTGACTCAATTTATCGCAACCGAACCGAGCAACAATACATCATGGACGACACAAAATATCACTGAAAAATGTGCTGGGGTGACAGATAAACAGAAATTTAGCAATTGGAGTAAGGTAATAAATGAAGGACGGGCGCACTTAGGAGGGGAAGCTACAGCAGCCAAGTGCGAATATCCGTATAAATTATTATACGGCGGTGCTGGAGATGCTGACGAGTACAAATATGAGAAGTTACAATTCCATATAGCATTTTACACAGACCTAAAAAACTTGGAAATTAGGCATAATCAACAAAAATTGGATCGCAACCGCTTAAAGTCAGAATTCAAACAAGAATTGTCGCAAGAATCCCAAAGAATAGCAAGCAACGTTGATCGGCAACAAATCAAGAGCTAGCCGGGCCACTGTCAATTCCTTTTTGGCAAGGCAGTGCAGCACAAAGTGCATAAGGTTGGAGTCAATGGTAACCATTTCTAAAACCAGGCTCTTATGATACGGTTGAATGTATAAAGCTTCCAAAATCGACGGGTAAGGAATACCATGATAACTGCCGGCCACTACTCCCTTATCGAAATCCATATACGGTCTAACGGTTCATCTGTACCACAGCACAGCCCAAATCCAATATTTCAGCTTTATCGGGGATGCTATCAAGAATAAAATCAAGATACTCCTTTTCCACAACATCTTTATTTCTGACACCATCATACCAATTTTATTTATGAGAGAATATTTTTTTGATAAAGTAACGGCAATTTTTTCTTTTTTAGGAAAGCCATTAGATTTTTTTAAAAATGCGAAAACATCTAAAACGCTAAATTGTGTCAGCTCTATAAAATGAAATAATACCTGCTTTTGATTAACACTTTGATTATAAACGATTTTTTCTCCCCCGCTATTAATCGCCAAATATTACCAGCAGTACAAATATAAGAAAGGAATTTTTTTGGTATCTCACTGCTTAATGCAAGCATATCTTGCTTCATCCATTCAAATCCTAATTCTGCAGCAGAATATTTTATCCCACAAGGATCAATACCAATAGCTTGCTCACCATTACGAAAACCAATCCAATTAGCTCACTGATCATTAATCGTCACAAAACACACGATTGTTGATCAACCACTCCAAAACAGCCTTGCATAAATTTCATTAGCTGACGAATATCAAAATGAATCACTAATTACTCCAGTAAAGATTAACAAACTACACGCCATTGTAATAAAATACCGGTCATAAGCAATATTAAAATTAGTTAACTTCAGTAATCAGCAGCAATTTATGTTTTCTCCTGTAAAAAAAGAGCAAGCTTACAGATAAATTCATAAAAATATCCTATTCTATAAGTCAATTATTCGCATACGGTTAGTAAACAAACCTTATAGCAGCTAGTCAGGCAGATTTGTATCGATGTCACTTTCACCACGTGGATCAATTTCAGCTAATATAGGTGTGGTCTGTGCCATCGGCATAAATGGCTCTTCTTGAACAGCGCGAGGAGTACTGGCTTTTCGCCATAGAAAGAAAAAACCCAAAATGAGTGACACTGCACCTAAAAATATCGGTAAGCCAGTTAACTTGGCATAATGCATCACAACAGAAGCAATAAGTGGCCCTAACACAGCACCTAAACTATAAAAAACTAACAATCCTTGAGTCGCTGCTGTAATGTCTTTTGTTTCAATACTATCACAAGCATGACTGATACTAATAGGATAAACAGCAAATGCAGCACCACCTAAGAAAAAAAGCAATACAGCAACAATAGCAGGATGCATAGTAGCCTCAGCTAATAATAAACAGCAGAATACCATCAAAACACAAATTGCAATTAATACCTTTCGGCGTTCAATCGTGTCACTAAAACGCCCTACCGGATACTGCAAACACATGCCACCGAAAATAGTGACTGCCATCATCCAAGCTAATAAATTAGATTGATTTAGCGTCTGTATCAAATATAACGGCATCAAACCATAAATTGCGCCTAATAAAAGCCCTGCACACAAACAACCAATACTTCCTGAAGGAGATAACAAATAGAGTTGATAGAACTTTAAAGCTGAAATTGATTCACAGTGAGGACAATCGGCATTAGTTATCGCTAAAGGAATGACAGCAAGCGATGCGAGCATAGCATTAATTGCAAATGGGAATAACACATCTGCGCTAGCAATATTCAAGAAAAGTTGACCTATCGCTTGACCTAAATAAATGACTACCATATAGATAGCAAGAACGCGGCCCCGATTAGCATTAACACTAATCGTCAACAACCAACTTTCAATAACCACAAATAATCCCGCCGTTGCTGCACCGCCAATTAAGCGTAATACTATCCAAAACCAAGGAGTGATCCACATCCCATGCAATAACGTAACTGCTGCAATCGCTGAGGAAAAAGCAGCAAAAGAACGAATGTGACCGATGCGATAAATTAATTTCTCACTACGAAATGCACCACCAATCAAGCCGGCATAGTAGGCTGTTGATAATAACCCGACTATTAGCGCACCGTAACCCATTTCATGCAATCTAACACTGAGCAAGGTTGATAAAAAACCATTGCTTAATGCAAAAACAAACAGACTAATCAATGGCGCAGAAATTTTGACAAGCAACATAAGCACGTTGGCATCTTCCCCAGCAGATATGCAATAATTTCTAGCAAGTATTATACACCATCTCATCAAAAACTGTAAAAACCCAGGTCCTCTGATAGGAATCCCCGTCTTTTAGACACTTTATTACAGGATGCGAAACTACGCGGCATAAGGCTTAACTTTTTGATTTAAAAAGAATTTTAAGGTGACCAGAATCAGAAGGATTTTTGTGATAAGGACACCCCCCTTTTATTTTAAGTGAGTCAAATTGACTTAAGCCTTGTGACTTTTTCTTACTTTATGATTTTTTACTGCTACAAAATTTTGATTTTCTGCCAATATTCAAATCGACAAAGGGCTTAAGTCAAGATGATTCAGAATCCAGCTCTTTGATAAGACGGGGGCAATCCGTATAAAAAAATTGTGTGGGCAGCATAAATTTTATTTATCAAAAAATGGGCATCGATTCTTTTTTGGATCAACTCCCAATTCAAAATACAAGTTTTAACTTGTATCTTTAAAAATCTTCTGCTATAGTTGTAACTAGTTGCCCGTTTTTCAATTTCAGGTAAAAACAAGCATGAATGGAAAACCTATCATGAAACAGCTTAAGCAAGTAGGTTGGGAGCACGTGAGTACACAAGGAAGCCATTGTAAGCTTAAAAAATCCGGTTTCCCACCGATTGTTGTTCCTGTACATGGAAAGAAGGACTTAAAACCAGGAACGTTACGCAACATTGAGCGCGTAACAGGGGTAAAATTGAAGTGAGGTATATGATGAACCAAGAATTATCGTTAGTTTATCCAGCTAAAATCGTTGCGGATGGTGATGGCTTTGTGGTGAATTTTCGTGATTTAAAAAATGTCTTTACAGAGGGTGATACTTACGAGGAAGCCTTATTTAACGCACAAGAAGTATTGGACATGTTATTGTTGGATATGGCACAAGACGAGCTGGACATTCCTAGCCCTTCGGCTTGCCACAAAGGAGAGGTGCTAGTTACAGTTAGTCCAGAAGTTGCTGTACCCGTACTATTACATAAACTGCGCTCATCACGTCACTATACGATGGCTGATGTAGCACGTTCAATGGGAGTCAGTTACCAGAATTACCAGCAAATGGAATCAGGAAAGAATATTACCTTAAAAAGTTTGAAACGTGCTGCGGCTGCACTGGGGGCAATTGTCGAGATTAAATTTCATGCCTTGCCAGTTTCGGAAAGTTAAGGGATATGTAGTAAATAGTGATTTTTGCTTGAGTATCACTGCCAATATAATCTTCACGGTTTTGTACTTATAAAGGAATTTGTCCGTTGGAAACTGATCTTAGCTGCCTGCCAACTGCTAAATAATCCGAATTGATTAAAATTAAACCTAAAGTAAGAGCGCCTGCCATAATTAAAATGACTATCTTGTTTGGTAGTTATGCACGCAGCGATTAGCCGGATTATCTGGTTAAAATGCTGGAAAATCGCAGAGCAAACGCTAATTCAATATACGTATTCCCCAACGCCAAAGGCAATAGCCACTTTGCGGAACCCCGCAAACAGATACTTAAAATTATTGCAGCATCGGGAGTTCAATTTACACTGCACGATTTACGCAGGACGTTTATCAGCATAGCGGAATCACTCGACATTCCGGCCTACGCCTTAAAACGCTTACTCAACCACAAGATTATCAATTCTGACGTGACAGCAGGCTATATAATTTCAGATGTTGACCGACTAAAAGAGCCAATGCGAAAAATCGCGGATTTTATCTTAAAGCAGGTTTTTGAAGAAGTATGACGACCGTTTGAGGATATTTGGTTAAATAGTCAGGTTGGCTTGTAATCGCTTAAATTTTATCAAAGGTATTTTAAATGAAAACGGATGTAAGCAGTCTGCCACCTAATAAGCAAGCTGAACTTAGCAAAATTACAGCGGTGACCAAGTCGATTGCTGACATTGAGATGGTTATCCTGTTTGGGAGTTACGCGCGTGGCGACTGGGTGGAGTAAAAAGACGAGGATGGGCGTTACCGCTACCAAAGTGACTTTGATTTGCTGGTGATTGTTGGCAATAAAAACGAACATGCCCAGGCAAAATACGAGCATGAAATCCAATCATTGTTAGCAAAGGAGCGCAGTATTAAAACACCTGCCTCAATTATTGTGCACGATATTGAGTTCGTTAATAAGCGTCTTAAGAAGGCTCAGTATTTTTTTACTGACATTAAGAGGGAGGGCATTGTGCTCTATGATTTACAGCAGTATCAACTGAGTGAAAGCAGGGAACTGTTGCCGCAGGAGCGTAAAAGACTAGCTGAGGAAGATTTTGAATACTGGTTTACCAGTGCTAAGGAGTTTTACGGTATCGCCTCTTTTTGTGCCAAAGAGAAGCAGTATAAAAAAGCCGTATTTTTGCTTCACCAAGCAACTGAGCAGTTTTACAGTACGGTCTTGTTAGTGTTTACGAGATACAAACCCAATACACATGACCTTGAGGTATTGCGAAAGTTTGCAAATTTACTGGATAATCGCCTAAGCAAGCTGTTTCCTTTGGATAGCACTGAAAACTGTCACCTATTTAACTTGCTAAGCAAAGCCTACGTGGATGCTCGCTATAAGCCAAGCTACCAGATTACACAAAAGGAACTCTTAACGTTGTCTGACCGAGTCAAGCAGCTTCAAGACCTAACCCAGCTCATTTGCAACGAAAAAATCAAACAGTTTTCAGCAGACGGCTAAACCGTCTCTTCTTGCTTCTCTTTGTTTAAAAATCTTTCAATTTCTTCCGGCTTCCGCTTCGTGAATTTAGCAAGAATTTCTAAATCTGCTCCGTTTTTGAGCATATCAAAAATCAATTCGCGCTGTCCTTCCATATGCCCCTCTTGTCTAAGTGATTGCGCTAAAGTTAACACAATACCCTCCGCTTTTTCGTCAATGTTGCTTAATATTCTAGCAAGCTTTTCCGAGTCTGGCAATCTGCCACTACCAAAAATATAGTTAACGAGTTGTTCTATAATCTGATCACGCAGCCAGGGTTTACGCTCAACTAAACTTTTTACCGCTGGTACAATTTTTTCCTGACAGGCTTGATCAAAGTTATCAGCGATCATGTATTTTAAGGTTAAATAAGTGGGTGAAGCGTCTGGCTCTTTTTGCAGCTCTTCATCGTCTGCCTGACAGACATTAAGCACCTCCAGCGGCTTATCCATGTATTCTCGTGCAAGCTCAGGGTCTGCAAACAGTTCATAGTAATCGGTACTGTAGGGAAATGGTTTTTTGTTCTGGTAGACAAAAATAGGGTATACAATCGGCAGGACAGACAGTTTTTTACTGTTGGCTAGCTCAAACAGATATTTTTCGCGGAATTGCCTGAAATAGAGTGCAATCCATTTTTTTGGGCGGGTATGGTGCTCTAAATGCACGATGAGATGCAACTCCTTACCGTGCTTCATTCTTAGTGATAAGACGCTATCCGCGATAGTCTCTTTAAGTGTTTTAGTAAAGGTCTGAGGAGATTCCAGTTTTAAAG